>NZ_JPVQ01000017.1 GCF_000772965.1 Ureibacillus massiliensis 4400831 = CIP 108448 = CCUG 49529 | reverse complement strand
TTCCTTTTTACATGGAAATTTTCATTTACACAAAATATTTTATACTCTCCAACTTAGTCGAGTTTTGCAGATTAATTAGATATTCTAATAGCCTATTGTACCTCTTTATAGTTATTCTTGTAATTCGTTCTCCTTTTGTTTTATAGAATTCTTAACATAAACAGCCGTTCTAGATATAAATTTCAAATCTCCATTATCATCTCTCGCCCTTTCAACACCTGGAAGTACCTTATCCTGTTCCGCTTTATTCTGATCTTTTTTGACAACTGAATTATAAAGTTTTCCAAGTTTTGCTCTTAAAGTGGACGGTTGTAAGTATCCCTTTTCAACTGTAGAAATACATAGTTTAGAAAATGAATCTAACATCACAAGTGTAAATTCTCCGTCATCTCTTTCATTTGTTTCTTTAATAAGTTCATTTAGTGCAGCAGTATAATCGAATCCTACTGTATCTAAACCTATCTTTTCAACAATATCACTGTAATTTAAGCCACTCATATAAATTCTTTCGAATATATTTTGCATGAGCAAATTTATAGTAATATTATTTTTGTTTGCATCCTCTTCGATACGTTTAAACAATTCCTGTTCTAATGTCAAATAAACTCTTGGCATAGTAATACCTCCTATAACTTCGTGGGTTTTGGCTATCGCACGTTTTTTATTATAATGGGTTTTGGTTACCGTGTAAAGCGTATTGTTATAATCTCATTTTTCTGACGCAAAAATGTTATTAAATTATATTGCTCTTACAAGCAAAAAGAGCACCCATTTCTCAATAATGGCGCTCTTATATGTAGTAAGATTATCTACCGTATTCAACGTAAGTAAAGGTAGCAAAAATGCTAGTTTTCTATCTTTGTAGAAACATAATTTATAGTCATGTATTTATAGTTATCAACGTTAACAAACATAGGACATTACATGAGGGGTGGGTACACGATTGGTTGGTTTGTCTGACGAAACACCTTCTTCAGCCTTACAAACGGCAGGATACACACTTCCTGTTTACTTTGCAAGTGAATATTCCATTATCTTTAATTTACTCATTGTAATCTCTTTTTATCGAATATTCTTCCCATGTAACTGTTCCATCGTCATCTACTCTCTTAATAAATGATGTACATTTTTTTGTTACAGTATTGTATTTTAAAAGTGGTATAGTACCACTTACATTTGTTTCACCATCAATAAAAAAGTGACTTTTTCCGTCCCAAAATATATCATGAAAATCTTTGTCTTTAGCTAAGAAACTTGTGCTGATATGACCAGCAATAATATCTTTGTGAAACTTACCAAAAGTAGCGGGGAATTTGCTGACAAAGTATTCGTCTGGTGTGCCATGCTTCCAAAATTCCACAGCTTCCTCATCAATACCTGCATGGACAAATATTTGCGTTTCGGTCTCATAATTTAACGGTAAGCTAATTAACCACCGAATTAACTCTATGTGGTTGGCTAAAATATCCTTTTTTATTATTTTAGCAGCACGAAATAAAGAATCATGATAACCTAACTCTGTTTTTATCTGTTCAATTTTTTCTTTACTAGATTTTGCAATAAATGTATTGACTGTAGAAAAATCATTATCAGTGCTAAGCCATTCAACATTCCAAATATCACTATCTTTTGCATTTAGAAATTCTAAAAACATAGTTCTTTAGTGAAAAATAATTATTTTTTTCCATACAAATTTAGATGCTATGACGTGCGGCATATCCGTTGGCATACCTTCTCTAAAGGAGTGGCTAAAGCCTTCGTTCTGCCGAATCCACCTGTACTTCAAACCCTATAGCCTGTCAGTCATAACGCATGCAGGAGTATTGACGGGATAGTTTCAGAAAACATGGTTTCTTCATTCCTATCCTCCGTTGTAAAGTTAAAAATTTGCCACGCAAACTTCCCTGTATTTCACGAGCTAAATCGCTTATAACAGAACTTGTCGCGCGCGCCCGATTATTGAATAACGAAGGGGGCTTCTATTAGCAGGTTTTGTTGAAAATGTAATCGATGTTAAACCCTGGAACTCCAATATCATTAGCAGGCGGTGCATACACATATAATCCCCACCAATACTTGGAATTTTTATGTAGGTTAGCATTATATTAATCATCAACCAAGAAAAAAGCTGACAAAAATAACTTAAAATACAGCTAACGCTTTTGCATATATTGTATGAGAATACTTCGCCCTTGTAGAAAGTAATGAAAAGATACCCTCTTTTTGGTCCTGTAAGAAAGTATCCGAGTAAATAAAACTTGCTAATAGTGGTGTTAGTACTAGTAATGCATAAAATAGAAATCCTACATAATTTCCAACTTGTCATATCCTTAGCTGGTCTTAAATAATTAAAAATCCACCCATAAAATTGAAAGCATAAAGTTCCCCCTTAATTAATTGCTTTCTAAATGGATATCATACAAAGCTTGTAGACTATGTTCAAGTTTATTACTAGAATGTACCATTTTGCTATGAGAACCGTTAACAAAACACCAATAAATTTACAGTTATTTTACAATAACTTAATTTACATTATTATCAATTAATGGTTATAATTTGTATGTTAGGAGGTGTATTAAGTGAAAAAAATACTTAAATTTTCACTCATAGCAATATTATTATTATCGATTTTTACAACAAATCAGAGTACTAGTACAGCTTCAACATTAGTTGACGATTATCGAGAGGTCGAAGAGGTTACTACGGAAGACACAATTCAACCAATGTCTATTCCAGAGTACGGCTGGATTGTTCAATCTGAAATGAATCGCGCTTGCGGAAGCGTTGCAAGAATACCGAATAGTTTGGTTGCTTCACTCCCAGGAACACAATCCCTTGATGGAACGGTTCCTAATAAAGTAGAACAGGAAGATTTATTAGAACGCAATACTATTGAACCGCTTAGTAGTAATTATGTAAGTGAAATTCGATATAGTAATGCGGGTGAAAGAATAGTTTTAGCATTTTTACCTTTTGATAACTATGGATATTGCCACATATATAATCGTCATATGAAGGAATCTGATGGAACTAAGAAAAAGAAAGGTACTCATTATTCTGATAAACCATCACAATTCATGTATGCATCATTCCCTGATAGAACTATGGATATAGTAATGGAAGTTGTTAATGGCCAAGATGGTTGGGATAAGGAAGTAAGAGATAACTGGTCAAAATTGAAATGGTCAAAGACGGAACAACAAAATGTTAAAGTAATTGCAAAAAGAGGAAGTAAAATGGCTGGTACTAGCTTTAAATCAACGGATTGGGTAATAATAAGCGCATATCCGTTCTTTTAAACGAAGTGCATCATTAATTTTATAAAATTAATGATGCATTTCATTTAAGTATAATACTATCTTAATATAGAGGAGGTTTATTTAATTGGAGCAAATGGATAATAAAATAATAACAGCTGTAAAAAATGGATTAAAGGGATTTGAAATTGGTGCCTATTTCATAGGTTGTTTTTTTGAAAACTATCCTTATTATGAGTATTTTAATTCTCCAAACATTGAAGTAAGAAAATATTCAAATGCTGTATATATGGTTAAACTCGGTAATTGGAGAGTAGGTTGTGCGTTCCCCTTCTACAGTAAACAGGAAGAACTTGCTCGTTATACATTAGCTTTTATCGAAAATAAGGACACTATTCGAAGTGAGTTCCCATCTATTTATTTACAGATATTAAATAATTGGAGAATATTGCTAGAAATGTGTGATGAAGGAGATGAACACTGGGAAATTAATATTCCTTCTATCTTAATAGAAAAGATAAGAAAAGAAATTGATTTACATACTTTGGAGGATTTTTTAGATGATGATGATTTAATAAGAGAATTAAATATTTAGATATAAGGATGCGTAGCCATCTTTAGATTCATCTGTTTAGTAGTTTTTAACACAAATAAAAAACAGGTCGGGGAAATCCCCTAAACGAGTTTAGATAATGCAGTAATTACGAACTTTTTTGGTCTATTAAAATCTGAGCTATTATATATACAAGTATTTGAGAGTATATTTCAAACATGAACTTGAACTGTATATTGAATATTACAATCACAAACGCATTAATGAAAAGTTAAAGGAATTGAATCCGGTACAATACCGTATTCAATCCTCCATAGCTGCTTAGTCTAACATTTTGGGGTCACTTCATAGATTGTACTTTTCTCTTTAAAAGAAAGGATATGCAGTTATTATTACCCAATCATCTGCTAAATAGCTAGTGCCACTCATTTTACTTCCTCTTTTTGCAATAACCTTTACATTATTTTATCTCTCCTATTTATCCAGTAAAGCATAATAACTTCAATTAAAAATATATTCACATTGAAGTTATCATGAAAGTTAGTCCATGCCATTATTAAGATAAATCCTATTACATTATTTTGAGATTGATATATTTATCTCTTTTCTGTAAATATTTTAACCTCTTTAGCATATGGCTGTTCACCTAAACGTGGATGGGAGGTTTAAGGACTATCTACCAACAAAGAATCTTACACTTTCACGTTTGCCCTTATAAATTATAGCAATTGTATCGCCGTCCACAACACTAACGAGTGGAAATTTCTCGAAGTCAGTTACATCATATGCCGAATCTACAGAAGCATCTTCATAGATTTGGTTTTCTTTTAGGTCACAGGCACCTAATAATAACGTTAAAATTAATAGTATAGGAAAAATCCTCTTACCCATTTCAATTCCCTTTCTACTTTATTAGTCCATTCCTACCTAACGAAAAATCAAATATAAAATAACAGCTAAAAGGAATGTTAAACTCGTAATTATTGTTTTTATGTCAGATGGTTTCATAATAATCCTCTCAAAAAAATTTATTTAAAAACGTATAGTTCATTTTAATACATAATTGAATATTTCACTATTTCTAAATAGATAAGTAAAATATATTATATTACAAAACTAATATCCATAAAATAAAACGCCATCTAAATGGATGACGTCCTTTAATTTTTACTATATATTATTTTCAATTCCTTTTATTTGGCTTTATTACTTGACTCAGCTGCAGAGGTACTCATGACAAATGAAGGAACGTCATCGAACGTTGCCTCTTCCTCTTCTAAATCACGTGCTTTATGTGCAATTCTCGATGCTGCACAAGCCGCAATACTTGCAACTAAATCATCTAAAAATGTATGGACACCTTCCCCTGCTTTTGTATCTAATTTTTTAATAATTCCAATTTTTTTCTTATCTAAATGTCCATAGGTCGTTACAGCAATGCTTCCATATGTTAATACTGAACCTAGTGCTATCGTTTCATCTACTCCAAACAATCCTTCATCGGATTCAACAATCGCTTGTAAAGGTTGGGAAAGCATTTTCTTTTCCGCCAGTTCATCAAGCTCAATTCCAACTAAAACGGCATGCTGAATTTCACGTTTTTGAAGCACACGTTCAACTGAGCTTACACAATGCTCTAGTTTTAATCCTTGATTATAAGGTTTTTGCATTTGATATACTATTTCAGCAATATCTTCAACTTTTACGCCACGACGATTTAGAGCTTCTTTTGCAGCAGTTGTAACATCGTTTGAATGAACGCGAACATTTTTATTATGCATAATAAAACCTCTCTCTATATAAATTTAATAAACATATTAATCAGACTAATTGCCTTTCCATAAATTAAAGGATACTATTCAATATGACACAGCTTATGTAAGGAGGTTTATCCTGTGGATAAAGGAAATGTAAAGGACATTTTATTTTATAGCGAGGCTTTACAAGAGGAAATAGAGCTATTAATCTACGTTCCTGCTAATTATACCCCACTTTATAAATATAACATTTTAATCGCATCGGATGGAAAAGATTATTTCCAGCTTGGTGGCATTACGAAATTAGCTGATGAATTAATAGACAATTACGAAATAGAAAATTTAATCATTGTCGGAGTCCCATATAAAAACATAAACGATCGTAGAAAAAAATATATACCTTCCGGGGAGCAGCATGAAGCATATTTACGCTTCCTTGCACATGAACTTGTTCCGTATCTTGACCGAGAATATTCTACATTTCAGCTTGGTACAACTAGAGGTGTTATCGGAGACTCGATGGCAGCCACAGTCTCTTTACTTGTAGCATTAAAATATCCTAATATTTTTAGTAAAGTCATTTTGCAATCACCTTATGTTGATGAGGATGTCTTAAACATCGTTAGCCAGTCATCTTCTCAGGAGCTACTTTCCATCTATCATATTATCGGTAAAGGCGAGAATGAGGTTGTTACAACAGATAAAACTGTGAAAGATTTTTTAACTCCAAACCGTAAACTACATGCTTTACTTAAAGAAAAGTGCTTTACTACATTTTATGATGAATTTGATGGAAACCATACATGGAAGTATTGGAAACCCGATTTGCGCCGCGCGTTAATAGAAAATTTTAGTGAATAGTGTCTGATAAATGCCTGAATATTAATAATTCTGTTATAATTAAAAAAGTTAGCTTAATAATTTACACAGGGAGGTAATGGATTTGAAATTTGGTATTGTTGCATTTCCATCAAAAAAATTACAGGATTTAGCGAATACTTATCGTAAACGTTACGATTCTCATTATGCGAAAGTGACTCCACATATAACATTCAAAGAAGCTTTTGAGGCGGATGATGTAAAAGGAATTTCAGATATTTTATCTTCAATTGCGCAAAAGTATGCACCTTTAAAGATTCATGCCTCTCGCGTTAGTTCATTTTATCCAACAACGAATGTCATTTATTTCAAAATTGAACCAACAGAACAATTAGCAAAGTTTCATAAAGAAATTCAAGATTCCATCAATATTGGTAAACCTAAGCATGTATTTGTACCGCATATTACCATTGCTCAGGATTTAACAGCATCGGAACATGATGATATTTTTGGTCAATTACGTATGATCGGTGTAGATGAAAAAGATACAATCGATCGCATTCATCTGTTATATCAATTAGAGGATGGTTCATGGACGACATACGACACTTATAAATTAAGCGGAGCTGAAGACTAGAAGTGTACGAAGTAAAAATAGTCGAAACTGAACAGCAACTTCAATCAGCCTATGAAGTAAGAAATAAAGTATTCGTTGTAGAACAAGGAGTACCAGAACATTTAGAATTAGATGAATTTGATACAAAATCAACACATTTCATCGTCAATGATGGAGAGCAAGTGGTTGCAGCTGCTCGTTTTCGTGAATATCAACCAAAAGTAGGTAAGGTAGAAAGAGTTTGTGTTTTGCCGAGCTATCGAGGGAAAAAATTAGGAGTTCTTATGATGAAGGCCATCGAAAACTATGCTGCTACACATGGCTTTCAAAAGTTGCTCTTATATGCGCAAACACATGCGGTACCATTCTACGAAAAGCTTAACTATGTGATCAATTCACCAGAATTTTTAGATGCTGGTATTCCACATCGCTCTATGGAAAAATTGATATAAGGAAAAAGTAGTTACCATTTTGGCAACTACTTTTTTTAATACCACTCATTGCATATTAGATTACAGCATTTTCTCAATTTTACTAAAATCTAATGCATTTCCATCTTTAATAATGGATTTTACAATTTTATCTTCCAATTCTCTTGTAATTGGTTTCTTTGCCATTTTACTTACACGTTGAACGATTTTACGTACTTGTTTTTCATTTGTAAAATCAGCATATTGGATTGCATTAGCTAGTGCCATAATTTCTTCCATCTCAACACCAGTTTTGTTTTCTATCTGCTTAAAAAAAGGGTTTTGCATTTTCTTCCCTCCTTACATACAAACACTACCAGCAATAACTACCAACAATGATTAATAAAATGAATAAAACAACGATTAAAACAAAAGTAGAGCTGTTGTTTTTGCCTCCATCACAACTACCCATATCATATGCAGGACTTACTTGATTGCAACCACAATAATTGTTCCACATAAAAATTCCCCTCCTTTCACTTAGTATCCTATGCGGTGTACTAAATGAAAGGAGGGGTATTCGTCTAGTTTGCTTTACCTTTTGGTTTAAAAATTAGGGCAGCTATAAAACCAAATACAATGGCTGCACTTATTCCTGAGCTCGTTACTTCAAACATTCCCGTTAAAACACCAACCCAGCCGTGCTTCTCTGCTTCTGCAATAGCACCTTGAGCTAATGAATGTCCGAATGATGTAATAGGAATCGTAGCACCTGCACCAGCTAAGTCAATGATTGGTTGATACAAGCCGAGCCCTGAAACGATTGCTCCTGATACAACTAAAATTGATAGAGTATGTCCCGGTGTCATTTTTCCAAAATCCATTATTAACTGTCCAATTAAACAAATGATACCACCTATAAGAAATGCAAAGAAGAAATCAAAAAATATCATTTCTTTCGCCTCACTCCATCGTTATTTCAATTGCGTGTGCAGTACATGGAATTGATTCGCCTTGCTGGAAGGATAGTGGCGAAAGAAGAGATCCAGTTGCACAAAGTAATACGCGTTTATATCGTCCATCTTTTAATTGCTGGAAAATGTAACTATAGTAAACAGATGCTGAACATCCTGCACCACTTGCTCCTGCTAAAAAAGCTTCATCCTCACCATAATATTCAGCGCCTGCATCCCGCAAAAGTTGTAGATCCTCTTGTTTTACTCCAGATTCCGTAAACATTGCTTTTAATATATTTAACCCAATTTTTCCAAGGTCACCCGTCATGATCAAATCATAATCCGAAAATTGTTGGTTTCGTTTCTCCAAATGGCTTTTAATTGTATCAAATGCAGCAGGTGCCATTGCTCCACCCATATGGAACGGATTTGTGTCACCATTATCGACTACTTTTCCAATTGTCGCCGCAACTATGGAAGGATTATCTTTGCTATGATTTCCAATAAGGGCATATCCGGCTGCAGTTACCGTCCATTGTGCTGTTGCAGGTTTTTGTCCACCATAATCAATCGGATAGCGGAACTGTCTTTCAATCGCATTATGTTGACTTGCTGCTCCTGCTATTGAATATTTTGAGGCACCTAATTCAGTTAGCAAGCTTGCAACAATTACTGAAGATATACTTGTGGCACAGGCTGAAAATAATCCTATAAAGGGTGTTCCCAACTCACGAGCCGCAAAATTACTTGGTGTCATTTGATTAACTAAATCGCCACTTAAAAAGTAATCTATATCCAGCTTATTATTTATATTTGCTTTTTTCATTACGATATCGCAAGCCTCGGTAATCATTTTTGCGTGGCCTTGCTCATTTGTTTTTTCATTCCATCTTTCATCATCAACAACTGAATCAAAATAAGAATAAAACACACTTTTCTTTTCTACTGGTCCCGCTACCGCTCCACAGGCTAAAATCGATGGCTTTGATTGAAATAGTATTACCATTGAACAACACCCATTGATACGAGTATTAGCTTAATGAGGGCGACAAAAAAGGCAGATGCAACACCAAAAACAATAACGGAACCAGCTAATTTAAAGATGTTGCCACCTACCCCAAGCACCAAACCTTCAGTACGATGTTCAATTGCTGCTGATATTACTGCATTACCAAATCCAGTAACAGGAACTGCACTTCCGGCACCAGCAAATTGTCCTAATTTACGGTAAAGTCCAAAACCAGTTAAAAGCATTGAAATAAACACCATCGTTGCAACTGTTGGATTCCCAACTGTTTTTTCCGTAAAATCAAAAAAGATAATATAAAAGTAAGTGATGGCATGACCAATCGTACAAATTAAACCGCCAATAAGAAATGCTTTAATTGAGTTTTTTAAATAAGGTGTAGGAGGCGTTATTTGTTGCTCAAGATTCTGATATTTTTCTTGTTCCATTATGTTTCCTCCTTAACTAAACTTTTCAGTTTCTCAACACGTTCACTAACCTTTTGCTTGTCTTCCTCATTCACCAATTTATTCGCTTCCCAATACAATTTAAAATCAGCAGAAACTAAAACATTCATATCTGGGTATTGTTCTTCTAATTGGGTTTGTAAATCTTGTTCTATTTTTTCTTTTCGAAAATCAAGCCAAGGTTTTGATTGAACCGCAACGAGTAACTGATCATCAACTAGGATGGCCGTTCCACTATAAATATCGTTATTATTATTCATTGCTTCTCGTACTTCTTCTCTCTTTTCGGCATCATCAAGCACATCTACTACTTCAATTGTTTTCTCATTACTTGAGCATCCTACAAGGATAAAAGGGACGAAGAAGAAAAACACCATTTTTTTCAAAATTCAACCCCCTTTTTCAATCATTATTTGCTCTTTCAAATGAAACTATTCAAAAAAATTAGGCCTAAATTTAAAGCCTATAAACTATAGCCCAGTTTTAGGCGTTATCTCAACATATTGTAGATTGAAGCAAATATGAAGAGAGGTGAATTTAAATGGGTTGTGGTAAAGATAACCTAGAAAGCAGTTCTTTAGGTGGTGTTAGTCGTAATATGGGCTGCGTGTGTGAAGTAGTAAAAACAATCTTAAAAATTCAAAATGAGGCGGTTCGTAATGACTGTGATTCCTGTGGAACAAGTTGCTTCCTTGAGCCACTAGGTGGTCTTCCAAATCGTGCTCGAAATGCAGACACACGCGTATTTATGTTATTAGATAAACTTGGTAAACCATTCAAAGCAGTATACTTCGACAAACACGAAGGAGACTTCGAATTTACACCATTCTTCCGTGTAGAAGATATGTTTGGTGATTGCTGTGCTACTTTACGATGCATTATGCCAGTAGCTGATGATGGCGATGAAATAAACGATGTAGTAGATCTAACAACTGATAATCTAAATAACGATGTTTTCAATCACATTAGAAAATATAAGAAAACAGAAACTTGCTTAACAGTTGATTTAAATAATTTCACAGCAATTCAATGTATTGCAGACGTTGACCTAAACATTTGTGACTAATATTTAGCGTAGCGTAACTCACTAGTGGGTTACGCTATTTTTTTACAAAAAAAATCGGTAAATTCAGTGTTTAGAATTTACCGATTTTTATTTATCATTCATGAAATTTTTATTTTATATTGTTATTGCCTTAATTTCATTGCCATTTATTAAAATAAGATTATTTGTAGTCGTTTTTATTTTCACACTTATTCCGTCTACTTCCTCAAGTCTGCCGGTAATTTTATCCCCATCATCAAGGTGAAATACTAAATTTCTATGACGATGATTTGGCTGCGAAAAATAACTTAATTGTCTAACGATTACTTCATTTTGTATCTTTTCTGTTCTTGATATTTCGTAAACAGACGTACTTTCATCTAACAACGTATCCGCTTCAACTTCCGTCTCCTTTACTTCAACATAGTAAAATGGAGGGCTTTGAATAAAAAGTAATGGTTCTCGAACTTCCAATTTTGCACATCCTTTTTTTCATATAAATATGCAAAATCTTATTTTTCGTGACTTTCACCTAATTTTTAGGGAAAAGCCTCATCCTAATTGACCAATGAGCATTGAAGCTAACCCTAAATAGATTAATATACTTGTAATATCATTTAATGTTGTAATAAACGGACCTGATGCAACGGCAGGGTCGATACCCATTTTATGAATTAATAATGGAATAAATGAACCTGCAATCGTTGCAACAACAATCGAACAACAGATGGCTGCTCCTACTAATAAACCGATGATTAGTGAATGCTTCCAGAAAAAGATAATCCCTATCACCACTAGGGCACAAATAATACCAGTAATCAATCCTGTACTAATTTCACGGAACAGAAGTTTTAATTTGTTTTTGCCATCTATTTCACCAGTTGCAATACCACGTACAGCAACAGCCAGTGCTTGCGTCCCACTATTACCAGATGTTCCTGATATTAATGGGATAAATAGCGCAAGAATGGCAACCTTATCCAAAGTTGCCTCGAACTGTCCCATTAATGTCGCGGTTATCATTCCTAAAAATAATAAAATGATCAGCCACGGTAAACGTTTGCTTGCTGCTTTAAAAGGATTAACATTCACATCATCAACATCTGAAATCCCGGCAAGTTTTGAGTAGTCATCAGATGCTTCTTCATCAATAACGTCAATAATATCATCAACAGTGATAATCCCAACAAGCTCGTTGTTTTCATCTACTACCGGAACGGCTAAGAAATCGTAATCTTTGAATATTTGCGCAACATCTTCTTGATCAGCTGTTACATTTGCATAGACAACCCGGTCACTCATAATATCTTTAATTAAAGTATCTTCACTAGAAACAATTAAATCTCTCAATGAAATGACACCAGTAAGTCGATGCTGATCATCCACAACAAATACATAGTAGATTGTTTCAGCATTTGGTGCTTCATTTCTTAATACGTTCATCGCAGATCGAACTGTTGAGTTTTGCAGGATGGAGACATACTCGGTAGTCATAATTGCCCCTGCAGTATATTCCTCGTATGCTAATAATTCATGGAATTCCTCAACGGTTTCACTATCCATCATTTCTAAGAAACTATCTCTGTGCTCTTCATCAAGTTCATTTAATACGTCGACCGCATCGTCGGTATCCATAACTGAAAGCATTTCTGCAGCATAAGATGTTTCCATCTCTTTTAAATATTCTTCATATTCACTATTATCTATTTCAAGAGCCTCAAAGATTAAGGCTAACTCCTGAGGAGACAAGAATAGAAAAATAATTTTACGTATGTCAGGGCCCACCTTCTCGTAAAACTGGGCTTGATCATATGGATGAAGTGCTAGGTAGTGTTCACGGAATTCTTCAATGTTCCCATCCAAAAGTAATTGACGGAGAAGTTCCTCATCATATTGTACTTCGTTGTCGTTTCTATTTTCTATCATACTTGTCCCCTCCTTTCGAATTTTAATTCATTAATATCTTACATGACGAAGATATTAATGTTAACCGTTTATTTCGAATTAAAAAAGATGTTCGAATATTTATTGTTCGAACATCTCATTATTTATTAAATTTTTCATTGTTTCAAGTATTTCACTAGAAAAAAATATTTTTTCTTTTGATAATGGATGAATCATTTCTAAATGTACACAGTGAAGTGCTTGTCTGTTGTACAGTTCTCTACTTCCTCCATAAAGGTCATCCCCAACAAGTGGATGGCCAATATGAGCCATATGTACTCGTATTTGATGGGTTCTTCCAGTATGAAGCTTCAGCCTAACATGGGAAATTGGCTCACTATTAAAGTAGCCTCTTTTGATTACTTTCACATCAGTATGTGAGTATTGTCCATCATCCCGTACTTCTCGTTCAATAATACTAGTTGGCTTTCTTCCTATAGGAGCAATTATTGATTGTTCATCTATTTCAACGTGTCCATGAACAATAGCTTCATATTGCTTATTTATTAGTTTATTTTGCTGCTGAATGCCCATTAAATGATGGATATGGCTATGTTTTGCGATACAAAGTAAACCTGAAGTATCTCGATCAAGTCTCGTCACAATATGAACCGTTGAGTGGATACCTCTTTCTTTAAAGTAACCACATACATAATTTGCTATACTTCCCGTTGGATGCTCTCTTGAAGGAATTGTATTCATAAATGGTGGTTTTTCAATAATGAGAAGTGCTTCATCTTCATAAACTATGTTTAATTTTCCATGTTCAATTACAAGACCATCACTTACTTCCTCTAAAGGAAAGAAAATCGTAATTTCATCGCCTTTATTTAATGAGTACCGAACTGTTTTCTCATCACCATTTACTAAGATGTTTCCTCCATTAAATTTAATGGATGTTAAGGCTCGTTTTGATATTCCCTCGGCTTCAATTGCTTCACGAAGAAGCTCACCATCTCGATTTGCATAAAATGTTATTTGAAATCTATTGTCCATCGAAACTCCTAGTCATTTGATACAAACGAATCGTGTACTCTCTCCCAAAAAGGAAACGGTCTAAATCTTGCAAAACGCACTTTTTGAGATGCCACATTAAATGTAATTGACTTCAAATCCGTTTGTTCTAAATGAATATGATCAATCGTCATCGTAAATTTTTGATTTGTAACCGGCTTTAAAACACAATGATGATGAGCAGGTAATACTAACGAAGAACCTACCGTACGGAAAACACGATTGTTAATCGATGCCATTTCTGTTATTTGAAATGCTTGTAATGTTGGATGAATAATTGCTCCACCTAATGCTTTATTATAAGCTGTACTTCCAGAAGGAGTAGATACACACAATCCATCTCCTCTAAATCGTTCAAAATGGGTCCCATTTAATTCAATATCCATAACTAGTGTTACATCCGGAGACTTCACAGTTATTTCATTTAATGCTAAATACGTATTTGTTTCTGCATTATTATGTTGCACTCTTACTTGTAGGAGTGGATATTCAACAACGTTATATTCCTTCTTAGCAATCGATAAAACAAGTTTTTCTAATTCAGAAGGTTTCCAATCCGCATAAAAACCCAAATGACCAGTATGAATACCGACAAAAGCTACTTTATCAAGTCGGTGGGTATGCCGATGAAAGGCGTGTAATAATGTACCATCACCGCCAATGGAAATAACAATTTCTGGCTCCTCTTCATCAAATGTTAGACCAAAATCCTGTAGATATGTTTTTGCAAGGTCTCTTAATTCATTTGATTGATCGTCTCTACGTGATTGGATAGAGAATTTCAAATCACTCACTCCTTTTCCTTTTTCGTAGGAATCGTTGGATTGGTTGCTTCTTTTACTTCGCTAAAATATGCTTGGGCCTCTTGAATTTCACTTCGAATGGATGACATTTCTTCATCTAAACGGAATGCTGCCTCTGCAGCACTTTGTAGTCGATTTTTAATTTCTTCTGGAAATACCCCTTTATATTTATAATTTAATGAATGTTCAATTGATGCCCAGAAGTTCATGGCTAATGTTCGAATTTGTATTTCAGCTAAAACTTCTCTTTTTCCATTAATCGTTTCAACAGGATAAGCAACTATCAAGTGATATGAACGATAGCCACTTGGTTTTTTATGTGCGATATAATCAATTTCTTCAACAACTCGTAGGTCATCTCTTTGTCTTATTAGATTCGTGACTGTTGTAATATCATCTACAAACTGACACATAATGCGTAATCCTGCAATATCTTGCATTTCTTCTGCCAACCGTTCGGATGGCTCAAAAGGGATTCCTTTTTCTAGAGATTTATCATATATACTTGCCAAAGGTTTTACTCTTCCTGTCACAAACTCAATAGGTGATGTATTCCCCTGAATTCCAAACTGAGAACGCATGCCTTTTAGCTTTATTTTTAATTCATCTACAGCTTGTTTGTATGGACTTAAAAAAACATCCCATTGTCCCATAGTAAATTCCTCCCTGCCTAAAACAGTACATCAAGAAGCTTGATGAAAATAACAATTTCCCCAAATTGCTATTTAATGAATTGAAGATGAAAGACTACTCTGTTTCTTCTACTAAAATTTCATGAAAAGTTTCTTCCACTGCTTTTACAAAATCTTCTCCATAGTTATCATTACCTTCGATATTGTAGATGAGTGCGAGAAGCTCCTCATAAAAGTTTTCTAACTCAATCGATTTTCCTCCGATTTGTAAATGCGGATTTTTTTCTCGCTTTACGATTTCAAGTAGTTGCGGCCACACATTCTTTGGGAAGCTTACATAACTTAAATTATCTCCCTCTTCAACTAAATATATAAAAGCTTGACCATCTGAATCTGCAAGTACTTGATGAGCAGGTTGAAATTTTATTTTCTTATCATTTTCGTTTAAACTAAAATGAAGTTCATTATGTATAAATTGAAATTTTTCTACGCGGTAAATATTACGCAATGTTCTTACATCCCTTCGCAGCACTATTCATTTCATATTTTAACATAGTACATACTTTCGAGAAAAAGAATAATGAAAAACCACATATGTTTTTTACGAAGAAAGGAAGAAATTCATGACTCAGGAAATAGAGATCGAATTTAAAAATTTGCTTACTAAAGAGCAATACGAAATGTTATTAAAAGAATTTAAAATTGATGATTCTAAAATCATTCGTCAAACAAATCATTATTTTGATACCCCTGAGTGGCATTTAAAAACGTTACATGCAGGTTTAAGAATAAGAGAAACGAAGTCATCTATTGTCTGTACATTAAAAGAAAAAACAGCAGAAAATACACATTTGGAAACAACGGATTCTTTGTCATCTAATGAAGCCGAAATGATGTTAAATGGCCAGCACTTCGATGCCCCATCTGTTCATAGAAAATTATTAAATTTAAATGTCCCTATCGATGAACTGAAAGTCTTTGGTTCCCTAACAACGGATCGGGTGGAATTGCCTTATAAAGGTGGTATACTTGTTTTAGATCACTCATTCTATTTAAACTGTGATGATTATGAGGTAGAATATGAAGCAGATGATGAAAATACAGGTGCAGAGATTTTTAATAAATTTTTAACGGACTTCCAAATAGAAAAACGTGCAACCGATAAAAAAATTGCTCGTTTTATGAAAGCACTAAATGCTAAGAAAGGATGATCATATGGACGTATCTTCAATGAAATTACTACTTGAAATACAAGCGTTACAATCCATCGGTTCTTCATCATCAAATAGTATAAATGCATTAAGTAATGATAATTCGGTTTTTTCTCAATTACTAGACCAATTCGTTGAGGATTCATCTAGTAATTTATCATCAAATGCATCTGATCTTATCGAAAGCTTTACTTTAGATTCTAATAAAGCATCTAACGCATATAATAATTTATTTTTAAATAATGAAAATTCATCATACATACCTGCATCTTATTATGACACATTACTTAAAAGTAATGAATTAAATGAAAATAATACGGTTATGGGAAGTAGCAATATTTTTCAAGAATTAATATCAAAAGCATCCGCTACATATGGTGTACCTGAGAAACTGATTACATCGGTCATTAAACAAGAATCAAATTTTAATCCTCTCGCTGTTAGCTCAGCAGGTGCAAAGGGTTTAATGCAACTCATGCCTGGAACTGCAAAATATTTAGGTGTTATGGACCCAACTGACCCTGAACAAAATATAATGGGTGGAACAAAATATTTAAGCGAAATGTTACATCAATTTGATAATAATATTGAGCTTGCATTGGCTGCTTATAATGCAGGACCAGGTAATGTAAAGAAATATGGCGGAATCCCACCTTTTGCTGAAACACAAAATTACGTACAGAAAATATTAAACTCTTATCAGGCATAATTATTGAATATTTTAACTCTATTATTTTAATGTTAATTTGCAAAAATAAGTTGTTTATAGCTGTTAAGCGAGGGCATTTGTCACTTTATTTCGATGCAAAGTGGAGCTTACCTAAGGGAGAAAATGAGGCATTCTGCCTGAAACGAAATCAATAAAGTCGTTTCACAGAGTAAAACTTTTTTCTTATTATGTAATTCTAACCTATTATGTAAACAATTCTTTATGCGATTTATTTGAGAATTGAAGTCTACGTTGTTAGAATGAATATAACACTTAAACAAATCATTCATTAAAAGTAACATATCTTTGCATCCATACATATGTATTTTTGCTTATTACGAAAGAAGGAGTTACACCTATGAATCGAAAATATACGATTCCTTACGAGGAACTTGGTGCTGATAAGCTAAAAGAGCTGATACATGCTTTTTACAAACGTGTCGACAAGCATCCATTGTTACGACCACTCTTTCCGGAAGATTTGTCAGAAACTGCACGTAAACAGATCCAATTTCAGACTCAATACTTAGGTGGACCTAATCTATACACAGAAGAGCATGGTCATCCAATGATGAAAGCTCGTCATATGCCCTTTAAAATTACGCCTGATCACGCACAGGCTTGGCTCGAATGTATGAGTGAAGCAATGGATGAAGTAGGGCTTGAAGGAAAGTTTAGAGAAGTATACTTCAAGCGACTGGCTATGACTGCCCATCACATGGTTAATACACCAAATGAACATGAGGAGGAATTTTAGTGAATAATATCCAATTATTAACTGAACCTATTGCACCTCCAAATATTACTAAGCCAATAGAATTATATATTTTCATTGATCCATTTTGTCCTAGAGCAATACAAATACAATCGATCATAAGAAAATTATTAGTGGAATACGATCATTATTTTAGTTGGCGATATGTAATTAGTACACAGCTTTCATCACTAAACAGCTTAGGTCGTCGTACAAAAGGTTGCTTTTCAGGTGCCCAACTGGATATTTCACACCCTGCCTTTCCTTCTATCGCAATTAAAGCAGCTGAGCTCCAAGGAAAACGTGCAGCATTTCGCTTTATTCAGAAGCTTCAAGAACATACAATTTTAAACACAAAAGATGTGCAGTATTATTCTACGTTGATAGAAATCGCGAAGGAAGCAAATTTAGACATTGATGAGTTTGCTGCGGATTTCGGTTCAAAGGAAACAGCCCGTGCTTTTCAATGTGATTTATATATTGCTCATGAGATGGAGATTGATGAATTTCCAAGTATTGTATTCTTTAATGAATGTATTGAAGATGAAGGTTTAAAAGTAAGTGGACTGTATAGTTATGATGTCTATGTTCATATTTTACAAGAATTATTAAATGATGAACTGATTAAAAAACCTTTACCTACTTACGAAGAATTATTTAATCGTTTCCACACATTAACAACGCAAGAAGTTGCTGATATTTATTCAATTACTGACCAAGACGCAGAGCGCGAGTTAAAGAAGAGAATGCTCCAGCAGAAAATAGAACGACTATGTAATGATAAAATTTCGCTTTGGCGATTAAAAATTTAATGCACTTATACACATACTTTTAGTCTGGCCGATATGGTCAGGCTTTTCTTTTTTTGATGGATTCTACGGTTCAAAAAGGAAAACCTTATTGTTAGTTAAAATTAAGGTTCTTATTTAGAAGAAAAAATAATTTATAACGCTTATTATAATAATTAATCCTATAAATAATAAAAATCCGGTTAAAGTAAATCCTGTTACTCCATTTCTTTCCGGGACATAATTAAAATCCTTGTTATCTCTATTTCTCCTCATAACGTTACCCCCTGATTCTTTATTTTTGTTAATTTTATACAGTATTATCATTTATTATTATACTATGCTATTTATTGATATTAAAACCATCATTTTGAATTGAGTAAAGTAGTCAATTTTTTTTGCATGAAAAAGATTAAAAAACAGCCTTTTCACTAAAATTAAAGTATTAATAAAAACATAGGTATAATAAAAGGACCGTCACTATTCTGTATAATAGTGACGGTCCTTTTCACAAAGGGGATGGGAGAAATGTTCACGTTCAAACAAAGGGGTGTATGTTTGTTTTGTGATTTATTTCACGAATTAAATTTATCATAGATTTATAGCATTTCGCAACCGTTCGACAATTATTTCACAAATTCGTCAAATAGTAAGCGATTACAACGAAATGAAGGCGTTTACGAAATTTTTTTCTTAAATTAAAGCTTTTAAAACCAAAGAAAAAAGGCTACAGAAAATCGAATCTGTAGCCTAATAGTCCTATTTCAATAATAACGATTCAAGCTCTGCTAATTTTTCTTCAAATACTTTACATGCTTCTGAAATTGGTTGTGGAGATTCCATATCGACCCCAGCAGCTTTTAATACTTCTATTGGGAAATCAGAGCATCCTGCTTTTAAGAAGTTGTTAATATATCGATCTACAGCGGGTTTACCCTCTTTTAAAATTTGCTTACTTAATGCAGTTGCTGCACTTTGTCCTGTAGCATATTGATATACATAGTAATTATAATAGAAATGTGGAATACGAGCCCATTCTAAACCAATTTCTTCGTCTATTGTAATTTCATCACCAAAATATTGCTTATTTAAATCGTAATAAATCGTCGTTAAACCTTCTGCAGTAATAGCTTCACCACGTGCATCCATTTCATGAACAATATGTTCAAATTCTGCAAACATCGTTTGACGGAACACCGTACTTCTAAATCCATCTAACCAATGATTTAACAAATAAATTTTCAGTTGCTCATCTTCAGTCGTTTTTAGCAAATAATCGAATAGTAGCTCTTCGTTGCAAGTAGAAGCTACTTCTGCAACAAAGATCGAGTAATCTGCATATGGGAATGGTTGATTTTCCGTTGTGAAATAACTGTGCATACTATGCCCAAATTCATGAGCTAAAGTAAATAAATTATTTAAATTATCCTGCCAATTCATTAATACATATGGGTTTGTACCATACGTTCCTGAGGAGTATGCACCACTTCTTTTCCCTTTATTCTCAAGAACATCTACCCAGCGGCTTTCTAAACCTTTTTGAACAATGGATTGATATTCATCACCTAGTGGCTCAAAGCTTTTTACCATTGTCTCTTTCGCCTTTTCATAAGGCATTTCAATTTTCATTTCTTTTACTAAAGGTACGAATAAATCATACATATGAAGCTCATCTACACCTAACACTTTTTTACGAAGGGCTATATATCGATGTAGTACTGGTAAAAATTCATGAATTGTGGAAATTAATTGGTCATACACTTTTTCAGGAATATGATTATTGCTCATTGCTGCATGTCTAGCTGAAGTATACTTTCGAATACGAGCGTTTACATTATGTGCTTTTACATTACCGGAAAGTGTTGATGCAAATGTATTTTTAAACTGACCATATGTCTCATACATTGCTTTGAATGCATCACGTCTAACATCACGGTTGTAGCTTTCTAAAAATGAAATATAATTCCCATGTGTTAATTCAACATCTTCGCCTTCATCATTTTTTATCACTGGAAATTGAAGATCCGCATTATTTAATGCACTAAACGTTCCACCAGAAGCACTTGTAACTTCTGAAAACTGTGCTAACATTTCTTCTTTATCAGCGCTTAAAACATGTGGTCTCTGTAGGTTTAACTCTTTTAACATTTGTGCATATAATTGTAATGGTTCATATTCTTTTAAGTAACTGTTAATAGTTTCCTCATCCACAGATAGTATTTCTGGTGTTGTAAATGACCATGCTGCAGCTAGTTTCGCACCTAATGATCGTACTCTTCCATCCATTGCTTGGTATTTACTGTTTGTCGTATCTTGATCATGCTTTAAGTGACTATAAACATAAAGTCTGCCAAAGCGTTCTGATAATTTATCACTAAATTGTAATGTTTCATATAAGCTTTTTGCACTTTTTGTTACTTTCCCTTTAAATTTTTCAGACTCTGGCACTAATTTTTCAATTTCTTTAAATTCTTGTTCCCATTCATCATCAGAAGAAAAAATTGTTGATAAGTCCCATGTTAATTCAACGGGTACTTCATCACGTGTTAAAACCTTTTTCGCCATAAAATAGCCTCCGATACAGTAAATTTCAATTCTTAAATATTTTCTCAATTTCCATTATTTAATGCAAGAAATTGGTCGTATAACACGTCAATGAGTTGCCCATCATCTACAGAATCCTGTACATGATGAATGGAAAGTTTTTTTATCAGATTGCAATATTCATGGACTGTAGCGATAGTTCTATCTGATTGGTCAATCCCTGCCCATTTTAAAAAGTGAAGAATATCTTGTTTTTCAATAGATCCATACACGGACCCGCTCAACTGCATAAAATAAAATAGCGCCGCTTGCCATTCAACTGCAAACCCCTTCATACTTTCATTCCCTCTAAGGGGAACACCTATAAAATTTGGAAGTGAGCTCAATGTTAAACGTAGCTCGTAAAGACTTCTTAAAAAGAGATCGTTTACTCCTTTCCTACTGAAATGGAGACGATATTTTAAAAATTGCTTCTTAGTATCAACATATGTCTTGAAATATTGTTTAAATTCAAGTTTCGTCAACTTCTTTGGTAAATAGAATGGAAATAATTGTTGATTTAAATCAAGGGTTTGGACTCTAGTGATATAACGATTATCTTTCACATGTAGTAGGTTTGAAAAATATACAAATTGCTTCTTGTAAGGATGGTAGGTAATTAAAAAAAGCTGGGTTTTAGTGGTTTGGATAAACTGACGAAGTTGTTCGTTTAAGGAAATTTTAGTAATACCACTTTCAAAATACTTCACTTCTGGTGTATAAGGGATCCATATCGGAATAATATTATTATCTAGATAGCCCTTGCTTCTATATAGGTATTTTTCTTTTGAAATGGTACTACATTGAAATTCAATAGCAAAGGTATTGTCTTTACTCGTTTTTACTAATAAATCAGGCCTTTGTTTAATGAAAGGTAAATAACTTTCTAATTCCACATTCAACTGAAGTGATTGAAATAATTCGTACAATTGCTGTTTACCTAATAAATGCGCCTCTGACTCACCTTCTGAAAATCGCAAATCACAATCATTATTGGATAAATGTGAAAAATGAGGAATTTTTACAGATCCAATTTTAAATTGAACCGGTTGTTTACATTGAGGACAAAAAAAGGTTCTCTCTTCACGAATCTTTTTATATATCGCTTTAGGCGTGCTCGAACATATAACAAATCGTTCATTTTGATCTGTTATGGCTACAAGCATAAATGCCCTCCTTCAAATTCATTTTAAAAAGAGTTTAGTATATGTGCAACCGAAAACTTGAAAATAGCGGGAATTTTTATTTTGAGGGCTTTTACCAAGTAATTAAAAAAATAAAGCCAAAATCCATTTTAGAATTTTGGCTTAAAATCTAATCGAAATATTGAATGACAGTTTCAAAGCAGCGATCTTGCATAATTTCTTCACCATACTCTTGAAGTCGATAAATCGTCATTTTTGAGCTAGTTAAAAACTCGTTCAATATCGCCTTAATATTTTGGCGTTTAGATTTTTCTTCGACATCAGTGAAATCTACTGCAACATAGTAAATATTGTCATATTTATATAAAGAAGAAGGTATATCGAAAGAAACGAGACGTTTAGCAACTGGAATTACTTCATCAAAATCTTTAAACTTGTAAGTGACGATATTTTGTACTGAATGATTTCCATTCATCGTATCTTCATCAACTGAATCAAACATTGAATCTTTTAGCTTATGTTCTGCACCATCTCGATTTTCATCAAAGCCTGAGAGTAGACTTGATTCGCCATCGCTATTAAAATTGGCACGGGTAACAATAACTTCTAGGCCTTGTTCAGAGGCATTTACATGTATCCAAATTGGCCCTTCAAGATCAAAGTACTCTTCAGTGTTTATTTCGCCAATCATATCCCAAAAAAGTTCCTCGCCTTTTGCTCTGTTGTACCAAATTTCTTCCTTACTATACCCACGATCTTCAATATCACGATAAGATATAAAGAGTTTTAGTGTATTTTCATTCACGCGTTCGATGTCCATATAACTTCAACTCCCTTCTAGTCTTCGTTGAAAAACACGGAAAGCGTTATTAGTATGCTTGAAATGTTCACTTTTATTAGTAAACAATTCAAAAGATGTCACACACCAAATCAGTTTTAAAAGAAAAATATTTAATTTGGTTATGCTACATTCTATAACTCTATTGTATGATGTTTGAACATAAAATGAAAAGGAAAAACATCTACAACATAAAATTATTTGAATATTGAAATTGTAGTTGACTATTCAACTGAAATCAAGCAATTTTTTATTGGATTCTTTAGAATTTACAGACAAAAATATATCTATTTTTCGACATTCATCATAGATAGAAAAAATCGATAAAATCCCTGCAAGAGGATTTTACCGACCATCCATTTCCTTTATTAATTAGTTAACCATACGTTGAGCTTCAAGTAATTGAAAGGCACGAACCTTTCTTGGAAGGAATCGACGAATCTCATCTTCATTGTATCCAACCTGTAAACGTTTCTCATCAATAATAATAGGTCTACGTAAAAGACCTGGGTATTCTTGAATTAACTCGTATAGTTGTTGCAGTGGTAAACTTTCTACGTCCACATTTAATTTTTGGAATATTTTTGATCGCGTAGAAATAATTTCATCTGTTCCGTCCTCGGTCATTCTTAAAATTTCTTTTATTTCACCGATCGTTAAAGGCTCAGAAAAAATATTTCGTTCTCTATATGGAATTTCGTGTTCTTCTAACCACGCTTTAGCTTTTCTACATGATGTGCAGCTAGGTGATGTAAATAGTGTTACAATCACGTCTAAGACACTTCCTTTCAATTGAATATCTATATTAAATTTTTATCACTTTAGAATTAATATAAATTAGATTATTGACTTCATTATACAACATTAATTGCCTTTTGGATATAGTATCTTGTAAAAAAATGTATCACCTAATTAATAAAATAGCTTCATTTTTGCTCATTTATTCAAAATTTTTATTTTTTCATGTATTATCTATATATACTTATACCCGTAATTGTCTACGACAAAACATGAAATTAATTTCATACATTTTCTCAATTAGATTAAATTAATCGAGAAATATCATAAGATTCTGTTAATTTTTACAATTGAAATAGCTATTTGCAATAAATGTATTACACGATAAAAGATTGCCCAATCTTTTAATATTTCATTCCAATTTAAAAAGAAAATGTATTTGCAATGAATTTTTATTTTTAATATAATTTAACTCATCATAGGAAAAGACGATGAGAAAGAGTAGTACATTTGTAAACCGTGTTTAGAGAGTCTGTGGATGGTGCAAACAGAAGATGGAGCAAATGGAATGGACTTTTGAGTTAGCTTTATGAACGTTAGTAGTAAAGTTCGAATCCTTCACGTTACGGAGGCAAAGTGGTTGAGTATTCAACAAACTGGGTGGTACCGCGGATTTAAGCATCATTCGTCCCATTACGTAATCGTAATGACGTATGATGCTTTTTATTTTGTATAAAAATTGGAGGGTTTATCGTGAAAAACATTTTCTCAGGGGTTCAACCAACAGGAGTTATTACTTTAGGAAATTATATCGGAGCATTTATGCAATTCCCTGCTCTACAGGATGAAGGTCGTACAGTTTATTGTATCGTTGATGAACATGCAATAACAGTTCCTCAAGATCCAGATGAGCTTAGCAATAACATTCGCACCCTTGCCGCAACTTATCTAGCCACTGGAATCGATCCAGAAAAATCAATCTTATTTATCCAATCTGAAGTCCCTGCCCATGCACAAGCAGGCTGGATTTTGCAATGTGTAGCAAGCATTGGAGAATTAGAGCGTATGACTCAATTTAAAGATAAATCCAATGGGAAAGAATCTGTATCAGCAGGTTTATTAACATACCCACCATTAATGGCAGCAGATATCTTATTATACAATACTCACGTTGTTCCAGTTGGCGATGATCAAAAACAACATATTGAATTAACTCGCGATCTTGCAGAACGATTTAACAAACGCTATGGTGAAGTTTTCGTTATCCCGGAAATTCAACTTCCTAAAGCGGGTGCTCGCATTAAATCATTGCAAGAGCCAACGAAAAAAATGAGTAAATCTGATACGAATACAAAAGCAACAATTCGTTTCTTAGACACACCAAAACAAATTGAAAAGAAAATCAAATCTGCTGTTACAGATTCAGATGGAATTGTAGCATACGATGAAGTGAATAAACCTGGTGTTTCGAATCTATTAACAATAGAATCAGCCGTAACAGGACAAACAATTGATGCCCTTGTTAAAAAATACGATGGTCTTGGCTATGGTGCTTTCAAAGAAGGTGTAGCAACAAGCTTAATCGAACATTTAACACCAATTCAAGCACGATTTAATGAGCTAATCGATTCTCCAGAGCTTGACCAAATACTGGATGAAGGTGCCGAAAAAGCAAACGAAATTGCTCAAAGTACTCTTAAGAAAATGGAGAGCGCGATGGGATTAGGTCGAAAACGACGATAAATAAAACCGTCAATGAAATAATCGCCATATACAATTCATGTGTCCCAAGTATAAATGACCAAACCGCTGACCATGAATAGCCAAGTGTACGGTAATTTAAATACAATATTAAATTTCCAATGGACATTACACTTAATCCATAGAAAAATAAGAAAATTAATAACCGTAATAAAATAAGTATCATCCTTTACTATGTATAGGTTCGTCTAAAGCATTGAGAAAAGCTTGACTCATTTTTAAACAAAAAGAAAAAGTTCCTTAATCTATCATATAAAAAAGCCTTTAGCGTTATGCTAAAGGCTTTTTAAACAATATTTATAAAAATTTTATTCTTCAAATTTTTTCATTAATAAGCTAGCGTTATGACCACCAAAGCCTAATGAATTGCTCATTGCATACTCAATACTTGCTTCACGAGCAACACCAGGTACGTAATCAAGATCACATTCAGGATCTGGATTAGTAAGATTTGTTGTTGGAGGTAAAATACTTTCTTTTAGTGCTAATGCTGTAAAGATTGCTTCGACACCACCGGCAGCACCTAGTAGATGGCCTGTCATCGATTTTGTTGAACTCATTGCTAACTTGTATGCATGGTCTCCAAAAACGGATTTAACTGCTTGTGTTTCATATAAATCATTATACGGTGTACTAGTACCGTGAGCATTAATATACCCTACTAAAGATGGATCAACACCACCATCATTTAATGCTTGTTGGATAGCACGTGCTGCACCTTCACCGTTTGGAGCTGGAGCAGTAATATGATATGCATCACCTGTTGAACCGTAACCAACGATTTCAGCATAGATTTTTGCACCGCGCGCTTTAGCAAATTCATATTCTTCAATAACTAATACGCCGGCACCTTCTCCGATAACGAAACCATCACGATTTGCATCAAATGGACGTGAAGCAGTTGCTGGGTCTTGATTTAGAGATAATGCAGTACTTGAGCAAAAACCTGCAACAGCCATATTCACAATTGGTGCTTCTGCTCCACCAGTAATCATAGCGTCTGCATCCCCACGTTGAATTACTTTAAATGCATCACCAATAGAGTTTGTTCCTGAGGCACAAGCAGTAACCGTACATGAATTAATACCTTTTGCCCCTAAATAAATCGATACTTGACCTGACGCCATATCTGGAATCATCATCGGAACGAAGAAAGGACTTACTCGGCGTGCTCCACGTTCTTGGAAGGTTACAAATTGATTTTCATATGTTTCCATACCACCAATACCTGAACCAATCCATACACCTATACGGTTTGCATTTGCTTCTGTAATTTCTAAATTAGCATCCTTCACTGCCATCATAGCTGAAGCAAGGGCATAATGTGTAAAGCGGTCCATTTTTCTTGCTTCTTTGCGTTCTATATACTGTTCAATATCAAAATCTTTAACTTCCGCAGCTACTTTTGCTGGGAACTTTTCAGCGTCAATTCTTGTTAAGGGCCCTACTCCAGATTTACCAGCTTTCACGTTTGCCCACGTTTCTTCCGCTGAATTACCTAGAGGTGTAACTGCGCCAACACCAGTTATGACTACTCTACGTTTCATAATCTATTTTCCCCCTAAATATTTTACATTAATTTTAAATTACTATATTTGTTTCTATTAAATCAATTATTTTCCCCATTTTATGACAGCTGCGCCCCAAGTTAGACCACCGCCAAAGCCTACTAATACAACAATATCGTCTTCTTTAATTTTACCAGCTTCTAATTCATCGGATAATGCTATACCAATAGAAGCACTTGATGTATTTCCATATTTATGAATACGTTTCGATAATTTTTCCTCAGGTAATTCTAAACGTTCACGAGAAGCTTCCATAATACGTATATTCGCTTGATGTGGAACTAAGAAGTCAACATCTTCTTTTGTTAAGCCTGCTTTTTCAATTACTGATACTGCAGATTCTCCCATTTGACGAACTGCGAATTTAAATACTTCACGTCCATTCATACTAATGTAACGATCGTCATTTAAAAATAAATGTTTGCCACCAGTACCGTCAGCACCTAATTCAAAGGATAATATACCGCGACCTTCAGATACTTTACCGATAACTGCTGCAGTAGCTCCATCTCCAAACAATACTGCAGTATTACGGTCATTCCAATCCGTTACTTTTGAAAGCTTTTCAACACCAACAATTAATACATAATCATAAGCATTACTTTCAACAAATTGTTTAGCAGTTGCAAGGGCATAAATAAAACCAGAGCAAGCAGCAGAAACGTCCATTGCAGCAGCATTTTTCGCTTCAAGTTTTTCTTGGATTTGACATGCTACACTTGGAAATGCACGGTCAGGAGTCACTGTTGCTACTAGTATTAACCCCACCTGATCTGCTGTTATTTCAGCTGATTTTAAAGCTTTTTGAGCTGCTTTATATGCTAAATCAGAAGTTTCTTCACCTTCTGCAATTCTTCTTTCTTCAATACCTGTTCTCGTACGTATCCATTCATCATTTGTATCTATTGTTTTTTCTAGATCAAAATTTGTGATTACTTTATCTGGAACGTATTTAGAAATGCTAATTATTCCTGCGTTCATTTACTTTCCCCCTTAAATTAAAACCATTCCTTTATGACTTGCATTTAGTACTTGGTCATAATTATAGCTCACATTTTTTATAACTACAACTGTAATATTTGTTAAAATGTAAAATGCGTATTGTTATTTATTTGTGTCGTGTGGTATGATATTTTAGGGTAAAATAGAAATAATATATCTAATAATGTTCGTTAGAGGTGAAAATGATGCAATATATCATGACATTTATCTGGTCATTCCTATTAGTAACAATGTTGAACTATGTTGTTAGTTCAGTATTAGGTGCTCACTTTGATTTTGTAACTGGTGCAATTATCTCAGTTGTGTTCTCTATCATAATTTTAATCATGACTGCAATTATTCCAAATGAACCAACTCCAGATGCAGAACATCACTAATTATAAGTACAATAATTAATTCCCGCGCTATAGCAGTGCGGGATTTTTTCTTTGGACTACTAAAAACAACGCACAAATGTAATCTTTAGCATTTGTGCGTTGTTCTATTAATGAAAAAAATTATTTAGTCACAAGTAATTCCTGATTTTTCATTGTAACGTTTAATGTATCCCCAGGAACGACATCTCCCTTTAACAACTCTCTTGCAACTGCTGTTTCAACATGTCTTTGAATAAATCTCTTTAAAGGTCTTGCACCAAATTGCGGATCAACACCATGTTCCACGACCCATTCTACGACAGATTCGTCAACCTTCAGCTCAATCTCTTGTTCTGCAATACGTGTTTTTAATTGCTCAATATACTTCCATGTGATCGCTGTAAAATGATCGGAACTTAATGCATGGAACATAATAATATCATCAACTCGGTTTAATAATTCTGGTTTGAAGTGAAGGCGCAATTCTGTCATGACTAATTCTTCAGCTGTATCTTTTTGTTCAAGCAAATATTGTGAGCCAATATTAGACGTCATAATAATTACCGTATTTGAAAAGTTTACAAGTCTTCCTTGGCTATCTGTAATTCGACCATCATCTAAAATTTGCAATAGAATATTAGCCACATCTGGATGAGCCTTTTCAATTTCATCAAGTAAAATCACAGAGTAAGGGTTTCTTCTTACACTTTCTGTTAATTGTCCACCTTCTTCATAACCGATGTAACCTGGTGGCGCACCAACAAGTCTTGAAACACTATGTTTTTCCATATACTCACTCATATCAATTCGTATGAAGTGCTCTTCTGAATCAAATAATTGGGCGGCTAATGCCTTAGCAAGCTCTGTTTTCCCTACCCCTGTAGGTCCTAAGAAGATAAATGATCCGATTGGCCGATTTGGATCTTGAATTCCTGCTCGAGCACGCCAAACTGCTTCAGTAACAAGCTGAACAGCTGTATCCTGACCAACAACACGCTCATGAAGAGTATCCTTTAGTCTTAATAGCTTCTCCCTCTCACCTTCAACAAGTTTTGTCACCGGTATGCCAGTCCATCTTGAAATAATGGAAGCAATTTCATCAGCCGTTACTTCTTCACGCAATATTCTTGTTTCAGAGCCTTGTTTCATTTCTTCTTCTAAGGTTGCTAGTTCCTTTTCTAATGCGGGAATTTTACCATGACGTAATTCAGCTGCTTTATTTAAGTCATATTTACTTTCAGCATCCTCTAATTCTCTACGGTATCGATCCAATTGCTCACGCTTATGTTGAATCGTTTGTAATCCTTGTTTTTCAAACTCCCATTGTTCTTTCATTGTTTGCTGTTTAGATTTTAATGATTGCAATTCTTCTTTTAATGCTTCTAGACGTTTTTTGCTCGCATCATCCTTCTCTTTCGTTAATGCTTGCTCTTCTATTTCTAGTTGCATCACTCGTCTTGTCACCATATCCAATTCCTGTGGCATAGAATCGATTTCTGTTCGAATCATGGCACAGGCTTCGTCTATTAAATCAATAGCTTTATCAGGTAAGAAGCGATCTGTTATATACCGATTTGAAAGCTGGGCAGCTGCGATAATTGCCCGGTCGTGTATACGAACACCATGATGTAATTCAAATCGCTCTTTTAAACCACGTAAAATCGAAACAGTATCTTCTATTGATGGCTCACGAACTAATACTTGTTGGAATCGACGTTCTAAAGCGGGATCTTTTTCAATATACATACGGTATTCGTCCAGTGTAGTCGCTCCAATACAATGAAGCTCTCCACGTGCTAACATCGGCTTTAACATATTCCCAGCGTCCATAGCACCGTCAGTTTTTCCAGCTCCTACGATTGTATGAATTTCATCAATAAATAAAATAATACGACCTTCTGATTCCTTCACTTCTTTTAATACACCTTTTAAACGTTCTTCAAATTGTCCACGGTAGCTGGCACCAGCAATTAATGCACTCATGTCTAGTTCGTATAGTACGCAATCCTTTAAGCCTTCTGGGACGTCTTTTCGTACAATTCGCTGAGCTAATCCTTCTACAATGGCTGTTTTTCCTACACCAGGCTCACCAATTAAAACCGGATTATTTTTTGTTTTTCTAGATAAAATTCGTATCACATTGCGGATTTCTTCATCACGTCCTATGACCGGATCCATCTTTCCTTTTTTAACTTCTTCTATTAAATTACGACCAAATTGCTCCAATGGTTTTCGATTATCTTGTTGTTGAAATTGCATTTTTTTCACCTCAATTTTATATCTAAATTATATCCCATGAAAATTTGACCTTTATTGACTATTCCCATTATAGGTTGAATCATTGGATACTTCAAGAAATTGCCATGTGATTTTATTTTATTTCACTGTAAAAAATCACCAATATGTCACATATTTCCTCTTAAATTCAAACATAAAGGTTATACAATATCAACGTAGAGTGGCGAAATTAACCATTAAATTTTTCACATATACATTAGACGTTTATGTTATCATTGCAATGTAGTATTTTATATATATCATTTAGTTCGTGTTCTTTTTATTATTTTTTTGATGACGATTTTAATTTATTCATAAGCAATTTAAGGAAGTGATACATTTGGTCGTTTTAGATAATTCCCCATTGAATTTCCATCGTTTATTCGAAAATAACGGGCAATTTTTTAAAGTTGATAAAGGGAATCATATATTTCAAGAAGGCGAAATGGCTCATGATATTTTTTTAATTAAAGAGGGCAAAGTTCAAATTAGTAAAGAACAAGAAAGCGGTAAGGAATTAACAATTCGGATTTGTGGCAAAGGCAGCATTCTTGGAGAAACTACATTATTTAGTCAAATTGGCTCCCATTCAACATCTGCTATCGCATTAAGCCAAACTGAAATTTTCTCATTAAGTAAAAGTGATTTAGAGTTGTTGTTAACAGAACAACCCGCTTTACTCATCGAATATTTAAAGTGGCTTCAAAATGAGAACATTAAAAACCAAAGTTTGATTCGTGATTTGGTAATGAACGGAAAAAAAGGTGCACTTTATTCAACTTTAATTCGTTTGTCCAATACTTACGGTGAAATAACGGATGATAATAAAATTTTCATTAATTTTAATCTAACAAACACTGAACTTGCTAACCTCTGCTCGACAAGTCGTGAAATGGTCAATCGTATGTTAAACGATTTAAGAAAACAAAACGTACTTTCAATCGATAAGGGATATATTACAATTCATGATTTGAACTATTTAAAAACTGAAATATGCTGTGATAATTGTCCAATTGAAATTTGTAGGATTGATTAAGTTTAGTTTTTGGAGATTTAAGCTAAGAAAGTGATTTGAGCTTATGAAATATATAATTTGGAACTTTTTCTAGGGAAAGTTCCTTTTTTCTTGTGGAAATTTTATCATAGGTGAACCTTCGTAACAGAAAGTGACCATTCTCACAAAACATATTTTTGGAGCACTTTCCCTATCGAAAGTGCTCTTTTCATAAAACTAGTTTTTCATTCAAGTACTTTTACAACCACCAAATAAAATTCCTTATCAACGTACCCTCACTTTTAATTGCAACTAAAATATAAAAAGAGGCTAACCCAAAAGAATCCTATTGGGCTAACCTTTTCTTAAATTAATTATAGAGATTATCGAATCCCTAGAGCCATTTTTGCATATCTTGACATCATATCTTTATTCCAAACTGGTTGCCAAACGATGTTAACGTCCACTTTTTTTACTTCTGGTAAGTCACTAAGAGCAGTGTTTACTTGATCCACAATGACTGGGCCAAGTGGACATCCCATGGAAGTTAATGTCATCGTAACAGTACATAGACCCTCTTCATCTAAATCGACATCATATACTAACCCTAAGTTCACTATATCAATCCCTAATTCAGGGTCAATTACATTTTCTAAAGCACCTAAAATGCTATCTTTTAAATCTTGATCAATTGCCATATCAGTTTCCCCTTTCCTTATAGTGTTTATTGTATCATATTAAAAATGATACATGACATGGAAAACAATTTCAAAAACCACGATTCTTCAATACTTCTTTTTAGTTATATTATATTCAGGAAGCACATAATATATCTGTTCATTATGTTTACTTAAACATACCGTGACAACGTTTGAAATATTCCTTATAGTAAATACTTTGACTAAAGTTTCCATTTAGATATAAAATTTAAAGAATACAGAAAGGAGTTTTCCTTTATGGAGAAACATTTAATTGTGTTAGATTTAGACGGTACTTTGTTGACAGATACACAGACGATTTCTGAAAAAACAAAGCAAACGATTATGAAGGCAAAGGAAGCAGGTCACCAGGTGATGATTGCAACAGGTAGACCATTCCGAGCAAGCCAGCTTTACTATAACGAGCTCATGTTAACTACACCGATTGTCAACTTCAATGGTGCACTTGTACACCATCCTAAAAATAAATCCTTTAAACTCGTTCATTCGCCAATGGATATTGGTGTTGTGCATGATGTTGTTGATTCTGTTGACAAATTTCAATATAAAAATTTAATCGCAGAAGTAATGGATAATGTTTTTATTCATACAGAAGATCAATCAATGATGAATATTTTTAAAATGGGTGATCCAGATGTAACAATTGGGAATTTAAGAGGAAATTTAAATGAAGACCCAACGAGCTTACTTATTCATGCGAATGAAGAAAATGTTCCAAGTATACGTAAACATTTAGAAGATGTCCATGCAGAACTAATCGATCATCGTCGTTGGGGGGCACCATTCCATATTGTTGAAATTGTAAAAAAAGGTCTAAATAAAGCGGTTGGTATTTCACTTGTTGCAAAGGAATTAAACATCCCACGAGATCGTATTATCGCTTTTGGTGATGAAGATAATGATTTAGAAATGATCGACTACGCTGGTATTGGCGTTGCAATGGCAAATGGCATCGATCAGTTAAAAAGCATCGCCAATGAAGTAACATTAAGTAATAACGAAGATGGCATTGCAAATGTACTTATAGAAAGATTAAAATTGAACTAGTAAAAAGGATAGGAAAATACTAGTATTTCTTATTTAAACAACATAAACTATCAAAAAAGCCATTGAATTTAAAAACAACATATAAAGGGGGTCATACTTTTGAAAATTTTTGCAGATAGTGCTAGTGATTTACCAAAGAAATATTTTGAAGATCATGAAGTCGAGCTTTTGACATTACGTGTAAATCTAAATGACGAACAATACCGAGACATTTTAGATATCGACTCAATTAAAGTATATGATGCAATGCGGAACGGCGTATCACCAAAGACATCCCAAGTATCGCCAGAAGATTTTTTAAAAGCATTCGAACAACTTGCCAAAGACAATGAAGAAGGACTTTATATCGCCTTCTCTTCAAACTTGTCTGGTACATACAGCACTGCCGTCATGATTGCAACACAGCTTAAAGAACAATATCCAGATTTTAAGTTAAAAATTATTGATTCAAAATGTGCTTCATTAGGATATGGATTACTAGTAAAAGAAGCTGTATCTTTACGTGATCAAGGATTATCACTTGATGAGATTACATCACGTATTGAGTATTTAGCGAAGCATATGACACATTTATTTACTGTTGAAAAACTTGATTATTTAGCAGCGGGTGGTCGAATTTCAAAATCTAGTGCTTTCATCGGTGGATTATTAAGTATTAAACCGATTTTACATGTAGAGGATGGAAAGCTGATTCCACTTGAAAAAATACGAGGTCGCAAAAAAGCAATACATCGTATTATTGAATTAATGGAAGAACGCGGTGGCGATTTTTCAAATAAAATAGTCGGAATCAGTCATGGAGATGACTTAGCATTTGCTGAGGAAGTTAAATCTTTGATCGAAGAAAAGTTACATCCAAAAGCATTTGATATTACTTTAATCGGTTCATCGATTGGCGCACATGCTGGTCCGGGTACAATTGCAATTTTCTTCCCTGATCGAGAATATCAGCAACAATAAAAAAGAGTTGTCCGAAATGACCCATTTTAGAGTGGATCATACTAAGGACAACTCTTTTTATTATTTTTTCTTATGTGCAATAGGTTTTTCTGATATGAGTTCTATTTCATGTAATCCTGTCCCATTACCATAGTCGATACTATAATTTTTCACTCTTTTATTAACAGGTACAATTTCATAACGGAATTGCATTGGAATGACGACTGCCATATCCTCCATGTATTCCTGAAATGCACCAAATTGCTGTGCTCTATAAACTGGGTTAAATGCTTGAGGTGAATCGATATTTTTTATTGTATTCTCTAAAAATTCTGACGTAAATCGAGTTAAATTATATGGGTCACTCGCTCCATATAATCCAGCTGGTGAAGGATTAGTTCCCGTTCCCCATGCTCCCATAAACATATCAATTTCAGGATCATCTGCTTCAATTTTTTCATAGAAGGAATTAAATTCGATTAATCGATCCGTTGATAATGTAACGTTTAAACCGACATCTCTCCAGTTCTGTAAATAATAAGAGATAATATCTTCCTGAGTCGTATCACCAGACATGGCAGCGAGCTTTATTTCTAATTGATTGCCTTCTCGATCTTCCCTCATACCATCACCGTCGACATCAATATATCCTGCAGAGTCTAATAATGCATTTGCTTTTTTCGGATTATAGTAATATCCTCTCAATGACGAATCATGGAAGGATGAAAATATTGGTGGTATTAATGAGTTTGCTCGTTCTCTTAAATTGTCATAAAACACTTCCGAGACACCCTCTATATCTAACGCATATGCCATTGCCTGTCGCAATCGTTTATCGCCCATTTTTGATCCCTCTAAATCTGTAACTACAGAATTTTTTGTAGAATCAAATGTACCTACTTTAAATCCAAGGTAAGAATAATACAGCTCAGATCTACCAAGAACGGTTATATTTTCATAATCCTTTATTTCAGGCATTTTCGTTGCATTGAAATGAAAGACAATGTCAAATTCTCCTGATCCAATTGCAACAGAAATAGTGCTTGAAGGTACAACCTGCACAATAACCCCATCAAGCTTTGGCTCGCCTTTCCAATAGTGCTCATTTTTCACAAATTGAACGGATTCACCTGGCACAATTTTATCAAATTTAAAAGGTCCAAGTGTCACAGGATTTTTTCTAACAGCATCAGATTCCATTAAATCCTTTACAGGAATATCGCCTATTTGATGAGAAGGAACCGCATATGTCCATAAACCATCACCACCGGAAAAAATGGCAGGTGATAATTGATGAAAATGGATTTCCATTGTATGTTCATCTATTTTTTTAATACCAGAAATTTTATCGGCAAGTCCATCATGATAATCCTCAGCACCAACAATGTTTTTAAAGGCTGAGTTATACCGGACTCCTGTATAATCCTGATGGCCAATAATCTCATACGGTAAAATAAGGTCTTCAATTTTCAACGGCTCACCATCAGACCACTTTACCTCTTCACGAATTTTAATCGTTACTTTATTATTTACCTGGTCAACAACCATGGAAGCAATTCCATCATTCGTTATTAGAAAATCTCCACTTACTTCAAAAATAGAATTTGAAGCAAAGCTCATAATATCTGAATCAAAACCATCTTCATTTAGCTCAGCTAAAAATACTCCTTTAAAAGGCTCGTCCTTAACTAGGGCAACTTTTAACATTCCACCTTTAATCGGTGTACCTTCGTTTGATACAGATAAATCAAATAAAGTATTTTCCTCTTTCTCTGCTTTTGCATTTTTCAATGGCTCATTATTTTCTTTTACAACAGGAACCATTTCGTCAACCTCAGCAGTTAACGTTGTCCCATTACAGCCTGCTAAAACTAATAATAGGGATAATATGAAAAATACGAACCTACTATGTTTTTTCATAACATTCCTCCAATAATTTCATGAATGATTGAACAGTTTCTAATCTTCTCTTTATTAGCATTAACATTTTTACTAGTTTTAAGTACAAAAGTAGATTAAAAATGGTTTCTCATCATGTGAAGGAAATATATATTGTTTAGCCTAAGCGTTGTTGAGCGTCAGCCGAACGTCTAAGCGCTTGTCCAACATAGTTAATCCCGAGCATCATAAATAATATAAATAAAGATGCTGGCAACCAAAGCCACCAATATTCTTGAATGATTAACGGGTTATTGGCATAGCTGACCAAAGTTCCGAGTGACGGTGTTGTTGGCGGAAGACCAAATCCTAAATAGGTTAGACCAGTCTCAATACCAACATTTCCTGCAAAATTTAAAGTAAGTTCAACGATTAAAATTGAACTTAAATTTGGTACAATTTCACGAAAAATAATGATTAAGTCATTTGTGCCAAGGGTTTTTGAAGCTAAAACGTAATCTCGTTTACTTTCAGACAAAGCCTTTGAACGGACAACCCTTGCAGTGCCTGTCCATAAAAATAAGCTCATAATCAAGATAAAAGAGAAAATCGTGTACTTAGGGATGATTGTAATGAACACAATGATTAACATTAGGGATGGAATCGTGACAAAGAAATCAATAATTCTCATGACGATTTGATCGATCCAACCACCGAAATACCCACAAACGAGCCCTATAATTACCCCGAAGCAGCCCGTTATAAACGTAATAGCAATCGCAATTCCTAACGAATTTCTAGCACCGATAATCAGTTGTCCAAGTATATCTCGTCCCCCTGAATCAGCACCAAGGAGAAAGTTTTCCCCTGGTGGTGCAAATCGATCCTTTAAACTAACCCGCATTAACGATTCTTGATCAATAAAGAGTGACCACACAAATACAACTGAAATCACCACAATCATTGCAATTAATGAGAATAATGCAAGCCTATCTTTCTTAAACTCTCTCATAATGACTTCCATTCCTGTAGGAGTTGAGTTTATAACATCAGCATTATCCTTTTGTCTATTTGTTATACTTACCATGTTTTCACCTTCTTTTAATGGAATGGACGTTATTCGATTCTAATCCGTGGATCTACGATGCTCATTATAATATCTGACAGAAGACTTCCTAATAAAGTTAAAAAGCCATATAGCATTACAAGTGCAGTAATTACGCTATAGTCCCTTGAAGTGATAGACGAAATAAAGAGTTGTCCCATTCCTGGATAGCCAAAAATTGTTTCAATAAAAATGGAACCTCCTAATAATCCAGTGATCGTAAAACCAAAAAAAGCCGCAATTGGAAGCAATGAATTTCGGAATATATGCTTTGAGTAAACCTTTCTCATCGGAATTCCTTTACTTCTTGCCGTGCGAACATAGTCCATTGACTTTGCATCGATTATTTCTGAACGTAAATATTGAATGATGCCCGTTGTCCCTAGAAGTGCATAGGTGATAGCTGGAAGAATAAGATGGTAAAATTTACTCCAAAAAAATTCAATTGTCCCTTCCTCCTGCTCGATATCGACACTTCCACTCGTTGGAAACCAATCGAGCGTATAGCCAAATAAATATAAAAATAATAATGCTAATACAAAGGTTGGAATGGCATAGGTGACAAAACTATATAAAATAATCGTTTTATCTATTCTGGAATTTTGATAGCGTCCAGCTAAAATTCCAAGAGGTATGGCAATAGCATATAGGAGAATAACACTTAAAAAGGAAAGCCAAAATGTATTCAATGCCCTTTCTCCAATGAGATCTCCAACATCTCGTTGATAAGTATAGCTACTACCTAAATCCCCTTTAATAGCATTGGAAATCCATCGAATATATTGAATATGCAATGGATCATTTAATCCTGCTTCTTCTCTTAATTCTTCAAGTCTATTCGGATCCGTTTGCGGAGTTATTAATCCGGTAAAGGGGTCCCCAGGCATAAATTTTGCTAATATAAACACGAGAATACTTAATAGAAAAAGTTGAGGAATCATGATGATGATTCTTCTTATAATTGTTTTCCACATATTAGATGACCTCCTTAATAGGGAGATGCTGCTACAAAATGGGTTTTGGTGATTGGAACTAAATCAAAGACGCGTCCTTTCTCATCAAAACTTTGATTACGTATTTTTTGATAGGTATGTTCTAGTACAATTCTTTCACGTTTTCTTTTTTCTCTTCCAACTGGTGAAGCTTCTGGAATTGCAGAGAGTAACCTTTTTGTATAGATATGTTGAGGATTGTTATAAATATCCTTTTTTGTACCTGTTTCTACAAAACGACCTTTGTACATTATGGCAATGTAATCACACATATGTTTGACAACACCTAAATCATGAGAAATAAAAATATAGCTTAAACCATACTCGTTCTGAATATCCTTCATAAAGTTCAGTACTTGTGCTTGAACAGATAGATCAAGAGCAGAAACCGGCTCATCAGCAATGATTATTTTAGGATTCGTCGCAATGGCTCTTGCAATGCCGAGACGCTGTTTTTGCCCTCCTGAAAATTCATGTGGATATTTAAATTGAGAGTCTTCTGGCATGCCGACAATAGTAAGGAGCTCGTAAATTTTTCGTCTCTCTTCTGTTGGAGTTAGCTTTAAAAAATTTCGTATTGGTTCAGCCAAAATCTCATAAACTCTCTTTTTTGGATTTAAGCTTGATTGAGAGTCTTGAAATATCATTTGAACATCCTTACAATAGGAAGACTTTCTATCACGACGCTTGTTTGTGACATCTTCACCTTCATAGTAGATTTTCCCAGAAGTTACTTTTTCCAATCCCATGATTGCTTTACCAGTCGTAGATTTTCCGCATCCAGATTCTCCCACAAGCCCATAGGTTTTTCCTCTCTCAAATTCCATACTTATTCCATCAACAGCATATATATGATCAATTACTCTATTAAAAAACCCACCTCGAATAGGATAGTAAACTTTTAATCGTTCAATCTTCATAAACATGCTGTTCAATCCTCCAATCTAACAAAAACGTTAAATTTTTTTAAGTTTGTTGATGTATGTTCCCTTTTCCTTGACTCTTTATTCGGGAACATTAAGGGATTTGATGTTCCATATGCTTGTTTTTTTATGACAATTCCTATTCTTCACGTCAGCATTTTGTCCGCGAGAGGCGCTCTCGAAGACATTTCACACGCTCATAAGCAGCATTTTGTCCGCGAGAGGCGTTCTCGAAGACATTTCACACACTCATAAGCAGCATTTTGTCCGCGAGAGGCGTTCTCGAAGACATTTCACACACTCATAAGCAGCATTTTGTCCGCGAGAGGCGTTCTCGAAGACATTTCACACACTCATAAGCAGCATTTTGTCCGCGAGAGGCGTTCTCGAAGACATTTCACACACTCATAAGCAGCATTTTGTCCGCGAGAGGCGTTCTCGAAGACATTTCACACACTCATAAGCAGCATTTTGTCCGCGAGAGGCGTTCTCGAAGACATTTCACACGCTCATAAGCAGCATTTTGTCCTCGAGAGGCATTCTCGAAGACATTTCACACACTCGCAAGCATTATTTTGTCCTCGAGAGGCGTTCTCGAAGACATTTCACACGCACACAAGCAGCATTTTGTCCGCGAGTAGCGTTCTCGAAGACATTTCACACACTTGCAAGCATTATTTTGTCCTCGAGAGGCGTTCTCGAAGACATTTCATACACTCATAAGCAGTATTTTGTCCTCGAGAGGTGTTCTCGAAGACATTTCACACGCAAACAAGCAGCATTTTGTCCTCGAGAGGCGTTCTCGAAGACATTTCACACACTCATAAGCAGCATTTTGTCCGCGAGAGGCGTTCTCGAAGACATTTCACACACTCATAAGCAGCATTTTGTCCTCGAGAGGTGTTCTCGAAGACATTTCACACGCTCATAAGCAGCATTTTGTCCTCGAGAGGCGTTCTCGAAGACATTTCACATGCCCATAAGCAGCATTTTGTCCGCGAGAGGCGCTCTCGAAGACATTTCACACGCTCCAACGCAGAGTTTTGTCCTCGAAAGAAGTTCTCGAAGACATTTCACACGCACACAAGCAGTATTTTGTCCTCGAGAGGCGTTCTCGAAGACATTTCACACACTTGCAAGCATTATTTTGTCCTTGAGTAGCTAGTTCGTAAGACATTCCCTACCTTCGCAATAAGAATTTTGTCCCCGAGAGGTAATATCATCACCCCTATAAGCATTTAAATATTTAAAACACCTCATCAGTTTACATTTATTTAACTAAGATAAAAATGCTTCCAACAAGTACATCGAACAAAATGTCCTGGTGAAATCTCATGTAGTACTGGATTTTCTTCATGAGCTTCTTCTGGTATCCAAGGAATTCTTGATGCAAAGCGACATCCATTTCTCGGAAGATGAATCAATGATGGAACAATCCCTTGAATTACATTTAACCTGCCATTATGACTATTCATTTGTGGAACTGAATGAAATAATGAACGTGTATATGGATGTTTTGGATTTTTAAACAATTTTTCTACAGGTGCTTCCTCAATAATTTCACCTGCATACATGACTGCAACTCGATCAGCTACCTCAGCCACTACCCCTAAGTCATGAGTAATAAGTAATATTCCTGAGTTCGTTTCGTTTTTTAAACTTAATAGTAAATCTAAAATTTGTGATTGAATCGTCACGTCCAATGCAGTTGTTGGTTCGTCCGCTATAATTATTTGAGGTTTACAAGCAATCGCAATGGCTATCATTACTCTTTGTCTCATGCCACCTGAAAGCTGATGAGGAAATTGTTTTGCAACTCTTTTTGAATCGGTTATTCCAACTTGATGTAATAATTCAAGTACATATTTCTTTCCTTCAGACTTCGTTAAGTTAGTATGATACGTTAACCCCTCTTCGATTTGGTCACCGATACGCATCAATGGATTTAATGCTGACAAAGGATCCTGAAAAATCATACTAATTTCTACACCGCGTATTTTATTTAACTCATCCTCTGACATAGTAGCTATATTTTTATCGTTATATAGGATTTCACCTTGTATTCGTACTTTTTCATGATCATGCAGTCCAATAATAGAACTAGCTAAGGTGCTTTTCCCGCAACCAGATTCTCCAACGATTGCAAGCACTTCATTTTTCCGAAGAGTTAAAGATACATGATCAACTGCATCATAATAAGTATCTTGAATTCGAAAACCAGTATGTAAATCTTTTATCCTTAAAAGCTCATTACCCGTTTTCAACTAGCTCCTCCTTATACCTAGGTTTAGCTAAAGTGGTAGTATTGGACTCTTCAGTGATTTATGTCCTGGCGCCTTTTGTCGATTTAGTTAACAATTCCAATCATTATATGATGAAAATTTGCTAATTATTAATTAACTAAGTAGAATATTGCCTTGCACTAGTAATAGAACTGATTAGCAAATATTAAAAAATAAAAAAGACAAAATCCCAATTATGAGATTTTGCCTCGTTTCTATATTAGTTTGTATTTTCAGTAGTTTCATTTTTTCGATTTCGTTTTGATCTTCTCATTAATGCAACGATAAATGAGATAAATATGAGATAAACAAATCCTAATGCAATTAGATATGGAATATTAATGCCTCTCTCATCGACCACTTGGTAAATCTCTACAACTTCTCGATCTAACGCAAGTGGGTAAACATTTTCATTGTTCACTCGCACAACTTCACTATCTAACATCGCTTGAATCTCTTTACCTTCCCCAACTAAATCCTTTGGAATGTCGATTCTTTTCGTTTTACTTGTATTATTTATTACGACAATCCATTTTTCGTCTTCAGATGAGCGCATAAATGCTAAAAGTCCATTTTCATTTTTTAGCAATTTAAACTCTCCACCACGAAGTGTATCCGAACTATTCTTTAACATTTGAATATTTTCGATAAAGTCCACTAGTTCTTCATCAGTTCTGAAATTATATAATTGATGTGATTCAGGTCCAACTGCACCATTCATTGCAATTTCGGTACCATATTGCATAACTGGAAGACCTGGTAGCAATAACATGGAAGCAATCGCCATCTTTAAACGAGTAGGTGGATATGCTTCTACATCCATGATAAAGCGATCTGTATTGATATTATCAAACATAATTTGAGTAGGCTTCGTTTCACCATTTACAAATGGTTCAATGTATTTCAACTGCTCAGAAGAATCTTGATCTACATTTATATATATGGAACGGAAAATTTCATTCGTATCATTAAAATAAGTTGCATCGAAATTTGCATCACTTTCTTCATCTGAAATGATGTAGATTGATTCATCAACTTCTTTAATTGCTGAAATCATGTCATTTAAAAATTGTGCATCTGCAATATCAAGGTTCGTTAAACGAACACCACCTACATGATATGTACTTACAAATTCCACAATAGCATTAATAAGTGCTTGCTGAACCTCTTGATTTTTCAAGTCCCAACGCACTAAACCATTAGATGTCCCAACAATCCAATCTACTTTTTCTGGATCTTGTGTCCATTCATGATTTTCACTGACGTTAGTTAACGGGAAATCAATCATCACACGCATATTCTTTTGCTTTAAAGTGGTTACTAAATTTGTGAATTCCTCTGCTGTACCAAAATGAGGTTCAAATTCAGAATAGCTTGTTGTAAGAGTTCCATCATATTTTTCCGTTGCAAATACTGGACCTAATGAAACAATCGTAAATCCCATATCTTTAATTAAAGATAGTTTTTGTAAAATACCATTAAAATCTCCACCAGCAAATTGACTTGGGTCTTGTGCATTTACATTTAAATCATTTTTATCTGTTCCATTAAAATAACGGTCAACTAATAGATCATATATACTTTCGTCTGCTATTGTTTTCGTATTTTCAGCTTTTGCAACAGGCGTTATCGTTAAGGATGTTGCAAGTACAGTTGTTGCTAATACGCTAATCCATTTATTAAATTTCAATTTTATCTCTCCTTTAAAACAACCCATCGTCATTTTATCAAACAAATAAGATAAAGCGCTATCTTTTCAGATGAAATGAGTTAAATGCAATGATAAATTGCGACAAAAAAGTGACAATTATTTCAAATTATTTATAGCTTTCCTCTACTTATTTAAATTTAATCTAATAATTGGAATATATAAGGAAATAAGCAAAATAAAAACGCAAAGCATAAAGCTTTGCGTCATGTTTAGAATAAATCGAATCCCATTTGAAGTTTTAATCCATAGAATAGTGTTGCAAATAGGAAGATAAAGAATAATACCCAGAATACATTAGTAGATTTGTTTTTCGCTTGACGGACTAAAATCATTTCCATCATCGCTATTAACAGAATACCTAATAAAAATTTAATATCATACTCAAAGTTTACTCGCCATTTGAAGAACAATGCGCCACCGCTTATTAAAATTAAAATATAAAATAATCTTAATACCATGTGGATCCCTTTAGATTTAGAGATACCTGTAGCTGCTATGAAAAATAGTATTAAACCGATTACCCATGTTGTAATGTGTAAATGTGTTGAGTCAGTTAAAAAACCCATTATTTCCCCACCTTTTTTATCATTTCAATACATATCCTACCATGATAGAAGGTGTGGCTTCAAACATTATAGTTTCTTTAATAGTGTCTAAAATATGAATTATTCAAAGCGATTAGATAATGTACCAATTCCTTCGATGGAAATTTTCACTTCATCGCCAGCTTTTAAGAAAGTTGGTGGCTTCATGCCTTTTCCGACTCCTTCAGGTGTACCTGTTAAAATCACATCACCAGGCTCCAATGTGACATATTTCGATAAGGTCGAGATTAATTCATCAACTGGGAACATCATATCTTTTGTTGAGCCATTTTGACGAATCTCCCCATTCACTTTAGTTACGATTGTTAATTTTTGTGGATCTGGTATTTCATCTTTTGTAACTAAATAAGGACCCATTGGACAAGTACCATCTAATGTTTTACCTAAAAAGAATTGAACATGACGTTGTTGTAAATCACGTGCTGTAATATCATTTGCAATTGTATACCCAAAGATATAATCATAGGCTTGGTTTTTAGGAATATCTCTTCCTAATTTTCCAATAACAACAGCAAGCTCTCCTTCGTAATCCAAAGAATCTGTTTTTGTTGCATGGATTGGCAATACCTGTTCATCTGCTGCAATCGAAGTTGCTGCCTTTGTGAACACTAATAAGTTCTTTGGAGCTGCTTCTGCACCCATTTCCTTTGCATGTTCATCATAATTTTTTCCGATACAAATAATATTTTTAGGTGTTCTTGGAACAGGAGATAACCATTCTATCTCAGAAAATGATAGTTTATATTGTTCAGTCGAAGTAGATTGTTCTGCTGCTTCAACAAGTTTTCTAATTTGTTCAACAAAGTCGAAACCAAGAGCAATTCCATCGATAATATTTGTAGAAAAAGTTGGTAAAACATTTAAATCTCGCTGAATAGCAACTACGTCCCAGACAGCTTCTTCTTTTTTGACTTTCGGTCCAAACTTCACTTCACCATTCAATTTAAAAGACAAAATCTTCATCGTAAAAAGCGCTCCTTATGTTTATTCGTCAATTAATAGTAGCCTGTTAAATTATGAATATCTCAAAATATAACCTTATCTACTATCATGCTATTACATCATAAAATCTTTTGTACATCACATGAAATTTTATGATTTGATAACATCATACATCAAATTTTTTCAATTTGCTTACTTTTCACTAAATTTTGCGATAAATTATTTTTTTCATTGCTACTTCAAGGGGTCCTTGCTTAAATTTACTAAACCATAGGATTGCAAACATGATTTGGACAATAAAAATTACAATGGCAATTAATACGCCCATTTGTACATTTATTTGACCATATAAACCAAAGCCATAATTATAAAATAATACAGAGCAGATAATTGATTGCATAAGATAAATGGTTAAGGACATTCTACCAGCTAGCCCAATTGGGTGAAGAATCTTTTTAATAAACGGAACCATGCAAATACATACGATTAGTGCCATATAGCCGATTGCTAATACTGGCCCACCTACGTACACCTGTAAATAATCTAACAAATACGTATGTGTAAACATAAAGGGTGCACTTTTAATCGTTAGTCCGATTGCTATACCTACAACTGCAAGGACAATCCAAAAAGGCTTTAAACCCTTAGCTCGCTCTATTAGACGCCACTTCGCAAATGCAGCACCAATCATCATATAAGGTAAAATTGTAAATAATGATAAAAGCCACATTGCAGGCTGCATTTGGACCGTTAAATCAATTAATCGTTGATAAAAAGCATCCATCCAATTTCCTATACCATATGAAGTAATCGCATGTTCAACCATCTCAATATCTACCGGGATTCCCTCGATTTCTCTATTCACAATTCCCGTCACACTGTAAATGAATAAAATCATGAATTGCATTAAGCCATATATTGCAAGTCCTATTGTAATAAGAACTTTAGGAGTAAAGCGGATAAACATTAATAGGAAAAAGCCACAAAAGGCATAGGTAGATAAAATATCTCCCCACCAAATGAATACGGCATGTAGCATTCCAAGGATAAGCAATATGACTAATCGTTTTGATACGAAGGGATAAAATGACGTTTCAGTACGCTCTGCTTTCAAAAACTGCATCGCAAGTCCATATCCAAATAGCATTGAAAATAATGGATAAAAACTGCTTGTTGCGTAAATTTCCACTAGCTGATACCATATAACATCCTTCGCTTCCACAAACCAAGCTTGCAAATCGATATGTGGCATCGGTAAATAGAATGCAAAAACATTTACTATTAAAATCCCAAGCAAACTGAAGCCTCTTATAATATCTAATGATTCAATTCTTTCGTTTAATGTTGTTGGTTGAAAGCCCACAATTCGGCCCCTTTCTACATCTAATTGCCGCAGTTTTTATCACGTTTCTTACATGTGAAATTTTATATTTAAAGTTGAATTTCCTTTTGCGCATTGTATAAATAAATCACTTTTTCATCTACATCTACATCGAGCACCGCTTGAACTGCCTCACTGTAAATACGTAGCTGTACACCGTATCTATTAGTCATTTCTTTTATTAAGGCTGGCTCATCTTTAAATTTCGGAAGAATTTTATCCGTCTTATAATCAAGCAATACCCACTTATTTTCTTCATCAAGGAATAAACAGTCAATAATCCCTTGGACAATTTGGGGATCCCCTTCATCATCTGTTCTCGATAAAGTGAATGGTACCTCACGATGTAATTGTTTTGCATGAATAAACCTTCTGCCAATCGGCGATTCAAAAAACTGGATAATTTTATCAGGTTCAATTACACGAAGCTCTTCTTCCGTAAGAAGCTGCTTATCTACTAGTCCTAGAAGGAATCGATTGATTTCTTCAAGGCTTTGGAACCCTTCTTTTGGTACATGCTGCATCACTGTATGAACAGCTGTCCCCATTTCTGTACTAGATAAAGATTTTTGCTGTAAAAACATAGGCCTTTTAATAACAGTAGTATTTTTCTGTTGATTCGACTCATGACTTTCCGGAATCCATTCATCCTGCTCTTCTTCGCGCTGTAGATTCTCAATACGTTTAATCTCAGTAACACTTGTTTTAGATTTTTTCTTTGTCGAATGCTCAAATGGATATTTAGCAGTAAAACGTTTTTTCAATTCATATAAAATATTTTCATCTACTGGCTGTTGACTTGTATCATCTAATATAGAATCATCCTTTTGAGAAAATGTATTTAAAAAAGTTTCATTAGGAATAGCCGAAATCATCCATTTTGAAGGATGTGAGATCACATTGTACTTTCCATTATGGAAGGATGCGAAACATTCATGGCGAGCAACTGCTGGTCCAATCCAATCTAAATAATTTTTCGCACGAGCTCTCAAATATTCTGGGAGCATTGATTGCTCTGAAAGATGTCCAATCTCACACCATTCATCTCTTGTTTTCTCCCAATTTTTCACTGAACCAACTAAAATGAGTCTTTCCTTTGCACGTGTCATTGCCACGTATAAAATTCGCATTTCCTCCGCTTTCATTTCTAAAATTTTCTTTTCTTTCATTGCTAAAAATGGCAGGGAAGTATAGATGATACGATTGTCAGGATCTATTGCTTTTACAGCAAGTCCATATTGCTGATCAAACAAATAAGTATTGGAAAAGTCCATTTGGTTAAAGCTACGACCAAGCCCTGCTACAAATACAACAGGATATTCTAGCCCTTTTGATGAGTGAATCGTTTCTAATCGAACGACATCATCCTTCTCACCAATGGATTTAGCGACTCCTAAATCATCCCCTCTCAAACGCATTCGATCAATAAATCGTAGGAAACGGAATAATCCTCGGAATGATGATTTCTCATACATTAATGCGCGGTCATGTAATGTACGTAAGTTTGCTTGTCTTTGTTTTCCATTGGCCATCGCACCGACCATTTCATAATAATTCGTATCTAAATATATTCTCCAAATTAGATCTGATAACGATCCACGACGAGCCATATTCCGCCATTCTTCTAATTGAATTAGAAATTGATGTAGCTTCTCAGCTGTATTTCCATTTAAACCTGAGCGTTCCTCCCGGACAAATGTTTTTACTGATTCATAAAAAGGAACATTCTTTTTTGCTAGTCGAATTGTTGCTAGCTCATTTTCCGTCAAACCAACAAAGGGCGCTCGCAATGCAGAGGCTAATGGGATATCCTGATATGGATTATCTACAATTTTTAATACGTTTAGCATGACCATCACTTCTAATGCCTCAAAGTATCCCTTTGAAGATTCTGCATAAAGAGGTATACCCGCTGACTTAAATTCTTCTACTAAATCTGCAGACCAAGTCATAGAACGCATTAAAATGACAATGTCACTATATCGTATAGGTCTCATTCGTTTTGCCGGATCTTTTTCTTTCGCGTTGTAAACCGTTGCGCCACTTTCGATTAGCTCTTTAATTCTACTTATAATATAGCGAGCCTCTTGTTGAGATTTTGCAATTTCCTCTTCCGTTACAATATCTACTTCAGTCGTTTCATTTTCGTTGCTTGAAGTCTCTTCTTCTTGTTCTTCATACAAAACAACAAATTCCACTGGTGTTTCAATATCATCATAGGGCGCTCCAGGCTTTAACTCCGCTTTTTCATCGTAATCTATTTCCCCAACAGCCTTCCCCATAATTTGTTGGAAAACATAGTTTGTCCCATGTAGTACTTCTTTACGACTTCGGAAGTTTGCATTTAAATCAATTTTTAACCCAGTATTCTTTGGATCGTCTTCAAATGTTAAGTATTTGTTTAAGAAAAGCATTGGTTCAGCTAATCGGAATCGATAGATGGATTGCTTTACATCCCCTACCATAAATAAATTACCCGTTGCTTCATCTCCGCTTTTCACAAGCTGTAATATCGTTTCTTGCAGCATATTCGTATCTTGGTATTCATCCACTAGTACTTCTTTAAATTTTTGTTGAAATTCCTTCGCTACTTCAGATGGCTGAAGTTCACCATTTTCAACGTCAGCTAATATTTGAAGAGCATAATGCTCCAAATCAGAAAAATCGACTAATCCGCGCTCAAGCTTTGCTGCTCGAAACTTTTTACCGTAGTTTTCAGTTAACTCTACTAACGTTTCGATTAACGGTGCCATTAGACGAATTTCTTCTAACAATCTCGCAGGTGTTCTCGTAAAAAATGAATCTTTTATTTGAGTCATTATCTTTTTAGCATGATCTCTTTTTTTCTTTGCTAAATCTTGTAAATCTGGATCACAGCTATCTTTTTTTACTCTTGCAAGAGTTGACCATTTTAAAGAAGCGAAATAATCATATAATTCCTGCCATGTACCATTAGTAACTCTGCGGATTCCCTCTTGAATCAGTATAAAATCCAATTCAGCAGTTTCGCCATAAGGAGCAGGACCATCTGGCTTTAATGCAAGCTCACGCATATCTACAATATAAGCAAAGGCCTCTTGCAAACTAAACTTCACTGCATTTTTTACATGATCAATGTAAGGTAATTGATCAATTGTTGCATCAGCTGGTAGCTTGTATTGTTTAGGTAAAGATTTTAACCATTCAGACGGCTTAGGATGAACGCGAGAAGTCTCGTAAAGTCGATCAATCAATGTCTCAATAGCTTGATCGTCCCTATCTGATGTGAAGCTATCTACCAAACGATACACGGCATTTACTTTTGCTTCATCCTTATTATCGTAAGCTTCTTCCAATACTTCTGCTAAAACATCATCTCTTAATAATGATGATTCCCCTTCATTTGCAATACGGAATCCGGGATCAATATCAAGTAAATAGGCATACTGACGTACTATGGATAAACAGAATGAATGCAAAGTGGAGATTTGCGCTTTATTTACTAAGCTTAATTGACGACGTAAATGCTGATTACGTGGGTCTTTCGCTATTTCTTTTTCTAAAGCCTCACTCAAACGATGGCGCATTTCCGCTGCAGATGCATTTGTAAAGGTCACAACAAGCAATTCATCTACATCAATAGGATTTTCATTTGCAATAACTTTTTCAATCATACGATTAATCAGAACTGCTGTTTTTCCAGAGCCAGCAGCAGCTGATACAAGCGTATCTTGTCCTGTAGCCCATATTGCTTTCCATTGCTCGTCCGTCCATGTTACATCTGGCCCTTTAGAAGGTATCGCTCGCATCACTGTTCAACTCCTCTTTGATTTTGTGAAGTATATTTTCCGATTGTTCTGCCTGTAATTGATGGTAGTTTTGCATGTTATCAGTAGGATCAAATTGACAAACCGATTTAAATGAACAGAAATCGCAGGCTGTTTTATTTTTTAATTTATATGGTCCAATCGATGTTTCCCCGCTTAAAATACCATCACCAGCTTGCTTATGCTTACTGCGTACATATTGCTGCAAATGATCCATTTCAAATGGAATGACTACACGAGAATTACGCTGATAAACAGAGCCATCCTTTTTCAATTGCACTGGTATGATTTTAGATTTTCCACTTTCTTGAAGCTCCTCATCCATTAATACCAATGAATCTATATCTTCAGCTAATAAACCTTTCATGCGGAATTTTCGTAAACGTTCCATCTCAAGAGTTGCTTCGTCGAGTTCTTCTTCTATTTTTAAAATCGGATTATGGACATGAACATATAAAACACCTGCTGGTTTCGCCTCACCTGTAATCCAATGACTCGCATTATCTACAGCAACATTTAAATAGGTTAAAAGCTGCAAGGATAATCCATAATACACTTCATTTAAATCTAAATCACGACTGGAAGATTTATAGTCAATGACACGCAAAAACGCTTTTTGGTCAACTTCAGCACTATCAATACGGTCAATTCGACCGCGCAGCTTCATCTTTCTACCACCATTTAAATCAATTTCTAGTGGCGGTAGCATCTCTTTTCCTGGACCAAAGGAAGCCTCTATAGCAATTGGTCTGAAATGTGAGGATTTTGCCTGCTGTGATAGTGCAATCATCGTTCTTTCTACGATACGGATTAATTTATGCTGAATATATCGGTACCTCGCACTGCTTAGTAATATTTGATGAGAAAATACCGGAACGATATGCTCCACTGCAGATCTAGCAAGCAATGCACACTGCTCTTTTGATAATTTATTCCAAGCTATTTTTTTCTTCTCTGTTTCGATGGAAATCCATTTTAATGCTTCGTGGAATAAATCCCCCATCGCAAAATTTTCTAATTTGTATTGGGCTCTTTCTTCAAGACCTAATCCATATGTTGTAAAATGGGCAAATGGACAGCTGTAAAATTTCTCTACCCTCGAAACACTTGATGTAAGCTCTGTTCCGTAAAGTTCATCTGTAATATCTTGAGTCAATCTTTCTGCTTCATTTTTCTTTTCTAACGGACCCATTATGGATTGAAGCGTTGATTTCCATTTTATATCTTGTTCGTAATAGGTTTTTAACGCTACCCATTCAGGGGCTAATTCATTTGTATATTGAGCTTGTCTTAGCTGCATCATCAAATAGGCAATAGCTGTAGCCGGATGCTGTAGATAAGAAAGAACATTGCTTTTATCGAGCTCTTCAATTGGATCAATAAGGATTCGTTCATGTGGTAACGTTTTTTCCCCATTTATCTCAAACAATTTATGCAATCGATTGATATAAAGTGATGGAAGTAAAGACTTACTTTCCTCATCTGCACTTGCAAAGGTCACATAAAGTCTTTCTGTTGGTGAAGAAAATGCACGATATATTAAAAATGCTTCCTGTAACAATCGATGCTTAGAGGTTGGTGATAATTCTGTATCAACTGCAGAAAACCATTCTCTTTCCACATCTGTTATGAGTCCTTCATAATCCATGCGCATTGGATATACCCCGTCATTTACGCCAATCACGAAAACTACCTTCATATTATCAAAACGAGAATATTCCACTGTTGCTACTGTTACTTCATCGACAGCAGGGGGAATGCTAGAAAATTGAAGTGTGTCATACCCTTCATCCAAAATCTTCGCAGCCTCTTCAACTGTCATTTTTTGATCACCAAACATAATGACAAACTGATCTAGCACATTTATCCACCGGTTCCAAGCTTGATCATGCTCAGCTGCACTAATAAGTAGATTTTTTTCTAATTCTTCATCTTTTAACGCTTGTAATTTTTCATATACTTGAAGATTTTCTATACATTGATAAAGTGCTAGAGCGATATCGCGACCAGTCTCCGAATCTTCTAAATTCTTTTGCAGCTCCATTAAAGGCTCTGAAATCAAAGACCTCATTTCATCAATCGTTCGTTGTATGGCCAATTCTTCATCCGTTTGACGCTTTGTTAAAAATTCTAAACCACGATATTTCTTATAAAACCAACGTGACTCTTCAAACCATCGATAACCATATATACCTTGGGCGATGACAAAATTCTCAAATTGATCTGCTTTTTCACGCATCTCCGTTAAATTACTTTTTAACGGGAAAAACAAGTCTGTTTTAACACTTCTAAATACAGGTTCATATTGCCATTTTGAAGTAACAACTTCTAAAATTGAACGACTAAACTCAATTAAAGGATGATGTAACATCGCCTTTTTCTCATTTGTAAAAACTGGAATGTCATATTGAGGAAATATCGTTAATATTAATGGATCGTACACATCGGCTTGTCGGTACATAATCCCAATATCCTGATATCTTACCTTTTCCTCTTTCACTAACCGGCATATTTCCCGGGCAATCCCATGAACTTCCGCACGACGATTTGCCCCTTCTAAAACTCGAACAAAACCATCAGATTTAACTGGTTTTACAATAGGCTCATGAAAATTTGCTTCTATTTGTCTTAAATCGTTATTTAGAAAACGATAATTGCCTGTTAAATGAACTCTTGGTTCAACTTCAATCTGTAACTGTTTTGCTTCATCCATCAATTTGTCATACATGACTGCAGAACGATAAAATAGTGCCTGATCATCATCTTTATCCTGCTCATTTTCAAAAGGAAGAACAATTGTCACTCTTTCAGCTAAAGCGATTAATTGCTTCACGATATCAAATTCACGCACTGTAAAGGCAGTAAAACCATCGATATAAATATGGGCTTGTTTTATTTTCTCAGAGTTAGGTAATTGCTCCACTAATACTGGAAAGAAGCTATCTCCATCAACATAGGTGTCCCCCAACTGCTGCTCTAACTCTTGTAAAATGAGTTGTAAATCTTTCGTTTTGGAAATTAAAGTATGAGGTGCTTGTGTTCCCTCTAATTTACCTATCACTTCATGTAATGCTTCACTGTTAATATTGTATTGACTAAATTCTTTAATCAATTGCTCTACTTCCTCTGTAAAGCCACGCTTATCTGCAGCTTGACGAAATAATGAGAACTCATCCTTATGTTCCATTAAAAGTCTTCGTATAAGCATGCGATATCCGATTTTATCGATTTTTTCCTTTGCAATACCACCAGTTTCCTGTAGCACATACCAGGCAAGTCGTTTAAAGGTCATTACCTGTGCACGAATCATCCCTCGAATGTCATAATGATTTGTCAATTCGTACTCTGTCGAGAAGGACATCTGATCAGGAACAATGACGTAAATCGGCGTACCTAATGGATCTCTTTTTAGTTCTGTAACGATTTCATTTTGAATAAGAGTAGATTTCCCAGAACCAGCTCGTCCACTTATGATTCTTATAGACAATTGGATAGCCCCCTTTTTTGAATAATATTTATCTATTAAAAATTTCTTTTATCGTTATGAGTAACTTGCTCTCATCTATTTTACATGAAAAACCACCTAAACACATAAAAGAGCGGTTTACACAAAATCCAATTGTAAACCACTCGAGGGCAAAATACATTTTTAATTTTCTTTTTGAAAGGAGCTTTTTAAATCTTCCTCAACTCGTTTATTTAAGCGTCTTTCCACTACTTTACTAATTATCCATAATAGAATAACGGCAATAACGACAAGTATAAGCTTTAAAGGATTTTTAATGAATGAGCCCACATCATATCCTAATACGCTCATGCTTAAAATCATGACAAACTTACCAGCCAATAATACGATGAAATAATATTTCTTTTTAATGTGGGAAAGCCCAGCAACAATATTCACTAAAACAGAAGGTGTGAATGGAAAACATAGTAATATAAATAACGGACTTAACCCTCTCATATCTACCCATTTTATTAATTTTTGAACATTTTCTTTTTGAATGAAACGTTTTAATTTAGGATGTTTCCCGAATTTCCGAACGATTAAAAAGACAACATAGGATCCTAAAACCGTTCCAATCCATGATAATAAAAACCCAATCCACAAGCCATAGGAGCTTGCATTTGCTACGACAATGACAACAAGGGGCAAAAAGGGTAATAATGCTTCAAGAAAGGGAAGCAAAATGCCAATTAGCGGTCCAAGTGTACGATATTGTGCAGCTAGTGTTTCGATGTTTTCAACGGTAAACCATTCGCTCACTAGTACCACCTCTATTGATATTGAATAATTAAGTATAACATTGTAATGTCATTAGTTAGGTTTTCATATTGATGTGACTGATGTCCTGAAAAAATCAGTGTTTCTCCTTCGTTCAACACTTCTTTCATATCACCACATTGGATTACAGCTTGTCCTTTAATAACCGTTATCGTTTCCTCTACCCCTTCAGGATGGGCTTCACTTTTATGTATGACACCAGGATCAATCTCAACCTTAAATAATTCCCATCCTCTCTTTGGATCATAAGGAACGATTGAATAGACGCGGTACTTTCCATCTTCTTCTACAGCTGGGGACTCTGAATTTGCCCCATATTTTTGAAAATATTCTTTTGAAGGCTGCATTAAAGTAGAAAAGGAAACTTTCAAACCCGTTGCTATTTTCCAAATCGTTGATACAGTAGGATTTGCTTCACCTTTTTCAATTTGGGCAAGCTGTGCCTTGCTTACACCTGTAGCTTTGGCAACATCATCCAAACTTAAACCTCTTAAACTGCGGAACCTTTTTAGCTGAAACCCAATATTTTTACTCATTTGCTCCATCAATCTCCACCGCCCCATTGTCTTTTATAAAATACATATGTATACTATAATAAACATTTTGATTTTTTTGATTATTTAATTTTAATATAGTAATACGGTGCAAAGCAATGGCGGAGCCTTTTTAAACTGCTATACTACATAACATGAACGTGTTAAAATGACATTGGTTCCAAATACATTTTTTGACATGTAGTTTTACTATATTAGAAACCTATTTAAATTGAAAGAGTTTAAGATAATTCTATTTTAAGGGGTTTGATTTGACTTGGTTACGCAAACAGAATTTAATCAGCAATCCATTACAACCGATTCATTTTATCAGGGGATTAGAGACTGTATACCAACATTACTTGGCTATATCAGTATCGGCCTTGCTTTCGGGGTAATTGGTATTACTTCAAACTTATCCATACTTGAAATCTTTTTATTATCCGTTTTTGTTTATGCTGGATCTGCGCAGTTTATCTTTTGTGCGCTATATGTTGCAGGTGCACCGATTTCTATCATCATTATCACAACTTTTATTGTTAACTTACGTCATTTTTTAATGTCTCTAACGGTAGCACCACATCTAACTCGATATTCATCCCTCCGCAATATCGGCTTTGGGTCATTATTAACAGACGAAACTTTTGGCGTTGCAGTGACTAAGTTAATGAAAGAAAACCATCTTGGCGGTAGATGGATGGATGGTTTAAATATAACAGCTTATTTAACATGGATTGCTTCCTGTACAATCGGAGGAATTGTTGGTAAATGGCTTCCCAATGCCGAGAGCTTAGGTTTAGATTTTGCTCTTGTAGCTATGTTTGTGGCACTCCTTGTATTGAATCTAGTGGACGTAGGAAAGACAAAGCTTTTTCATTACTTAAAATTAATTGGCTGTATCGCTCTATTCATGTATGCTTTTTCTTATTTTTTACCTGGCCATTTAGCAGTTTTATTTTCAACAGTTATTGTTGCAACCATCGGGGTGGTGACTGAAAAATGACTACGACACTTACGATGGTACTAGTCATACTAGCTTGTGCCATTGTTACATGGATTCCAAGAATTACCCCCTTTATATTAGTTCGGAATATTCAATTGCCACAGGTTGTATTACGTTGGCTGCAATATATCCCTGTCTGTATTTTAAGTGCCCTCGTAGTTGAATCACTTTTGAATGCAGAAGGCCCAATCGTAACTTTTGATTGGCTCAATGTCATCGCTTTCGTTCCAACTGCATTAGTAGCTATAATTACGAAAAGCTTATCTCAAACAGTAGTCGCAGGCGTTGTCACAATGGCTATTTTAAGATACGTTCTTATTTAACAAAGGATTATCAACTATAGTCGTCATTGTATATAAAAAGAGTGCGAACTGTTTAATATAGTCCGCACTCTTCATTATATTTTATTCAATCTTCTTTCTTACTTTGTTTCCTCATTCTCGTCGCAAACCAGAATCCAATTGTTAGGGAAAATGCATCCGCTACAAAAACAATGGCTGGTGTTGAGTATCCTGCATAAACCGATGCAGCAATTAATGCAATCGACAATAAAAGCGCCACAATGTGATTATAAGTGATGCGAGTAAAAAGAATGACTAATAATCCTGGTAAAAAAAGCGCGAGCAATAACTTTTCTACGATTGAATCCACCATTGCACCTCTATTTATCTAACCAATTACAACTTTCCCATTTATTAATGAAAGACTTACTCCACTAATAATAAACCTACCTGATGATGGTCCTTACTATGAACAACGTGCTGTGTTAATCGTAATTCATTTTTCTGATCGATTACTTCAATACGGCAATGTGCAGCATTCTTTTGTAATGCTTCATAAAGTTCACGTACAGTATGAACTTCAACACCATTCACTTTACGGATTACTTCTCCAGCTACTAACCCCATTTTTTCTGCTGGTGAATCGGGTAATACAGCAGCAATCATAACGCCATCTGCTTTCGGAGATACAGCGTACATACCGTTACTTTCTGTACTTCGATAAACAATCGATAGAATAATGCGCCATACAAACCCAACAAGTAACACTACTAATCCGACTAACGGTTCAAAGTAAGAAATTAATCCACCGATTACAACAATTTCTCCAAGGACTAAAACAGATCGCCCTAATCTTTGATAGAAATTGATAGGTAACGAATGTCGAGCCATTTGCTGGAATCCAATTACAATAGGAAATAATACGATAGAAAACTCATTAGTACCAAGGGAAAACTGTGGCCAAAATGGGAAATAAGCTTGAATAGCATCACCAGGAATCACCAAAAATATTGGTAAAACCCAAACCTTTTTACTTAAAAACGCAACAGCTTTCATTCCGCGTTTCGTTTTCTCAACAATTGGAGATGCATAAAGAGCCCCATTTTGACGAATTAATATTCCTTCAGCAATTAACAGCAATCCGACGAGAATCGATATCGTAACAGCTGCTCCTTCTTCCACATTTACCCCCATAAACTCCAGCCCAAACAAGTTAAAGGACCAATTTTGCATTCCCATTACCATTAATAACCCTATACTAATGGTAATGTAAATAATGGGTGAAAGCAGATGAAAGAAATAAGTTACTAGTGCTACGACACTAATAATTGTCACCATGAAAAGCAACTGAATAGGAACAGTTAAACCAATGGCTAAAGAAAGCAGTGAAATTGAAAGAGATAATAAAAGTCCTTCCTTAAAAAGACCGGAAAGTTCCGACCATCCCGATAAAATTCGGATATGAAAATTTCTTCTCTCTCTCTTTACTCGTCGATATCCTAAATAAACAGACATCGCAATCGCTATATAAAATAACGGATTTATAAATAGTCTTGTAATTCCAAGACCAAACTCTATTAATATATCTACCATATACTACACCTACCGTTTGCTATCACTACTACAGTCATTGTAACATTGAAGCAAACAGTTGCGTAGTATCAAAAGAATTAAATCTAGTAAATAAAATCAAAATACCTATTTTAAGGCAATTCTTATCTACCAATCTTATACTTTCTATCAACTAAATCGATGTTCACGAAGATTAAAACTCACCCTCAAGAATATGCACCATAACACTAAGCCCCATTTGAAGTTGTAAATCATGCTCTTGCGCTTCTTTATAAAGCGTTACTTGTTCTCGAATACTTTCAAATAAATCCTCAGTCATATTGCGACCTTCAATCAAATTATTTTTCTCCCGATATAATTCAACTGCTTCTGCTGTTTCAGAATCGAAGAATCCATCTGTTCTTGTCACTGTATAGCCTAGTCCATTTAACACTTTTTGAACATAAGCTACTTCCTCACTAAAGTCGCCCTCTTTATATTCTCCAGTTAATGGGATTACTTCAAGTAAAAATAGTGGATGCTGCTCAACCTCGATATCTGCCGGTATGCCTTTTCCATGAATCCATTCTCGTTTTGGCGTCAGCCACTTATTAGTAGATAGCTTTAATTCTCCGCCATTTTGAAGTGCCCACGTTTCTTGTACAGTCCCTTTTCCGAAGCTTTGCATACCAATAATCGTAGCGCGATTCCAGCTTTGAACTGCGCCTGCCATTACCTCACTTGCAGAAGCACTACCTTCATTTTGAAGAACAATAACCGGGATTTTTCCCATTTGTTTTAAATATTCTTCGTCGCCTTCAATATTCGACGTTTGAAGTGGTTCCATAGCTCCTTCACCATTTTGCATATAAGCAAACACTTCACCTTCTTTATGAAGACTGCTTACAATGGCCGCAACGCTATGTAAATATCCCCCTGGATTATCACGCAAGTCCACCACAAAGCCATCTACATTTTTTGAAATTAGATCACTAGTAGCTTCAAACCACTCATCTGCAGTCTTTTCCCCAAACATCGAGATGGAGATATATCCTATCTTTGCATCTTCCACTTCTATAATTTCAGATTCCACAGTATCATTTTTTATTTCCATTCTTTTTAAAGTAACTGTGATATGTCTTTCTGCACTAGGACGATATAACACAAGTGTCACTTCTTCTCCTGCTTCACCTTGAATCATTTCAAGCAATTCTCCCATTGTTTTTCCGTCAAGTCTTTGTTCATCAACTTGTACAATTTCATCAAATGGTCGAATGCCAGCTTTCTCAGCTGGTGACGATTTCACAGGTGCAACAACAACAAATCGTCCATTTTTCTCCGTAATTTCGATCCCTATTCCTACCCTTTGGCCAGCTAACGATTGTTTATGAAGAACTGCCTCTTTTTCTGTATAGTACGTGCTATATGGATCTTCCAGTGCACTTGTCATACCACGAAGTGCTCCTTCTACCAGCACTTCCCCACTAACACTATAAACTGATTTTTCATTAATCAATGAATAAACTTCATCAATTACAGGCATGTTGGAGAGTTCTTCTTCCTTATTTGAACCGTTCCATTTTTGCCAAATAAGTATGAATGCAATCACTAAACATATCGTTCCTAGCAATAAAAAAATTCGACCTTTTCGCAAAAACTAAACCTCCTCTCGTTCAATCTATGAACGAAAAAGATTTCCTAACACATGCATAGGCCGAATTTCTTTTGTCATATTTAAATAATTCTTATTTATTGTCCAATTTCACTAGTTTATTTCGCTAAGATATTGCTGAATTGTTTCTTCATTTAATGGTCCAATAATTTGTCTTTGAATTCTTCCTTCTGTATCAATCATAAATGAAGAAGGAATCGTTAAAACTTTATATTTCTCTAAACTAAGGGCTTCTTTATGCAGTAAAGGAATTGGGAAAGTTAGATCATAGCTTTTAGCGAATAAACGTACATCTTCAATTGAGTTTTGTCTAAAAGTTAAATTAACCGCAACGATTTCTACATTTTCTTCCTTTGCATACCGATCATAGTAATTTTGCAAATCAGGCATCTCCTCTTTACATGGAGGACACCATGTTGCCCAAAAATTTAACAAAACTTTTTTCCCTTTTAATTGTGATAAGGTGATCGTTTCTCCCGTAATCGTTTCTAATGTAAAATCAGGCGCCATTTGACCTTTTTGAATTCCAAATTCAGCATTTACAAGATCAACTTCATATCCTTTAATTTTGGATTGCTCCGCAACGTCTTCACTTGCCTCTATCTGTTTTTTTATATATCCACCAAGCATGATGGCAATAAGTGCTAATACAACTACAACACCAATCATTGATTTTTTCAAAGCCAGCCCTCCGGTTATGCTAACAATTCATTCATAAGAAATTCGTTCGTTTTTTCAATAGAATAACATATTTTTCTGAAATCGTTATCACTTTTCACTTAGCTGTCATTTTTTAGATTAAATTTTGCGAATCTAAAAAATGACCCAAAAGGCATCTCGTACCTTTTGAGTCATTTATATCGGTATTATAAGGAAATATAACGTAATGGATTTACATTACCAGCTTTTTGTCCTTGCCAAGATCCCGTATGAATTTCAAAGTGTAAGTGAGGTCCTGTTGAACGGCCTGTACTACCCATTAAACCAATTTGTTGACCTTTTTCAACAGTTTGTCCTGTACTCACTTGAATTGAACTTAAATGTGCATATACTGTTGTATAAATTTCACCGTTAATAGAATGCGTGACAATGATACAGTTACCATATGTTGATAAAGGTGCAGCGTAAGTAATAATACCACCTGCAGCTGCTAGGATAGGTGTACCAGTGCTGTTTGCTAAGTCAATACCATAGTGGAATTCCGGTCCATAACCAAGATTACGCCAACCCCAAGGACTTGTTAAAACGCCATTTGTCGGTTTCATAAATGTACCATCAGAAGTATTAGGAATTGACCCACCATTTTGGTTTTTTAATGCTTCTAATTGACGTTGTTGCTCTTGAATAATTTTTTGTTCAAGCTCTTTACTTAAATCTAGATATTCTGAATATTCTTCCTCTAATAGTGCTTTTTCACTTTTTAGTTTTTCTTGTTCTGCTTCTAGTTCGTCTATATATTTATCTTTTTCGGATTTTTGTGTACTCAATGAATCTTTTAATCTTTGTAATTCATCTTTCTTATCTTCAAGCTCTTTTTTTGTATTTTCCAATACAAGCTTTTGTTCTTCTAATTTTTTCTGATCTTCCTGTTGCTCACGCATAATTTGGCGGTCAGCTTCTATTAATGTATTGACTGCAGAGAAACGGTCTATAAAATCTACAAAACTATTTGCTCCAAGTAATACATCTAAATAATTGACTGTTCCACTTTCTTGTATAGCACGGGCACGATCACGTAATAATTCATCACGCTGATTTATTTTATCTTGTAAAACTGTAATTTCTTCTTCTAAAGCTTTAATATTATTATTTGCTACTTCAATCTCTTCGTTTGTAGTTGAGATTTGCTTATTTGTATCCGTTATTTTTTTACTTAATGTTTCAATCTGAGCTATTAACTGTTCCATTTTCCCTTCGATGGAATTAATCTCGTTGCTTTTGTTTTTAATTTCAGAGTTTATTTCGTTCTTTTGTTGGTCAATTTCGCTTTTCTCATTTTTCAAATCTGATAAACTAGTCGCATATGTAATAGGTACTTGAACTATTAGTAGTATCGCTACAATTGCGACGAAAAGCTGAATTCGATTTCTTTTACTTTTTTTCATTCAAACTATACTCCCTTCGACTAGACCTTTAAAAACTTACGTACGGACATAAAGCTTCCCCATACACCTATGAAAATCCCTAGTACAACGATTAATCCATTTACTTGCCAAATTAAAGGTGTTACTTCAAGCATTTGAATCAATTGACCTTCTAATTTTGGCGCATATGCGTCATATATGTTGTAGTAGACAAAGGATACAAGCGCCATTGGAATAATTGCGCCACATAATCCTAGCCACATGCCCTCTAATAAAAATGGAATTCGTACAAAGGAATTTGTTGCACCTACTAATTTCATAATCTCAATTTCATCTTTTCTAGCAATAATTGTGATTCGAATCGTATTGGAGATTAAGAAAATAACTGTAAATAGTAATCCTAAAATTAAAACTAATCCTATATTTCTACTAGTTTCTAAGACACTAAAGAGTTTTTCTACTTTACCTTCTCCATACACTACGCTATGTACATTATCAAATTTCTCGATTTTTTTTGCGATGTTTGCTGTTTCTAATGGATCCTCTGCTTTTACGTAAAGTACATTTCTTAACGGATTACTTTGTTCATATAATTTAAATTCTTCACCATGGCTTTGAATTAATAATTCTAGCTCCTGATCCTTAGAAGAGTACTCCACTTCTGCTACACCAGATAGCTTTGTGACTTGATCAATAAGTTCATCCTCTGCAGCTTTTCCCTCTTCATCGTCTTCAATGATATCAATAAGTACTTTTATCTCTACATCATTTTCGAGGGTATTGGCAATGTTGTTTAAATTCATCATGATGACAGTAAATATACCTACAAGTACAAGGGTTACCGTCACTGCACTGATTGACGCAAAGGTCATCCATCTATTTCGTCCTAATGACTTTATGCTTTCACGAATGTGTCTACGTAAAGTTCTACCCTTCATAACCGTAGTCACCCCCATCAGCATCTCGAACAATCATGCCGCCTTCAATAGCGATTACACGTTTACGAATTGAGTTCACAATTTCTCGGTTATGCGTAGCCATAACAACCGTTGTTCCACGAGTATTAATCTCCTCGAAGATTTTCATAATCTCCCATGAGTTTTCTGGGTCAAGGTTTCCTGTAGGCTCGTCCGCTATAACAATTTTCGGAATATTGACGATTGAGCGAGCAATTGAAACTCGTTGTTGCTCCCCACCTGACAATTCACTTGGCAGCATACGCATTTTGTGTTTTAGACCTACTAAATCTAGTACATCCATCACACGTTTTTTTATCAGCTTCGGATGCTCTTCGATTACTTCTAAAGCAAAAGCAACGTTTTCATAAACATTTAGCTTTGGTAAAAGTTTAAAATCTTGGAACACAATCCCAAGCTGTCTTCTTAATGCTGGAATTTGTTTATTTTTCATTTTCCCTACATTTTTACCATTTATAATAACATCACCAGATGTTGGCTTTTCTTCACTATACATCATTTTTATAAAAGTCGATTTCCCAGCACCACTAGGACCAACTACATATACGAATTCCCCTTGACGGATATCGACATTAATGCCATTCGCAGCAACGACACCGTTCGGGTATTTTTTATAGACATCTCTCATCGAAATCATGGATTCACCTTAATTCTCTGATTTTTTACAATCTCAACATTGATTATATCATTCTATGTCATTCTTATACTATTACATTTTTATTTCAATATCGCCGAATTTCGTAATCAATACCTATTTTTTATTAACTTTTTTAACATAGATTGCTATAATTCGATTTTTTTCTTTAGAGTTGATTTTCATTCCAATTGTTTTATTATGAGGAAAAAAAGTAAGTATGTAAGAAGTTGCGGGGATATATTTTACTAGAATTGATTGAGTAATGAACAAAAAAAGAATGAATCACTTTACATCGAAAGCGATTCACTCTTTGATTTATAATCACCTTTAGTTTTCGTTATGACTGGAGTGTGTAGCGTACAATTATGCTACCGGTACGAGATTCCCCAAGTAATCTTAATGTTGAAGCATCCTCTATAATTTTTTCAAAAAACTGTGTTTTACTTAAAAATTGCTCTTCTTCAGAACGAATTGTTACATCTGCTAAGCCAATATCTGCCTTTCCGAAGTTTGTGGACACTTGTCCATTGAGCGAGACAGTTTTAGGAATATATATTTCAACAGCTCCCGCAACAGTAGTGGCCTTCATTTTGCGTGCTGTATTGGATGTTGTTGTCACAACAACTGCTCCATTTACGGATTCTGCTTCAATTTCTTGTAGGTTTCCATCGATATAAATTCGACCATTTACCGTTTCAGCTTCTAGCTCATCACCTGTTACATGACGTAACTCAATTGCTCCATTGCCACCATTTATTGTTGCTGTTTCAAATGTTGTATGCTGAACTTTTACAGCACCATTATATGATTTAATCTTTACTATTTTTGTATCAATATTTGAAATAGTAATACTACCGTTTAAGAGGCGTAGCATAAGTAGATCGTATTGTTTTTCTGGTAAAACAAGGCGCAATGATACTTGAGACATTTTTGAAGGTGTTGTGATATCTAGTTTTCCATCCTTCAATGTAACAAATTTTTGTTCGAAGTCTGCTTTTGTTTTTTCTTCATCTTTATTTACAAGTACTGTTTTCACGTGAGCTTCGACGAAAATTTTATCAGATTCACCTTTGGCAACATCAATTTTCCCACTTGGCAATTCGATTTCAAATCCTCTTACTTCTTCGCTATTAAATTCATAAGTTTTTTCAAATTCAACCTTGTCACCAAAAGGAAATTCAAAGTCGAAATCCTTTACTTTCGTATACGTAGAATTCATTAAGTCCATCACTTTATGGCTAAAATGAGACAAATCTTGTTTTAAGTCATTAAAGAATTCATTCATTTTATTATTCGTATCTTTATTATTGAACATATTGTTAAACATTTCTTCAAAACTGTTCTTTGACTTTTTATCGTTATTTATTTTTTCGAATTTTGGTTCTTCAGCTTTACTATAATCCGTTGTTTTTTCTTCTTCGTTTGTTACAGATAGTGGAGTGGAAGCTTTTTCTTGAGTGGATTCTTTTTCCTTTGACAACGCTTCTAGTAAAACAATAGCCTCTTCCGATGAAATTGTTCCATTTTCAACTAATTGTATAATGCGTTTTCGCTCGTTTTCCATGAATTAAAAATCCTCCCTCTAAGGTATATACCAAGTATACGTCAAGGGAGGAGAAAAAGTTTCAACTCGTATAAAAAAATCACGAATATTGTGTTGCTTTTGGTGAATCATGTCAAATCTTCAAAATATAATTGCAAATCCAAAATACTAATCAATTATTTTTTACTTGCTTCTAAAAGTACTTGTTCCATCCGTTTTCGATCACGTTCTAAAATAGGTTTTAAATAACGACCAGTATATGAACCTTCGACCTTTGCAACCTCTTCCGGTGTCCCTGTTGCAATAATAGTCCCACCATTGTCGCCACCTTCTGGACCAAGATCAATGATATAATCGGCTGTTTTAATAACGTCAAGATTATGTTCAATTACCAGCACCGTATCTCCGTTTTCAACAAGTCGTTGAAGAACTTCAAGAAGTCGCGCAATATCATGAACATGTAAGCCAGTTGTTGGCTCATCTAAAATATAGAAGGACTTACCTGTTGAACGTCTATGCAGTTCCGATGCTAGCTTCACTCGTTGTGCTTCACCGCCTGATAAAGTAGTGGCTGGTTGTCCTAGTTTCATATAACCTAGACCTACATCCACAATGGTCTGAAGCTTACGTTGAATTTTCGGTACATTTTCAAAGAATTTAACTGCATCTTCAATGGTCATGTTTAATACTTCTGAAATATTCTTCTCTTTATAACGAACCTCTAATGTTTCACGGTTATATCGCTTTCCATCACATACTTCACATGGAACATATACATCTGGTAAGAAGTGCATTTCTATTTTTATAATACCGTCACCACTACAAGCTTCACAACGGCCACCTTTTGTATTAAAGCTGAATCTCCCTTTTTTATAGCCACGGATTTTTGCTTCATTAGTAGAGGCAAATAAATCACGGATATCATCAAATACACCTGTATAAGTAGCCGGATTTGATCTCGGAGTTCTTCCAATTGGTGATTGGTCAATATCGATAACTTTATCCAGCTGCTCAATGCCTAATATTTCTTTATGAGTGCCTGGTTTTACTTTTGCTCGATTTAAATGATGCGCTAAAGATTTATATAAAATCTCATTAATTAATGTAGATTTTCCAGAACCTGATACACCAGTTACAGCGATAAATTGTCCAAGTGGAATATCGACTGTGACATTTTTCAGATTGTTTTCTTTCGCACCTTTTATTTTCAGCTTACGCCCATCTGATTTTCTACGTTCGATTGGTAATGGTATAAATTTCTTACCACTTAAATACTGGCCTGTAATTGAGCGGTCATCTTTCATTACCTCAGCGGGTGTTCCAGATGAAACTATTTCACCACCATGTACACCTGCTCCTGGGCCAACATCTACTAAATAATCCGCAGCAATCATCGTATCTTCATCGTGTTCAACGACAATCAATGTATTTCCTAAATCCCGCATCTCTTTTAATGTCGAAATGAGACGATCGTTATCACGTTGATGAAGTCCAATGGAAGGCTCGTCCAAAATATAAAGTACGCCAGTTAAACGGGATCCTATTTGAGTTGCAAGCCGAATTCGCTGCGCTTCTCCACCAGATAATGTCCCTGCTGATCTCGAAAGTGTTAAATAATCTAAGCCCACATTGATTAAAAAGCTCAATCTTTCTGTAATTTCGCGAATAATTAATCGAGCAATTTGCATATCTTTTTCTGACAAAGTCAATGTAGAGAAAAATCCGTACATTTCAGAAATAGAATGCTTTGTAGCTTCTGAAATATTTAATCCTTCAACTTTTACTGCTAATGATTCTGGTTTTAAGCGATGTCCTTTACATGTTGGACATGGTTGCTCCGTCATATATTTACTCATTTGTTCACGAGTATAGTCAGAAGAAGATTCGCGGAAGCGACGTTCAACATTTCGAACAACCCCTTCAAACTCAATTTTTTTATTATGAACACTTCCATAATCGCTTTCATAATAGAAATAAATAAGTTCCCCATTAGATCCATAAAGAATTTTATCCATCTGATCCTTTGGTAGCTCTGAAACAGGAACATCCATCGGAATTTTATAATGATCACAAACTGACTTTAAAAGCTGTGGATAGTATTGAGAACTTGTCGGCTCCCAGGCAGCAATAGCATGTTCTTCAAGAGTCTTGCTCCAATCAGGAATTAGTAAATCAAGATCTACTTCTTGTTTAAAACCCAATCCATCACAAGAAGGACATGCCCCAAATGGACTGTTAAATGAAAACATTCGCGGCTCTAATTCTCCAATGGAAAAACCACATATTGGACAAGCATGGTGCTCACTGAATAATAATTCTTCGTGATCGATCACATCGACTAAAACACGACCCTCCGCTAATCTACACGCCGTTTCAAGAGAATCACTTAATCGGACTTCTACCCCTTCTTTTACTACTACACGGTCAATAATGACTTCAATATCATGTTTTTTGTTTTTGTCTAGTTCGATTGAATCGTCTAAATCACGAATCTCTCCGTCAACACGGACACGAACATAACCTTGTTTTCTCAAATCTTCTAATAGCTTGACATGTGTCCCTTTTTTACCTGAAACAATCGGTGCAAGAAGCTGCATTTTCGTTCTTTCAGGATATTCCATTAGGCGATCAACCATTTGTTGTATCGTTTGAGATGTAATTTCAATGCCGTGGTTTGGACAAATTGGCTTTCCAATACGTGCAAATAAAAGACGTAAATAATCATATATTTCAGTTACTGTCCCAACTGTAGAACGCGGGTTGCGGCTTGTCGTTTTTTGATCGATAGCAATTGCAGGTGATAATCCTTCTATAGAATCTACATCTGGCTTATCGACATTTCCTAAAAATTGGCGAGCGTAGGCAGATAAGGATTCTACATATCTACGTTGCCCTTCTGCATAAATCGTATCAAATGCAAGAGAAGATTTCCCAGAGCCTGATAAGCCTGTTATAACAACAAGCTTATCGCGAGGGATTTTAATCGTAACATTTTTTAAATTATTAGAACGTGCCCCTTGGACAACAATTTCTGTATTTTTCACTTTGGTCACCCTTCTACCTTCAGTTCGAATATTGTATCTCGTAGTTCAGCAGCACGTTCGAAGTCAAGCGCTTTTGCTGCTTCTTTCATTTCTAGTTCTAATTTTGCAATTAACGCTTTTATTTCGGACTTCGTTAATTTTTTGCCCTTTGTCACCTTTGTAACGTATGTTTCTTCCTCTTCTGCCGCTTGTGTTGCACGAATTAAATCCGGGATTTTTTTCTGAATTGTTTTTGGCGTAATGCCGTGCTCTTTGTTATATGCCGCTTGAATAGAACGACGGCGTTTCGTTTCATCAATTGCCTTTTTCATTGAATCAGTCATTTTGTCTGCGTACATAATGACATGTCCATTGGCATTACGGGCAGCCCTTCCGATTGTTTGGATCAATGAACGCTCAGAACGTAAAAATCCTTCTTTATCCGCATCAAGAATTGCTACTAAAGATACTTCTGGTATATCAAGGCCTTCTCGTAGTAAGTTAATCCCTACAAGCACATCATACGTTCCTTTTCGAAGCTCTCGAATGATTTCAATTCGTTCAAGTGTTTTTATTTCAGAGTGAAGATATTCGACCTTCATGCCCATTTCTTTTAAATAGTCCGTTAAATCTTCAGACATTTTCTTCGTTAATGTCGTGATTAACACACGCTCATTACGTTTTATACGATTTTGAATTTCATCGATTAAATCATCAATTTGCCCTTCAATTGGTCGGACATCAATTGTTGGATCAAGCAACCCTGTTGGACGAATAATTTGTTCTACCATTTCTGGTGTGTGCTCCAATTCATATGGTCCAGGTGTTGCTGATACATATATAGCTTGATGTAAATGCTCTTCAAATTCTTCAAATTTTAAAGGTCTGTTGTCTAAAGCAGATGGTAGACGGAATCCATGTTCTACTAACACTTGCTTCCTTGCCTGGTCTCCATTATACATTCCTCTTACTTGTGGTAATGTTACATGGCTTTCGTCTACTACAAGTAAAAAATCTTTTGGGAAATAGTCGAGTAACGTATATGGTGTGACACCTGGCTCTCTCAATGTTAAATGACGCGAATAGTTTTCAATGCCTGAACAGAAGCCCATCTCACTCATCATTTCTAAATCATAATTTGTTCTTTGCTCAAGTCGTTGCGCTTCAAGTAACTTATCTTCTGAACGGAATTTTTCTAGCTGTTCTTCCAATTCTTTTTTAATATTTTCAATGGCGATTTTCATTTTCTCTTCACGAGTTACGAAGTGAGATGCTGGGAAAATTGCAACATGATCACGATCACCTAAAATTTCTCCTGTTAGGGCATCGACTTCACGGATACGATCAATTTCATCTCCAAAAAACTCCACACGGATACAATGCTCGTCACGGGATGCCGGGAAAATTTCAACCACATCACCACGAACACGGAATGTTCCCCGTTGGAAGTTAATATCATTGCGTTCATATTGAACATCGACTAGCTTACGTAATAATTGGTTGCGTTCAATTTCCATCCCTGTTCGGATGGATACGACCATTTCTCGATATTCTTCTGGATTCCCTAAACCATAAATACATGACACAGATGCAATGATAATAACATCGTCTCTTTCAAATAGAGCACTCGTTGCAGAGTGTCTTAGTTTATCGATTTCATCGTTAATACTAGAATCTTTCTCTATATATGTATCCGTTTGTGGTACATAGGCTTCTGGTTGGTAGTAATCGTAATAACTAACGAAATATTCAACAGCATTATTTGGAAAAAATTGTTTAAATTCGCTATACAATTGACCAGCAAGTGTTTTATTATGTGCGATTACAAGCGTAGGTTTATTTACTTCTTTTATAACGTTGGAAATGGTAAATGTTTTTCCTGTACCTGTTGCTCCAAGTAATGTTTGATGCCGTTTTCCTTCTTTAACACCTTGTACTAGTTGTTTTATAGCTTCTGGTTGATCACCACTTGGTTGGTATGGGGATTGCAATTCAAATGTCATTGATCGGCCGTCCTTTCACCCATTTATCTAACAATAATTTTAGCATATCACTTTGAAAAAATCGACAAATAAGCGAACGTATATTCTAATTTGTTTAGCAATTTTTTTCATGATTGTCTTAAGACTGAACCCTTTGTTGAGATTTGTTTGGTACTATTTTTAATTCTATAGTAGTTAGGAGCTTCATATTATTTAGCACCTACAATGAACAAAAGCCGCCTTATAAATTGAACTTACCCCATTTATATGGGAAAAATTCACTTTCACAAGACGGCTTTATATTTTAATTCATCGATTCTTGTAATTCACTTAATTCCGTGGCATAGGCATAAAAGGCTTCTTTGTTTCTTTCATCTAACGCTGTATCGATGAGATCTTTTAACTCTTCAATACGTTGTAATCTTTGAATACGGTTTAAAAACAAGTCCAAATAAATGTCATTCAACAACTTCTCAGATTCATTTGCATGTTGATAGTGTCCAACTGCCTTAAGAAAATCTGTGTATGAATAATATTTATCCATCGATATCACCCCGATTCCCTTTTTTCTATTATAAAAAATCGAGTATCAATTTGCAATATATTCTGAAAAATAGATTCTCTTAACAATTTGTGAATTTTTTCTAATTTTTGTTTAATTTTACTAATTCGATGTTGAACTTAATCGAAAATCATATTATGATGTTCTTGGATCACGCAAGTTCCATAAATTAACAACAGAAAGGAGAATAATGTAATGCAGTCTGAAACAATTGTCGATTCTTATCATCTGTCATTTAATTCGTATTTAATCAAACCCATAAAAAAAGGAGAAAAACTTTATTCATGCGTTTACGATAAAAGCGGTGAAGTGATTGTCAGCAGAAAACCGCTTTACATTATTCGAAAATCATGTATTTTAATGGGGACAAGCTACACAGCTGCACGAGAAGTATCAAAAAGCTTTTTTGGTAAAGAAAAACATAAGTTACCAATCATTATTGCATACGACTATGGAATTCCATTGGTGTTCTTCCCAATTTTATCACCAGCATCTCCAAATAATGTTTGGGTGGCGCTACATAGTATCGTAAATATACAAAAAGCTGATGATTGTACACTAATTACATTAAAAGATGATCGAGAAATTAAACTGCAAGTGCACTATACATCATTTTGTACACAATACGTATGTGCAACTATGCTACAAAAATACGGATCAAATCAACGACTAATTATTCAAAATGACTTACTTCTTTAATTACTTGGGAAGCTTTTTTGAAATATAGATCAAGCAAACTTTCCACTTTATTTCGAAGGCGTATATTGGAGTATCTTCTAATTTCCATTGCCTGTTGAAAATAGAAATAATACTCTGTAAACATTTCATCACTGTTTCCACGTTCGACTCTTAAATTACGATGTGTTAAATACGCCTTCGTTTTTTTTAGGTCCTCATGAGCAATTTTTCGTGCCTCTTCTATTAAATGAAAATACGGCCGTTTAAGTTTAAACTGCCCCGCTTCAATTTGTGCGTGATCCTTATCCAAAACGATGAGCAACATCGGTAAGTATATAGCCGATTCTAAATACGGGACAGCTTCAATGGGAATATGAGCCACTAAATATCCCTCCTAAATACAGAACGTTTGTTCTTATATTTTACAACATAAAACGAAAAATGCAAATCGGAGACAAGAAAAATTTAGTGGAGATTTTGGGATTTTTTAGAGTTTTCAATACTTTAATTATAAGGATTGATTAGCAGTTAGCTTTCAATTTTCTAATGACATTTTTTGCTGATTGTCGAATTTCAATTATTTAATTATAATATATATTACTAATTGATAGATTCGAGCGAATGTAATGCAATAAAATATAAAGGAGGAATAATGAATATGGATCAAGTTTTGCAAGCCATTTTAGAGCTTTCAAACAAAATGGACGAGCATTTTCACTCTTTATCACAAAGAATGGACTCTCTTGAGGCAAGAATGGCATCTCTTGAAAAGAGAATGGACTCCCTCGAAGCACGAATGGATTCTCTTGAAGAGAGAATGGGCTCACTCGAGGTACGAATGGATTCTCTTGAAGAGAGAATGGACTCACTCGTGATACGAATGGATTCTCTTGAAGAGAGTTCAAGTGAAAATCACAGTGAATTAATAGGTAAAATTAATCGAATAAATGAAAAGATAGGAATTTTAGCATACGATTCAGTTGACACAAAAGCAGATGTACGTATGTTAAAAAAAGCAACGGGAATGTTTGATGTTTAATCACAAGTAAAGATTCTCGGATTATGCTACAAAAACAAAAAACAGCATCCCATCACCAATTTGGTCAATAGGATGCTATTTTTATTACTTAAAATTAAATACGAGAACGTAAATAAGCGTTAATAAATCCATCTAAATCCCCATCCATAACGGCATGGACATTACCAGTTTCAAAATTAGTACGGTGATCTTTTACCATTGAATATGGATGGAATACATATGAACGAATTTGAGAGCCCCAACCAATTTCCTTTTGTTCACCACGAATGGCATCAAGCTCAGCCTGTTGCTTCTCAATTTCTAATTGATAAAGTTTTGCTTTTAACATGCTCATCGCTTTCTCACGGTTCTTAATTTGAGAACGCTCAGCCTGACACGAAACGACAACACCTGTCGGAATGTGGGTGATACGAACAGCTGAGTCCGTTGTATTAATATGCTGACCACCTGCTCCTGTTGCACGGTAAGTATCTACCTTTAAATCTTCAGTACGTACTTCGATTTCAATTTCATTATTAAACTCAGGCATAACATCACAGGAAACGAACGATGTATGACGACGACCAGCCGAATCAAAGGGCGAAATACGAACTAAACGATGAACACCTTTTTCTGCTTTCAAATAGCCATAAGCATTGTGCCCTTGAATTAATAACGTCACCGATTTAATTCCGGCCTCGTCACCAGGTAAATAATCCATCGTTTCGACTTTAAAGCCATGCTTTTCAGCCCAGCGTGTATACATGCGAAGTAACATGGAACCCCAGTCTTGTGATTCTGTACCGCCTGCACCAGGATGAAGCTCGAGGATTGCATTGTTTTTATCGTAAGGTTCGCTTAAAAGCAATTGAAGCTCAAAGCCATCCATTTTCCCCTCGAATTCTTGCAATTCTTCAGCGAGTTCATTTTGCAACTCTTCATCGGGTTCTTCTTTTAAAAGCTCCAACGTCATTTCTAAGTTTTCTTGAGTTGAAACAAGATCATTGTATTCATTCACAACCGCTTTTAACCCATTTGCTTCATTAATGACTTTTTGCGCACCTTCTTGGTCATTCCAAAAGTCTGGCATTAACATCATCTCATCAAGCTCTTGAATCCTTGCCTCTTTGTTTTCTAAGTCAAAGAGACCCCCTGAAATCCGCCAATTTCTTGGCTGTAGTTTCCAATGTATTTCTTACATCTGCTAATTCAATCATAAAATGAAATCCTCCGTACTAGTTATTGAAATTGATAGAACCGTGCCATTGATTGAAAATGGCAACGGTTCGGAAATTGTGTTACGTAAAGATAGTTATTTAATCTGTAAAATATACACAGCATTTCGAGACAATTTACTTCGAAAACGGCTGAGTGGAGAAAAATTTGTCGTGAACGGACTAAATGCTCGTCTGAATGGACAAAACGTACCAATTTCTAGACATAAGATTGTTCACTGGACAAAACCTATGCCCCAGTGGACAAAAGCCGCCGTTCAACGGACTAAATACTCGTCTGAATGGACAAAACACACCCGTTTCTGGACATAAAATCGTTCACTGGACTAAATCTTCGCCTGAGTGGACAAAAGTTGCCGTTGAATGGACTAAATGCTCGCCTGAATGGACAAAACGTGCCATATACTGGACATAAAATCGTTCACTGGACTAAATCTTCGCCTGAGTGGACAAAAGTTGCCGTTCACTGGACTAAATGCTCGTCTGAATGGACAAAACACGCACGCCATCCATAAAATTATTCACTGACTAATTACTGCCCAGCACCATGGCAATTTTTATATTTCTTGCCGCTACCGCATGGACAAGGATCGTTACGACCGATATTTTCAGCTTTACGAACTGGTTGTTTTTTCTTAGGTGCAGCTTCTTCTTTTGGATTAACTGCTTGGCCTTTCGCTACTTCTTCACGTTCTAAATTATTGCGAATTTGTGCTTTCATCGCATATTTTGTAACATCTTCGCGAATGGAAGCGACCATCTCTTCAAACATAGCAAATCCTTCTTTTTGATACTCGCGTAATGGATCAGTTTGTCCATAAGCACGTAAATGAATCCCTTGACGCAATTGATCCATTGCATCAATATGGTCAATCCATTTCGTATCAATTGAACGAAGTAAAATAACCTTCTCAAACTCACGCATACGTTCAGGCGTAAGCTCTTCTTCTTTAGCGTCATATTTTTTCTGTACTTCTTCATAGATGTGATCAATGATTTCTTCAGGTGATTTACCTTCTAAATCACTAGCCTTCACAACACCTTCATCTAAAAGGTTGCCATGAACATAGTCTTCAATTGCTTTTAGATTCCATTCTTCTGTAGGACCTTGTGTATGAATTCCTACAATATTTTCAATGGATTCTTGAATCATAGACTCAACAAGCTCACGCATATTTTCAGATTCTAATACTTGGAGACGCTCTTGGTAAATAATTTCACGTTGTTGACGTAATACATCATCGTATTGTAATAAGCGTTTACGAGCATCAAAGTTATTTCCTTCAACACGTTTTTGAGCAGATTCTACCGCTTTTGATACCATTCCGGATTGAATTGGTTGTGAATCATCCATACCAAGACGCATCATCATCGCCTTCATCTTATCAGAACCGAAACGACGCATTAATTCATCTTCAAGTGAAAGATAGAATTGAGTAATACCTGGGTCACCTTGACGACCAGAACGCCCACGTAACTGATTGTCGATACGGCGTGATTCATGTCGTTCCGTACCGATAACCGCTAAACCACCAAGTTCTAGGACACCTTCTCCAAGTTTAATGTCCGTACCACGACCTGCCATGTTTGTCGCAATCGTTACAGAACCTTTTTTACCTGCATCTGCAATAATTTCCGCTTCATGCTCATGGTTTTTGGCATTTAAAACGTTATGTGGAATTTTATGTTTATCCAATAAATTAGAAATAATCTCTGATGTTTCAATGGCAACTGTACCAACTAAAACAGGTTGACCTTTTTTATGACGTTCGGCAATGTCAGCAGCAACCGCCTTAAATTTCCCTTCCATAGTCGCAAAGATTAAATCTGGGCGGTCTTCACGGGCAATCGGTCGATTCGTTGGAATAACAACTACCTGCATGTTGTAAATATTACGGAATTCTTCTTCCTCTGTTTTTGCTGTACCTGTCATACCAGACAGTTTTTCATACATACGGAAGTAATTTTGGAACGTAATCGTTGCCATCGTCATGGATTCGTTTTGAATTTCAACGCCTTCTTTTGCTTCAATTGCTTGGTGTAAACCATCAGAATAGCGGCGACCTTTCATTAAACGACCAGTGAAGCTATCAACAATAACGATTTCTCCATCTTGTACAACATAGTCCACATCGCGATGCATAGAAACATGCGCTTTTAATGATTGATTAATTGAATGAAGCAGGCGAACATGTGTTAAGTCGAATAAATTGTCGATTCCAAATGCGCGCTCCGCTTTTGAAATGCCGCTTTCTGTTAACGTAACACCTTTAGTTGTTTCTTCATATGTGTAATCTTCTTCTGCCTTCAGCATTCGTACAAAAGCATTTGATTGCACATAAAGCTTTGCAGAACGTCCTGCTTGTCCAGAAATAATAAGTGGCGTACGGGCTTCATCGATTAAGATGGAGTCAACTTCGTCAATTACTGCAAAATACAACGGACGTTGAACACGGTCTTCTTTATAAAGCACCATATTATCACGTAAATAGTCGAATCCTAATTCATTGTTCGTACTATATGTAATATCTGCTGCATAGGCTTGTCGTTTTTCTTCTTTCGACAAACTATTTAAGTTTAAACCAACTGTTAAACCTAAGAAATTGTAAAGCTGACCCATTTCATTCGCGTCACGACTTGCAAGGTATTCATTGACAGTAACAACGTGTACACCATTACCAGTGATGGCATTTAAATAAACAGCCATTGTAGAAGTTAATGTTTTCCCTTCCCCGGTCTTCATTTCTGCGATATTTCCGTCATGAAGTGTAGCAGCCCCCATTAATTGAACACGGTAAGGATACATGCCTAAAACACGCTTAGCTGCTTCGCGACAAACTGCAAAAGCTTCAGGTAGCATAGAATCAAGGGATTCCCCATCTTGGAAACGTTTTTTGAATTCATTTGTTTTTTCTTTTAACGCATCATCTGACAATTGCTCCATTTGGGATGCAAAAGCCTCAATTCGATCTGCGACTTTTTCTAGTTTTTTAATTTCTTTTTTATTTGGATCAAAGATTTTACTTAATATGTTCGCCATGAAATTTTTCACTTCCCATATAGTCTCATTCTCCATTTTAACAAATAGTATACAGTCGGTGCAAATGACCGTTCCTTTTGTTTTTTGCATTCGTTTATTATGATCACCTATTGCTTTATTCTATTGTAACTACAATTGTAGTTTTTAACCTATTTTTGTTAGATTATGACGAATGAAAATGGTCTGCCTCCGCTAGAATACGACAATGATTGTTGAAGTTTAAATAAGATTCGACAAATGTGAGGGAAGAATCATGAATTTGCAAATTTATGTTGTGAATTGACGAAAATGATTACAAGACGTGAAGGAGGAACTTTAGGGAATTTATGTAAATGAAGAGAAAATGAGAAGGAAAGAATTCAGAAATAAGATGAATGAGCTGTCAAAGCGATGATTAGAGGCTAAGTAATGATGGTGAAGAAAAAGGTTTTAATGAAATGAAGGAACAGAAAAAAATATGTACCGGGAGATGACCTGAGTGGAATGAGAATAATATACACTTAGAAACAAGGGATAGAGTAATTAGAATTAAATGGAATTATAAAACCCATCAATAAAATATCCACTGGTAGATGGCGGGAGTGGAATGATATGAAGGTCAAATACATGTTTTCTGGGAAAAGCGGTTGTTGGCATGATGATGAAGATAGATCCATTTATATTAAGAAATGAATAAAAAATCGCACCTGGTTCTGGGGATGGGGACCAGGTGCATTTATATGAATCAAGGGGGATTCTTTAATTCTATAATATGGTCATATATTGGAGAATATCGAACCCAATTGTGACAATATCGTTGCAGTTTTTGAATAATTAAGTTCGTGATGAATTAAGTTAAATGAGGTTACTTTTTATCGCTCTGTTTTGTGTCCATATCACCATCCACGCTCTTATGCTCGTTTCGCGATCTTGTTATCGCCCTGTTTTGTGTCTGAATCGATACATTTTGTGTCCATATCGCCCTATTTTGTGTCCATATCGATACATTTCTTTTTAGCCCCCTTAAATATTTAGACACGAAAATAGTTTTTCTTT
>NZ_JPVQ01000016.1 GCF_000772965.1 Ureibacillus massiliensis 4400831 = CIP 108448 = CCUG 49529 | reverse complement strand
CCTAGTTGACGGACATGCCCGGCACACAAAATAAAGAGAATCATCAATTCAGATTCTCTTTTAAAAGTTTCTATTAATTTAACAATGTTAATACAGGATAGATATAAGGTTCACTTGGTTCATCGATAACATTCAAACTAGTTACTTTTATAAACGGCAATTCATATCCGCTATAGGTACTAACGTCCAAAACGCCCTCTATTTCAATCCATGTATCTTCCTTCAATGTATCAGCACCTTCTACCTCTGATAAGAAGCCAATAATACTCGCATCTGCAATACAATGGGTTATTAGAAATCTTGAAATTACTAATTGATTACTAGCAAGTCCATCTTCCTTAAAAACAAAGCCACTCATTTTAATACGTTTACCAACATACGCCTCTGGTTGTTTATTTATCTCTCCGTAATAAGTGCTAAACATATCTTCTGTCATTTGGATTGTTTCTTCTTGTAGCATTCTAAACTTTTCATCATATTCCTCTTCCGAAAGATAGTTGTTATTCGGTAGAGCAATATCTTCTACACTTGAATAAATATCAATATTCTCTTTCTCTGCCAAAGACTCAGATCCTTCTAACAAAGAATTTCTATTTGAACTTCCAACACTTTCTTTATTTCCTCCTTGAGATAACAGAAACCCCTTATTAGCCGCAATTGATGAATCTAAAGTGGCAGGCGCCAAGGTGAACCCGGTTATCATCGGGAAAGCAATGACACAGTAGCCTACTATTCTCTTTAAACTCCAATGGCTGTTTCCATGATCGTGATCACATCCATGAGAACAAGCATGATGAGAATGCTTCTCCTGCCATATGCGAGAAAATTGAATCATAAATAAAACAATAAATATAATCGCTGCCATCTTACTCATAAAATCATATTTGGGATTAATAAATTTTGTGATGTCACCAGTAATATGAAGATTCACAAAATATAAAGCAAATAACCCCAATATTACCGCCTTTAAAAAATGTTGAAAGTGAAATTTCATACTGTACCTCCTAAAGTAAGCTCGATAAACTTACAAATATAAAAACAACAGTCGTGATTAGAACAAATAAGACAAATACAAATCTTGCTTTAAATACACTTAATAACATAATTGTATTTTTCAAATCGATCATTGGGCCATAAACTAAGAAAGCTAATATAGAAGTAGTTGGAAATACATTTCTGAAGGAAGCACCAATAAAAGCATCCGCTTCTGAGCATAACGAAAGCACAAATGCCAACCCCATCATCACAAGCGTTGTCTGCATTTGATTATCTCCAAATAGTAAAAGCGACTCTGTAGATATATATGTTTGTAGAAAGGCTGCTACAAAAGCACCGATAATTAAGTATTTACTCATATGAAAAAATTCATCTATAGAATGTTTAAACATGTCGCTAATCCGTAACATTAACGGTTGTTTTTTATGTGTATGACTATGTGAATGATGACTTCCCTTAGTTTTTTTCAGTTGATTCGATCTAAATAACAAACTGACCAATAGGGCGATTGCTAATGCCGCTACGAAACCAACGCCCATACGGAGCATTGCCATCTCCATATCGTTACCAAATGCCATATAAGTCGATAAAATAACGATTGGATTAATTAAAGGTCCAGTTAATAAAAAACCAACGCCCGCATATAATGGAACACCTTTCCCAATTAATCTTCGCACTATCGGGACAATTCCACATTCACAAGCGGGAAAGGCCGCTCCTACAACACAGCTCATTAACACAGCTAAAAATTTATTTTTCGGTATACAAGCACGAATATGATCTTCTGTTATGAAAATTTGAATAAAACCTGCAATCAACACCCCGATTAACACAAATGGTATGGCCTCAATTAAAATACTGAGGAAAATCGTGTTCAATTGATTGAATGAATTCGGAATAGTTAATGTAGTACTCTTTAAAAATATAGGAACTAAAGCCATTAATAATATCCCTAAAATAAATACTGTTGAGAAATTTACAGATCGTTTCTGTCTTGATTGCATCGAATCTCCTCTTTCCTTATCACTTAAAATTTGAATGGTTGTCCAACTCTAAAATTTAGAATTTAGACTTCTCGTAATATAGTATTTATTTTAAATCGTAATAATTCCTATTTAATTTTAATGACACAAAAAAACCCCTTTTTATTTGCTATTAAGTACAAATAAAAAGGGATTTTATTAATTATCTAATTGTTTCAGATTAGTATGGAATTATTCCCACTCGATCGTTGCTGGTGGCTTAGACGTAATATCATACAGCACACGATTAACGTGTTTCACTTCATTAACAATACGCACTGAGATTTTCTCTAATACATCCCAAGGAATACGTGCCCAGTCGGAAGTCATGCCGTCGATAGATGTTACGGCACGGATACCGATTGAGTAATCGTACGTACGAGCATCACCCATTACACCAACTGAACGGATGTCAGGGAGTACGCAGAAGTATTGCCAAATGTCACGATCAAGGCCAGCTTTTTTAATTTCTTCACGTAAAATATAATCAGCATCTCGAACGATTTCTAATTTATCTTCCGTTACTTCTCCTAGCACACGGATACCTAAACCAGGACCCGGGAATGGTTGACGCCATACTACTTCTTCAGGTAAACCTAATTCTAGACCTAAAGCACGTACTTCGTCTTTAAATAATGTTTTTAAAGGTTCGATTAACTCAAACTTCATATCTTGTGGTAGGCCACCAACATTGTGGTGAGATTTAATCGTTTGAGCTGTAGATGTACCAGATTCAATAATATCTGTATAAAGAGTTCCTTGTGCAAGGAAGTCCATACCTTCTAATTTCGATGATTCTTCATCGAATACATAAATGAATTCATTTCCGATAATTTTCCGTTTTTTCTCAGGATCAGAAACGCCTTTTAGCTTTTTCATAAAGCGTTCACGTGCATCGATTTTAATCACTTTCATATCAAAATCTTCAGTGAAAGTTTTCATTACCTGTTCAACTTCACCTTTACGATTTAAGTTATGGTCAACAAACATACAAGTCAATTGATCGCCAATTGCTTTATGAATTAAAACCGCTACAACAGATGAATCTACACCACCTGATAATGCGCAAAGAACTTGTTTATCGCCAACTTGTTCGCGAATTTTTTTCATTTCTAATTCAATAAAGTTTGCCATTGACCAGTCGCCTTTTGCATGGCAAATATCAAATACGAATTGACGTAATAGATCATTACCGTAAACAGAATGGCGTACTTCAGGATGGAATTGAACCGCATAAAGTCCACGTTCAACGTTTTGCATTGCAGAAATTGGACAAGAAGCACTTGTTGCGATTATATCAAACCCAGGTGGCACTTCGGTAACAAGGTCACCATGACTCATCCATACCACTTGTTCTTTTGGAAGGTTACCGAATAATTTATTATCTAATGTGACATTAATTTCAGCCTTCCCATATTCACGGTGGTCAGCACCTTCAACCTTACCACCTAAAGAATATGACATTAATTGCATTCCGTAACAAATCCCTAAAATCGGTAACCCTAATTCAAAGATTGCTTCATCTACTTTAAATGCATTTTCATCATAGACTGAATTTGGGCCCCCAGAGAAAATGATACCTACTGCGTTCATATCTTTAATCTCTTGAGCTGTAATTGTATGTGGATGTAATTCTGAGAACACGCCAAATTCACGGATACGTCTTGTGATTAATTGGTTAAATTGACTACCAAAATCCAGTACTACAATCTTTTCTTGTTCTTTTAACAATGGAGTAGTTGACAAGTTTGACACCTCTTCTATTTTTCAAGACTGCCTTTATCTAATAATCCTACTTTATTCTTCTCGTTATAATTCATTGTTAACAGAAACTAAAGAATTACACAAAAATCGGACTAATATTATAAAAAAACGCGTTCAAAAAGAAGCCTTTCTGACGCGTCCATAACATTCCTATAAAAGCGGGTACATTGTACAGAAAAATGCACAACAGTACCCGCCCTCATAGATAAGTTATTAAGGTAACTTAGTAGAAACATCCGAACCAGATTATCAGATTTATATGAAGGCAGCCTATCGTTACTATTTTTCCTAAATTTTAACCTTACTAGTAACTAAAATCAACTGCTACTGCGATTGATTAAATATTCCCAACTTTCTTTCAGCTTACCAAAATCTATATGTTGGCTCTCGTTACCGTAAATATATTGTTCATAAACATAAGTAATTTTAGACATTTCTTCAGTTCCAAATGTATCGTCCACAACTTTTGCAAAGGAATGTAAGGTTTGATCCTTCTGACGTTTTATCCCTCTCAACTCAAGCACTCTCAATAATTGTGTAAACATTGTCTCAAAAGAGGATTCATCCATCACCTTTTTACGGTTCATTTGAATATAAACCTTAGGCAACCATTTTCGACGAGAAAATAATAATAATAGACCCGCCACTAAAATCGACAAATTAATGACTATAAATATTATGTGATTTTTATTAATCAAATCAATTAGTCTAACAAAGAAATTTGGACCATTCGTTTGATTAGAGGATGCTTGCGTTTCCTCTAATTCTTGATTTTGCTCTTCTGGTGCTTGGTCCTCTTCTAGCACAAACTCTTCATCTTCATTTGCCGTATCAACATCATATTCAATTGATCGCATATTCGCAAAACCAATTGTCGGTTCAAAATTAACCCAGCCAACATTCGGAATATAAGCCTCTACCCAAGAATGGGCGTTATTATTTGTGATTTCATAGGTTTTTAAGTCGCCTTCAGAAGAATCAACAACTTCTCCGCCAACAAATCCTTTTACCCATCTTGCGGGAATTCCCACAGAACGCAATAACACAACCATTGAAGTAGAAAAATTATCACAATAGCCTATTTTTGTTTCAAATAAAAACTGATCTACATAGTCTTGATCTACTTCTGGAACAGCTACATCCTGCGTATCATACTTAAAACCATTTCGTGAAAAATACGTTTCAATTGCCCTTGCTTTTTGATAGGGTGTTTTCGAATCTTTCACAATGTCATTTGCTAGTTGCACTACTCGCTCAGGAAGTTCTTCCGGAAGCTGCAAATAACGTTCAAAATCCTGTGTATCTAGCTGCTCTGTTGGCTGTGCCTGCAATTGACTATAAAGGTATGTCGGTTCACTGAATTCAACACTATAACTCTCTAATTCTAAAATGCGATTATCTGCATAAGGATAAAGCTTTTCAGTACTAGTGTTCATAATTATTCCAACATTATTATGCATATCGTAAATGGACTCGTCCACATTTACCCTTTTTAATCCATAAGGCTGGAAGATAAAATCGAATGGTACTACTTGTCTTATATAAGCAACTTGGGTTTCCTCTTCTGGCCCCTTAGGCAAGGAATACTCGATTTCTTCCCTCATATTCATATAAGTAGATTCTGTCGGTGTGTAAATCGATTGTTCCCAACCTTTTGAAGTATAAAAATCCTTCGTTTCCACACGCCAATATTGCTTCGACTCTGTAAGAGCCCTAAATACGACCTTATCATCTGGAACAAATGATCCACCTAGCCTACTATCATTGGTCCCATAACCTACCTTGGATATACCTTCACCTTCATCATTCTCGCCACCTTGTCCAGTTGCCGCCTTAATATAAGGTACCGGATCTGGCCATTGCGGTTCTGATTTCGGTAATATAATCCCCAAAACACTCGCAAGCCCAATTACCAAAATCGAAGGAATAATTAAATTCAAATAACGGTGCCATTGGATTGATACATTTGTTTGAGTTATTAATCGTTTCACGAATAAGAAAGCAGTCATTAATAGCCCTAATAAAACAACTTTCACCATAGCGTATGAACCATCATACTCAGTAAATGTGTCTAATGTTGCAATGAAGAATATCGTTAAAATCAAGAAATAAAATATCGATTTTCTAATCGTAATCCAATAATGGATTAAATAGATTAACATCCAAATTAACACAAAAAATAAAAACGTTCTGAACGGGTCAGTTATTTCTAGCCATTTCCCCGAAAAAATGGTTATTAAATTAAACTGCATTTCATAAAGAAGAAATCCTATTCCATCATAAGAGAACAAAGATAAGTCACTGTATACCGTTATAATAAACCATGCAATATAAATTAATTTAACAATCCAAGATATTATAAAATGGATATTAAAGAGGCTTATGACTAAACAAATGCCTATAAACGCCAAGATCAACTCGACATGTCCCGTTTTCGTTAAATCCATTATCGGAAGTAACCATTCTTGTAATATAAAAAATATTACAATGTAGTAAAGAGATAGTTCGATCAAATTAAACGTCTTTGTTCTCACGGCTTCACCACCTCCGTGAAAGCATTTTGGAATTGTTCTCTACCAATATGAATGACTTTTAAATTTGGATAGTTTCTTTTTGTAATCACATTCCCTTCTGTCACAACAAAACAGATGGCACCCCGCATTACACTCGTACCTTTCGTGAAGAAATGAGACATCTCTTCTGAAAAATTTGAAGTAATAAATAAAAATGTTGCTGCACTTAAATTTTTCAATTCCTTTGTTAAAATCGAATAAATCGTTTCATTTGCATCCGGTTGAACGGTTGCCAAATGCTGTATAACCTTTTGAAACTGACTTTGAGTTTTAATATTCGGGAAGTACCTTCTGGTTAAACCATAGGACAAAAACGAAATGTCCCCTTGGTTTTTTACAACACTTTGCAAAATAGAAGCTGCTAAGTCTACAATCTCTTCAAAATTGTAAGCAACTGTCCTATCAATACAAAGGAAAGTATGCTGTGACGTACGATCTTCAAATTCCTTTGTACGAAGCGTTTCATTTTTTGCAAAGGACTTCCAATGGATCCATGAAAATCGATCTCCCGCTTGATAGTCCCTAATTCCCGTCACCATTGATGTATCTTTGACAATCGAAACAGAAGATTCAATACCCCCATGATCAAATTGCATTTGAATTGGCTGATATTTTAAATGCGTTAATTTAGGATAGACGGTAAAAGTTTGAACATCGCTGACCGTTCGATTTCGAACCGCCCAACCAAAGAAGTCAGCGACAGTTATTTCTAAACCATGAAAAGCTAATTGTCCACGGTTTAAATTCCGCAATTCATATGTCCATTCAAAATTTCGCTTCCAACCTACAATAAAAATATTACTTAACTGCCCGTCTAATTTATCAATCATTTGTTTGTCCATGTCTATTTCTCGAACAGTGAGGAATAGTAATGGAAACCATGTTTTATTTTGAAAACGTACCGTCACTCGAGCACTATCTCCTCTTTCTAAGTGAAACGGTTTTATTTCTCTTTGGACATTTTGAATATTAATCGGCACGATGGACAAAAGAAAAGAGTATAGTAAAAATGGTATCAGTGCATAAAATAGAAACCAGCTTACAAATCCACCTTGAAACATCGCATAGCTAAACGTTATAACCATTAACAAAAATATGAGAATAGATCGACCCAAATTTCTTACTATCGGTTTGACCTTCATCATTTTTCAGCAAACCTTTTTATCGGAACAACCGCTTTTGCTAAAATGCGTTGTAGAACTCCATCCTGTGTAATTCCCTCATATCTTGCTTCCGGTCTTAAAATAATACGATGAGCAAATACATACGGCGTTAAATACTGAACATCATCCGGTATTACATAGTCTCGATTTTGCATTTTCGCATACGCTTGAGAAGCCTTCATCAGAGCAATGGATGCGCGGGGGCTAACACCAAGATAAACTTCACTCACTTTTCTCGTTGCTCTTGCAATTTGGACGATATAGCTTTTAACAGAATCCTCTACATAAACACTTTTTACCTCTTCTTGTAATGCAAGCAGCTCTTCCAGACTAACGACAGTATCCAAGTCGACAATCGGCTCATTATTTTCCGCACGACGTAGTACTTCCACCTCTTCTTGCGGTGATGGGTAGCCCATTTTTATTTTCAACATGAAGCGATCCAGCTGTGCTTCTGGCAAAGGATACGTTCCTTCATATTCAATAGGATTTTGCGTAGCCATTACAAAAAAAGGTTTTGGTATTTGAATTGTTTGACCATCAATTGAAATGGAAGCTTCCTCCATACTTTCCAATAATGCAGATTGAGTTTTTGGAGAAGTTCTATTTATTTCATCAGCTAAAATAATATTTCCTAAAATTGGACCTGGCCGGAACTCAAATTGTAATGTTTTTGGATTATATATTGAAACACCGATTACATCTGAGGGTAGTAAATCTGGGGTAAATTGGATACGTTTAAATTGGGCTCCAACAGATTTCGCGAGAGCACGAACCATCATTGTTTTCCCAACACCAGGGACATCTTCTAGCAGTACATGACCGCCTGCAAGCATCGCAACAACGCTGAGTTCTGCTACTTGTCGTTTTCCTATCATAACTTTTTCTATATTCTCAATAATTGATTCAATCTTATTATGCATCGTCAACCAGCCTCCCAACAATTCCACGCAACATTAGTCAGAATATACAAAAAAATCTATTTCAAGCATATCTAAAACCATAGCTTAATACAACTAATTGGAATTGTATATAAGGTTTTAGCATTATATAACAAATATTATATATTCTTAAAATCCCTAATTAATGTTAAATTTATACAAAATCTATAAAAAAAGACTATACCTTTTTACGTTAGGTACAGTCAAAATTCTAAAAGTTTATTCTATTCATCACCGTTCGCTCTATGATGCATTGAAATAAACGGAGTTCTTTCTTATTTTATATAGATTTTATATAGATTTTATATAGACGTTCGGTAAGTGTGAATTCGACGTTTCTTTGTCATTTTATTCAACTTGGCAGATCGTTGCAAAAAGCTATTTTGTATATCTACAACAGCATGAGCATCACTTTGAATCCCTTTAACGATTAGCTTTTGATCATTTTTTCTCAAAACTCTCTTTTGATCATTTTTCTTTTCATTATCACGCTTACTTCTTCCTTGATGTTGGTTATGCCTTTTTCTATTTCCTTCATTTTCTTCCATTAAACGAAATACCTGTTCATTCGTATGCAAGTACTGTCTGGAATTCCGGAAAATACTACTTGTTGTTGCACTGACTCTAGAAGCTTTCATCTTCACACTTACCTCCTTTACGATTAACTTTATTACTATCCTATTCGTATTATCGGTACAAATTACCTAAATTAAAGAAAACCAGACTTATTTTACACAGTCTGGTTCCATCATTATATTACGTCATTATTTCCAAAAATCATCAAATATTGTAATCGGTGTGTGTCGTTTATGCTGCGATTTAATGAAATGCCCTTCAATAATGTTCTTTACGTTTTCAGGGACTTCTTTACCTTCTAAGTAATCATCAATATCATCGTAAGTAACCCCTAGTGCCGTTTCATCTGGAAGTGCAGGTCGGTCTTCTTCCAAATCAGCTGTAGGCGTTTTTAAGTAAAGATGTTCAGGACAGTCTAGGAAAGACAATATTTGTTTTCCCTGACGCTTATTTAATCGAAAAATAGGTGTTAGATCGACACCGCCGTCACCATACTTCGTGAAGAATCCTGTAATCGCCTCCGCAGCATGGTCAGTCCCAACTACAACCGCACCTTTCATCGCAGCGATAGAGTATTGAACTTTCATACGTTCACGAGCCTTTTCATTCCCCTTTGCAAAGTCACTTAATAGAATTCCTGCTTCCGCTAGGGATTTCACACTTGCATCAACGGCTGGTTTAATATTTACCGTTACCACTTCCGTTGGTTGTATGAACCCAATGGCATCTTGTGCATCTTGTTCATCTGCTTGTACACCATAAGGTAGGCGTACTGCATAGGTAGAGTATTTATGAGTACCCTCCTCTTCATTCAATTCATCAACAGCAATTTGTATTAATTTCCCAGTAAGCGTAGAGTCTTGACCACCACTAATAGCAATAACAAATCCCTTTAAAAAGGTATGCTTCTTTGCGTATTGCTTTAAGAAATCAACAGATTTCCTAACTTCTTCCTCTGGATCTATTTCCGGAAGTACTTTTAACTCTTGAATAATCTTTTTTTGTAAATCATCCATTTTCAGTCCCCCTTAAATGCTCCATATTTCGGACCATGTTACTAACTTCTTGAATATTCCTCATCTTGTTATCCCAACATTTTTGACTTAAATCTACAGGATATTCTTCTGGATTTAAAGAGCGCTTATACTCATCCCATAATAACTCCAAACTTTCAAAAGCATACTTTTGCATTTCCAAAACAGACGGACTTTCATATATGATTTCCCCATCATCAATCACTTTTTGATGCAGATTTTTTGCATCGAAGTTTGTAACAAATTTCGAAACAAACGTATGAATTGGATGGAACATTTTAATACGTTCTTCCTCTTGCGGATTTTCGTCTGCCAACGTGATATAATCACCTTCCGCTTTCCCATTCTCTCGATCAATAATACGATAGACATGCTTCAAGCCAGGTGTAGATACTTTTTCAGCATTCGAAGTAATCTTAATCGTATCTTCTAGCACACCTTCATCATTTTCAATCGCTACCATTTTATATACCGCACCAAGCGCAGGCTGATCGTATGCAGTAATCAACTTCGTCCCAATACCCCACGAATCAACTTTCGCACCTTGAGATTTTAAGTTTAAGATTGTATATTCATCTAAATCGTTAGAGACGATAATTTTTGCCTTTGTAAACCCTGCTTCATCTAACATACGACGAGCTTCCTTTGATAAAAAGGCAATATCTCCACTATCTAAACGTATACCTATAAAATTGATTTTATCGCCCAATTCCTTCGCAACACGAATGGCATTTGGCACACCTGATTTCAAAGTATTGTACGTATCTACTAAAAACACACAATCTTTGTGCCTATTTGCATAAGAATGAAATGCTGCATATTCATCTTTATAAGCCTGAACCATCGCGTGGGCATGTGTGCCAGACACAGGAATATCGAACCTTTTTCCTGCACGTACGTTCGATGTTGAATCAAAGCCCCCAATAATCGCTGCCCTCGCACCCCAAATTGCAGCATCCATTTCCTGCGCTCTTCGTGTTCCAAATTCTGCAGCACTTTCATTTGTAATAATATGTTTAATGCGGCTAGCCTTTGTGGCAATTAGTGTTTGATAGTTGACGATATTTAATAATGCAGTTTCAACTAATTGAGCTTCAGCTAACGATGCTTCAATCCTTATAATTGGTTCATTAGCAAATACAACTTCGCCCTCAACCATTGAATACACTGAACCAGTGAAACGCACCTTTTTTAAATACTCCAGAAAGTCATCATTGTAGCCAAGTTCATATTTCAAATAAGAAAGATCGGATTCGCTAAAATGAAAATTCTTTAAGTATTCTAGGATTCTTTCAAGCCCCGCAAAAATCGCATAACCATTTCCGAAAGGTAATTTTCGAAAATAAAGTTCAAATATCGCTTTACGATCATGAATTCCATCAGCCCAATAACTTTCCGCCATATTGATTTGATACAAATCAGTGTGTAATGTTAAGCTATCGTCTTCGTACTTTGATTTCATAAGAAGCCCCTTCTTCCAATATCATAATTAGTCATAGTATACACTATTTAGTTTTAAACGAAGAAACGATTAGGAAGAAATTTCATAAGTTAATATATGGTCTCCTTTTTTATTATTCATTAAAAACAAAAAAGAGTAAAGATGCAAATGTGAAGTTTATTTACATTTAAATAGTAGTTAACATCGATATTATTATAGAATCACTTTAATGTCAGAACTTTTAACAAAGTTTTTTCAAAAAAGAGGTTGTTTTTTTCTCAAATACCTTTTATTATGTTATATATACTTACATAACATTTCAACCCAGTGTTACATGTTAAGTTTTGCACACAATCCCTTTTGATTTTATTTTTTTGTGTAACTTATTTTCCAGTGAATAACTAGTCTTGCCCCCCTTAGCAATCTAGTTTTCATAAATTATTTTAAAGCTAGCTCGCGCCCCCAAACACCTCGAGCTAGCTTTTTTCTTATTTTAAAAAATTTTTCATTGTATGTTCCTTGAAAAATTTCACATATCCAATATACTAAGATTGCATTCTATACTTAGGAGAACTATATGGAAGAATTTGAAGAGGCTATACAATTTCTAAATGTCAGTTATGAGTTAGGATCGTTATCCATTCTGAATAATATTTCAGGAACAATTTTTAAGGGGAAAATTACTACACTCGTCGGCCCTTCTGGTGCTGGCAAAACCACCTTATTAAAATTGTGCAATGGGTTAATTTCTCCTACAGCAGGAAAACTACATATAAACGAGAAATCTATCCTTTCTTTTGAACCTACCTTCTTAAGAAAACAAGTTGGTATTGTATTACAAAATGCACCAATTATTCGCGGATCAGTATTTGATAACTTGAATTTACCACTTGTTCTTATGAAAAAAAGTTTATCAGTGGAGGATGCTCTAAATTACTTGAAAATAGTTGGACTGGATGAGGATATCTTGTCCAGACAGGCATCAGATTTATCTGGGGGTCAGAAACAAAAATTGGCGATTGCAAGAACTTTAATCAATAAATCAGAAATATTATTATTAGATGAAATTACATCATCTCTAGACCCTGTATCTTCAAAAGAAATTGAACAACTAATCTTAAAATTAAACAAAAAATATAGCGTAACTATTGTTTGGATTACACATAATATTCATCAAGCAAAAGAAATTGGGGATTTTGTTTGGTTTATGAAGGATGGACAGCTAATCGAGAGTGGAGATAAGACGATTTTAAACTTTACTAATAACGAGAATATCCAGCGTTTTATAAGAGGAGAACTTTGAGTATGTCATATGCTACTTTAGCTTTAACGCTTATCTTTGTGCTCCTGCCCCTTTTATTATCTAAAACGTTAAACCTAGGTCTCGAAAAAGATACGATAATAGCAACTGTCCGTTCCACAATACAACTTTTAGCTGTAGGATATATTTTAAAATTTGTTTTCGATTCCAATAGTTTTATTTATATTTTTTTAATGATTGTGTTAATGATTTTCGCAGCAACTTTAAACGCCCGTAAAAAAGGAAAAGCGATTAAAGGGATTACTTGGAAAATTGCACTTACGTTGATTACAGTTGAATTTGTTACACAAAGTATATTACTTGGTTTAGGGATTGTTCCAGCAACCGCACAATATATTATTCCAATCAGTGGAATGCTAATTGGAAATTCAATGATTCTTTCAATACTATTTTTAAATCGATTTACTGCAGAAATTGAAGCTAATGAGGATGCTATCGAATTAGTTTTATCCTTAGGTGGAACGCCAAAACAAGCAGTTCACACACAATTACGGAATGCTATTAGAGCAAGTATGATACCAACGATAGAAAGTCAAAAAACAATTGGCCTTGTACAATTACCCGGAATGATGAGTGGACAAATTATCGGAGGAGCTGATCCTGTTGTAGCAGTTCAATTCCAAATATTAATTATATTTGCATTGTTAACTAGCGCTACTATTTCAAGTATATTAATTGGTTTTTTATCCTATCCAACCTTATTTAACGATAGAATGCAATTGATTCATAATTCTATTCAAAAATAATTAGAAAATTTAATCTATTGGTAAATTACGACTATTTTCTAACGAACTATGCTATAATTTTATTAAAAAAAGGAGCTAAAAATTATGCCAATATTAAGAGATTTTTTCATTAAATTATCCGAAAACCAATTACTAAATAGCGCCGCACAAAGATACGGCTTCAAATTAGGTGCTCAAAGTGTTGTTGCTGGAACAAACATTCCAGAAGTTATCGAAAGCATGAAAGAACTAAATAGACAAGGCATTTCATGTACTGTAGATAACTTAGGTGAATTCGTTTACGAACGTTCAGAAGCAATTAAAGCAAAAGAACAAATTTTAGAAGTAATCGAAGCAATTCACGAAAATGGTGTAGAAGGACATATTTCTGTTAAACCATCTCAACTTGGTTTAGATATAGACTATGATTTCTGCTATGAAAACTTAATGGAAATCGTTGGTAAAGCTCATGAATATAATATGCATGTTAACTTCGACCAAGAAACATATGCACGCCTTCAACCAACATTTGATTTAATGGAGAAAATTTCAGAAACTTATGACAATGTTGGAAGTGTTATTCAATCTTATTTCTTCAATGCTAAAGAAAACGTAGAAAAATATAAAAACTTCCGTTTACGTATTGTTAAAGGCGCTTATAAAGAGCCTGCTGATGTTGCTTACCAAGACAAACAAGATATCGACTTGAACTTCATTGAAATCATCGAATATCATTTATTACATGGTAAATTCACATCAATCGCAACACATGACCACAACGTAATTAACCATGTTAAACAATTTGTTAAAGATAACAACATCTCTAAAGACAAATTTGAATTCCAAATGCTTTATGGATTCCGTAAAGATATGCAATTAGATCTTGCTAAAGAAGGTTATAACTTCTGTACGTACGTACCATTCGGAAGTGATTGGTATGGTTACTTTATGCGTCGTCTTGCTGAACGTCCACAAAACATTAACCTTGTAACAAAACAAGTTTTCAATAAGAAAACAAACACAGTTCTTGGTGTAGCTGCAGCTGCATTCTTCTTAGGTCGTTTAACTAAAAAGAATAAATAAGCTTTAAAGCTAATAATAAAAATGCTAACAATTATGTAAATTGCATAATTGTTAGCATTTTTTGATTGTGTTCCTTTTATTTGTTCCAGCCTTTTTCTTTAAATCTTGATATTGCTTCGATCCGATTTCCTACACCAAGTTTGTCTAGTATCGTAGAAATATAATTACGAACGGTACCTGTTGATAAATAAAGTTCAGAGGCAATCTCTTTCGTAGTTTTCCCTTCAGCCACTAGCTCCAAAACTTGACTTTCCCTTTCAGTAAGCGGGTTCTCACTTTCATCTTCATAAACAAAATCCACTAGTTCAGGAGCAAATATTCTTCTACCATCCATAATTGTACGTATAGACTGAACAAGCTCTTCTATAGGACTGTCCTTCAGTAGATATCCTCTTACACCTGCTTTTCTCGCTCTTTCAAAATAGCCAGGTCTAGCAAAAGTCGTCAATATGATGATTTTACAGTTATGCTGTTGTTCGAATAGAAATTCGGCAGCATCAAGCCCCGTTTTTCCAGGCATTTCTATATCCATGATACAAACATCAGGCTGTAATTGTTCAACAAGCTGAATAGCCTCTTCACCATTTTTAGCAAGTCCCACTACTTCCATATCATCTTCCATATTCAGTAGCGATTTCATTGCCCCAAGTAACATTCCTTGGTCCTCAGCAATTACAATTCGAATCATATCATTCACTTCCTTCTTGATGTGTAATGGCAAGTGGAACACTTATGTTAAGTCTTGTACCTTTATCACTTTCAATTGTTAGCGTACCGTTGATAAATTCGAGTCTTTCTTCCATTCCTCTTAAGCCGTTACCATATAAAATATTCGAGAGATCCATACCTTTTCCATCATCAATAATTGTGACGGAAATATCATTATGATTTTGTTTTACTATTATTTTACAACTTTTCGCAGCACTATGCTTTACAATATTTGTTATCGCTTCTTTTAAACACATACTTAAAACGTTTTCGATTAATACAGGAATCTTTAATTTATGAATATCCCCTTTTATTTCATATCGAATTTCAGCAGCCTTTAGTATTTGTTCAATACGAACTAATTCTTGACTGATAGTAGTTGCACGCATATCTGAAACAAGTTCACGCACCTCTTTTAACGCTATACTTGCCGTTTGACGTATATCTTTTAACTCAGTGATAGCCTGTTCATCATTCTTCTTCACTAATCTATTTGCTAATTCACTTTTTAAAACGATAAGGGATAATTTTTGCCCTAATGTATCATGTAAATCACGTGCAATACGCTGACGTTCCTCAAAAATAATCAGCTCTGCAATTCTTTCCTTCGCCACCTCAAGTTCCCCAACTAAATTTTCTCGTTTGTTGCGACTATATAGTGTAAATGGTAATAAAACAACACCTATTACAGTAATAATAATAAACGGTGTTTGGGATATGAATAGATGGAGTCTAAAAAAGTACCCAGCTACGATGGCTAAAACGGTAATACCTATATGCAATCCATACATTATATAAAATCCTACTGCATTTCGAATATTACCGATAAAAAATGCTGTAAATAATGACAAATAGGCATAACCAAACATTAAAGTCATGACAACATTCAATACCATCTCAAAGCTTATCCACATATAGACAAGTCCATTTTTAGAATGAAAAGAGAACCAATGAGATAAAAAATATATAAGTATTAAAATAATACCAATATAAATTTGAATATATGAATATGTTCGAATGATAAAGTAAAAAGGCATAATACAAAAAATAACCCAAACATATATACTTACCCAAGGATTTTTAGGGAATAACGTGTACCAGCTATGCATTTTAAACCTCACAGACTTGTTGTTTTCCTTTATTATAACAGTACTTCATTTTCATGACACATTATCCATTTCAATCATCCTTTTTCTGATTTTTAAATCTAAGAAAAATGTCTCAAAAGTAATATACATACTCTTGAGACAATCTAGACTAGGCATGGATCGATTTATTTTTAACACGCACTTTCTTTTCCACTTCTTTAAAAGATACGAATCTTTTTTGTTTAGGATCATAAAGCTTATATCGAATAGACTCTAGACTTGTTCGAAGTGTAATGGTCGTTGCTTTTTGTAACGGCGGAATTGATTTATGAGCCTCTTCAAGGTTATAATTCGGAACTCTTGGAGCTAAATGGTGAACGTGATGATAACCAATGTTTCCTGTTACCCATTGCAACACCTTTGGCAATTTATAGAATGAACTACCTTCTACAGCAGCTTTTACAAAATCCCACTCTGGATCATATTCAAAATACGAATCTTCATACGTATGTTGGATATAAAACAACCAAATCCCAAGAGAGCCAGCGATAAATAGCGTAACCCCATGAACTAATAAAAAAGAAGTCCATCCAAAGAAATATATGAGTGCCGTGCAAATAAGAAGAACCATAATGTTGTTAAAATATGTGTTCATTCGTTCTTTCTTTTTCGCACTTTTACTGTTAAAACGGTTTAACACAAGTACTAAATAGATTGGTCCTAATCCAAACATAACAAGTGGATTTCTGTAAATCCGATATGCAAGTCTACCAAATTTTGATTTTGCTAAATATTCATCGACCGTTAGCATATCAATATCACCAATTCCACGTTTATCTAAATTACCACTAGAAGCATGATGAATTAAATGCTCACGTCTCCATTTTGAATATGGGAAAGACGTTAGTATACCCGTTATATTTCCAAGGATATCATTCGCCTTCTTATTTTTAAAAAAGGAACCATGTGTACAATCATGAAAAATAATAAAGGTTCTAACTACAAATGCTGAAGCTAAAACGCTACACGCTACCGCAAGCCACGGAGAAAACTGTACAACAGTATATCCTAATCCCCAAATGACAAGAAGTGGAAGTATTGTATTAATCATCTGAAGTGTACTTTTATTTCGTTCTGATTTTGCAAAAGGTGCAACTTCTTTACGTAGATGTTTCGTTTTTTCCGCGTCAGACATTTTCAATATATTTCCCTCTTTCACACTAGATTGTTAATTTTATCGTAAAGTAAGATGTTTGCATGTAGTAGAAGCAAACATCATTATATATTGATTACGAATGTCATAAGACAATGTTAAAACTTTATGCATCTCTCCTTAATTCACCATTTCGCGCTTTCCTAAATGTATTATTTAGAAAAGTTTCTCTTAATATTCGTGATGTTTGTCATATATGACATTTGTCATTTGATAAGGCAATTTGAATTTTCGCCTAAAAAAATCTGCTCTCCTGTTGTTGGAGAGCAGAATAATTTATTTTATAGACAATATGGAACGAGCCAATTTCACATATTACTTTTCATTTGGGAAGTCTGGTCCTTTTAAGTCTAACTGATAATATACAATATCTAACCAACGACCGAATTTGTAACCTGCGTTATTGATTTTCCCAGTATAATAAAAGCCAAGCTTTTCGTGTGCGATAATACTACCTTCATTGCTAGAGTCAATACAAGCTATTATCGTTTTAACTTGTTGCTGCTCTGCTTCAGCAATTAGGTGTTTTAGTAGTTTTGTGGCAATACCTTTTCTTTGATGATTATTATGTACATATACAGAATGCTCTACTGTATATTTGTAAGCAGGGTATGGTCGGAATTGGGAATAGGTTGCAAATCCCGCAACTTCACCATTCTCTTCAAAAACAAAACTTGGATCATTGTTTTGTTGTTTTGCATTAAACCATTCAATTCTTTGCTCGATTGTTTCAGGTGAATATTTATAAAGAGCTGTCGTGTTTAAGATTGCGTCGTTATAAATTTCATTTACTACTTCTAAATCTTCTAAAGTCATTGGTCTAATCATTATCTAGTCACCTCATATGAATTTAATAGCTTAATTTTTTAATAATATTGGCTAAAAGTAATGAACGCTCTACTAATGACGGAATTTCTAAATATTCCTCATCACTATGAGCATTGCCACCTACAGGACCTAATCCATCTAATGTTGGTACGCCCACATTAGAAGTAAAAGAAGCATCCGAATTTCCCCCTGTAGATACATCCTTTAGTTCAACACCCATCTCTTCTCCAACCTCTTGAACTATTTCAAGAAGACGATTGGTTCCTTCGTTTTTTACCATTGGCGAACGATGAATACCACCTTCTAATTCAAGAATGGCTCCGGGGACGTCAGGAACGGAACAGATTTTCCTAATTTCTTGATCTATCCAAATACCTTGTTCGGCCTTGTCAATTCTTATATCGATTATCGCCTCAGCATATGGGCAGATTACATTTGCTGATTCTCCACCCCGTATCATACCAACATTAACATTGATTCCTTCAGAATCTTTATTGAGTTTTTGAAGTCTAACAACTTTATAAGATAATTCTTCAATCGCACTGATTCCTTCTTCCGGTGCAATTCCTGCATGAGAAGCTTTACCATAAACCTTTAAAATATAATGCCCTCCACCTCTACGTGAACTAACTAATGAACCATCGGGACGTGCCGGTTCCATAACAAGGGCATATTGTTTACCTAATGATACATTTTCTATTAATACATGAGAAGTAGTTGAACCAATTTCTTCATCACTATTGAAAAAAAGATGTACATTTTTTACAGCTTCTTCTTCTCCATTTTTAATTAACGCCTTTAATGCATATAGAAGTGTGACGTGACTTCCTTTCATATCGATTACTCCAGGACCGTACGCTCTAGATCCGCGAATCATAAATGGACGTTCTTTCACAGTACCCTCTTTAAATACTGTATCAAGGTGACCTAGAATAATAATTTTTGGATTTTTCGCTTCTTTATGTCGTAAGAAAAGATGATTCCCAACCTCGGTTTGATGTACTGTATCGATGGTAAAGTTTAATTGTTTATACTCATTACTAATTAATTTTCCAACCGCATCTACACCTTTTTTATAATGGCTTCCGGAATCTTTATTTACGAGCCGCTCAAGCATCAGTAATATCTCTTGTTCCTTAGACTTTAAATACGATAACAATCCATCATTTCCTTTCCATTTTTGCTAATCTAGTTAGTATTAGTCATATGTGAATCAGTGAGGATTATGAAAACCCTCACTGAAAAACTATTTCTGTCTTTCTTCCGTCCAATGGATAAAAGCACGCTACCTCGTGACCTGTTTCAAATTCTACTAATTCAGGCTCTTCCTTTTTACATAACTCTGTTGCAAAAGGACATCTTGTATGAAATCTACAGCCAGTAGGAATGTCCACATTCGAAGGTACATCACCTTCTAATATCATTCTTTCTCGCTGATCACGTACTGTTGGATCAGGTAGTGGAACAGCAGAAACCAAGCTAACCGTATATGGGTGTAGCGGCTTTTCAAACAGCTGATCTTTTGTTGTAATCTCAACGATTTTCCCAAGATACATGACAGCAATCCGATCGCTAATATATTTTACTGCTGGTATACCATGGGCAATAAAAATAAATGTTAAGTTATAATCCTTTTGAAGCCTGATTAATAAATTTAATATTTGCGCTTGTATGGATACATCTAAAGCAGAAACCGGTTCATCACAAATAATTAGTTTTGGTCTTAATGCAATAGCTCTCGCAATTCCAATTCTTTGACGTTGCCCTCCACTAAACTCATGGGGATATCGATTAAGATAGGATACGTCTAATCCTACCGCCTTCATTAACTCAGTCACTTCTTGATTAATTTCTTTTTTTGATTTTTTCGTATGCGTTCGAATAGGTTCTGCAATTATGTCCTTCACTCGCATTCTTGGATTTAGAGAAGAAAACGGATCTTGAAATACCATTTGTATATCTGATCGTAAATTTCTTAGTTCTTCCTTTGTTAGGTCGTCAAAATTTTTTCCATTAAAGATAATGGTGCCCTTCGTTTTTTCGAGCAAATGGATGAGTAAGTTCCCCGTGGTTGATTTCCCACAGCCTGACTCTCCAACAATGCCAAGAGTTTCTCCCTCATAAACTTGAAAACTAATGTCATCTACTGCTTTTAAATATTTTTTTGAAGTAAATCCCTCTTTTGTTTCAAAATATTTAGCAAGCCCTTTTACTTCTAATAGAATGTTTTGATCATTCATTTAGCTCGCCTCCTTCATCCACTAACCAACAACGTGTAAAATGCTGAGGTTCAAATTGGATTAACGGTGGATTTTCTTCATAGCATTTCTCCATCGCAAATGGGCAACGCGGATTAAATCTACATCCCTTTGGCATGGCAGTCGGCGATGGTACAGTTCCTTTAATCGATTCTAGCTGCTCATGCTTTTCATATAGTTTAGGTGTACTATTCAGTAAACCTTTCGTATATGGATGTTTTGGACTCTTAAATAAACTGAATACATTTGTATATTCTACGATTTGACCTGCATACATTACCGCCACATGATCAGCCATCTCAGCAACAACTCCTAAATCATGGGTGATTAACAAAATCGCAGTCTGGTTTTCTTTTTTCAGATTTTTCATTAGCTCTAAAATTTGAGCTTGAATCGTAACGTCTAATGCTGTAGTTGGCTCATCTGCGATTAGCAATTTTGGTTTACAGGATAAAGCCATCGCAATCATGACACGCTGACGCATACCACCGCTCAATGTATGAGGATAGCTATAATAAATTTTTTCAGCTCTCGGAATACCAACATGATTTAATAACTCAATCACCTTTTGTTTTGTTTCATTTTTATCGAGCCCCTGATGTAATCGGATAGATTCCCCGATTTGATTGCCAATTGTAAATAAAGGATTAAGAGAAGTAAGAGGCTCCTGGAAGATCATCGCAATCTCGTTTCCTCTTATTTTTCGATACTCTTTTTCTTTTATTTTGGTTAATTCCTTATCCTCCAATTGGATGCTACCCTTTTCGATTACACCTGTTTTTTCGATTAATCCCATTATTGAAAGAGCGGTGACACTTTTTCCGGAACCCGATTCCCCTACAACAGCTAATGTTTCACCCTTTTTCACCTGAAGGGATACACCGTTTACCGATGGAACATATCCCGAGGTTGTTTTAAAAGAAGTATGCAATTCGTCTACCTTTAAAACTACATCCAATACACTCATATGCTCCCTCCTTTAATAGTTCGCATAGCGAAAAAGTATTCAATTCTCAACGTCTATGATGTTTACTTAATATATTCTTGTAAATTTTCATTTTATGTATAGATTTAAACACCAAATAACGACAAGAAAATGGGTATCTTACTCTAGTTCATATTCACTTTTTCAGTACTAAGGAAATAAGGAAGAGACCAATTATGACATAATGTTCTTACAAGTGATTTTATTAACAAGTATTTTTGGACAATGAAAAAAGAGACGTCCTCATTCCAGAAAGACGTCTCATTTACCTATAATTAAAAATCTTTGTTATCAGCTCTAACGGTATTTTCTAATTTATTGTTTTTAAACATTGAAATATCGAGCATCCGGATGAGCGAACACAATTGCCGACACACTTGCTTCAGGTTCCATCATAAATCCATCAGTTAAGTGAACTCCTATTTGTTCGGGTTTTAGTAGTTTAAATAACTTTTCTTGATCCTCTAAATTCGGGCAAGCTGGATATCCAAACGAAAAACGTTGACCCTGATATTTCGCTGCAAAACGATCACGCATCGTAAAGTCTACCGCATCTGGGAACCCCCATGCATCACGAATTTCTTGATGTAAACGTTCTGCAAAGCCTTCTGCAAGTTCTAAGGCTGTCGCATGTAACGCATGGCTCTCTAAAAACTTACCTTGTTCTTTTAATTCGTCAGCTACTTGTCGAACACCATGTCCTGCTGTTACGACCATTAATGCAACATAATCCATTTCCCCACTCTCCACTGGTTTTAAGAAATCGGATAAACATAAAAATGGTGCACTTTTTTGACGTGGGAAGCAGAATCTTTCTATTTCCGTTTTGCAATCCTCTGGGCTATAAATAACAACGTCATCTCCATCAGCTTGAGCTGGGAAAAATTGATACATGCCAGACGGTTTTAATAAATCCGCATTTAAATAGCTATTAACTAAATCATATAATTGAAGCGCTCGATCCTCTTTTTCGATTAATGCCTTTTCAACATTCCCTTTATACCCTAAGTGATGTCCAATTAATGTTCTCATATTTACATATGGATGAAGGTGAGCAACTGAATAGTTTTTCGTCACATGTTGAACTAAATCTTTTGGTTTGAACACCTGTGCATCCTGAACAGTTCTAGCTATTTTTTCAGTGACTATTTTTTCAGGCCGTTCAGCACGCTTTGCATCAGCAATTAATCTTTTTTCTTGTGAGTCTCTAAGCTCTTTTATTAATAATTCACGTTCCGATTCGCTCATTAAACGGTTCGCATGGTCTAACCCTTGCATTGCATCCTTTGAATAGACAACCGGTCCATTATATTCTGCAGCAATTTTTGTTTCTGTAAATCGTTTTGATAACGCTGCACCACCAACTAAAATAGGTAATTCTATACCTGCATCCTTAAAATCCTGTGCTGTCGTTACCATTTGCTGTGCAGATTTAACTAGTAGCCCTGAAAGTCCTACAATATCAGGCTTCTCTTTCCTGATTGCTTCTATCAGCTCAGATGGTGTTACTTTAATGCCTAAATCAACCACCTTAAAGCCATTGTTACTTAAAATAATATCTACAAGGTTCTTTCCAATATCATGAACATCGCCTTTTACTGTTGCAAGGAGGACCTTCCCTTTCCCTGAACTGTCTTCGGATTTCTCCATATATTGTTCTAAATGCGCTACAGCTGCTTTCATAACCCCTGCACTTTGCAATACTTCAGCAACAATTAACTGATTATCGTTAAAGAGGCGACCGACCTCTGCCATGCCTTGCATTAACGGGCCATTAATGATATCTAGTGGTGTATCAAATAGATCCATCGCTTTTTCTAAATCTGGAATAAGCCCTTCCTTTGTTCCTTCCACGATGTAATAGGCTAAACGTTCTTCAACTGTATCCGGGAGTGTTATAACCTTTTGTTCTTTCTTTTTACCTCTATAAAAATCTGTAAATATCGCTAGCGTTTCATCATTTGTATTAAAAATTAAGTCGTTTGCTAATTTGATTTCTTCTTCAGGAATAGATGCATATCGCTCTAATTTCTCTGTATTGACAATTGCATAATCTAATCCAGCTTGTGTGCAATGGTATAAGAATACTGCATTCAATATTTCACGCCCAACAGGTGGTAATCCAAAGGAAACATTACTTACTCCTAATACTGTTAACGTGTTCGGTAATTTTTCCTTTATCATACGAATTCCTTCGATTGTCTCTTCAGCCGCTCCAATATATTGCTCGTCGCCTGTACCAACTGGGAACACAAGAGGGTCAAAGATGATATCCTCAGGAGCTAGTTCCCACTTTTCTGTTAACAACTGATACGAACGTTCTGCTACCTCTAATTTACGGTCTCTTGTAACAGCCATACCTTGTTCATCAATTGTTCCTACAACAACTGATGCACCGTATTTCTTCACAATCGGCATTACTGCATCAAATCGTTCTTCTCCATCTTCTAAGTTAATCGAGTTGATAATGGCCTTCCCTTGGCAGTACTTCAATGCTTCCTCAATCACTTTTTCATCTGTCGAGTCAATCACTAATGGTACTTTTACTTTTTTCACCACTTCTTGCATGAAGTTTTTCATGTCATCTAGCTCATCGCGATCAGGATTCGCAAGACAAATATCAATTACATGTGCACCATTTTTCACTTGTGCTCTAGCAATTTCAGCCGCTTCCTCAAATTTCCCATCAATGATTAATTGTTTGAATTTCCGGGAACCAATAACATTCGTACGTTCCCCAATAAATAACGGTCTCATTGAATCATCATACTGAAGTGGATCAATTCCAGAAACAACATGTCCATGGGTTTTGCTTTGTAATTTTCGCGGTGAATATCCACTCACTGCTTCACGAATTGCTTGTATATGATCAGGGGTTGTACCACAGCAGCCACCGACAATATTCAACCACCCTTTTTCAGCAAACCCTCTCAATTTTTTTGATAACGAATCAGGCGTCTCATGATAACAACCTTCTTCATCTGGTAATCCGGCATTCGGATAACAGCTAACATAACTCGTTGCTAGCTCTGATAATGAACGGATATGATCTGTCATAAATTCAGGACCCGTTGCACAGTTTAGTCCAATGGAAAGGGGCTTAATATGTTCTATCGAAATATAAAAGGCTTCGATTGTTTGCCCAGCTAATGTTGTTCCCATTGGTTCTATTGTCGCAGAGACCATGATTGGCAATGTCTTTCCTGTCTCCTCAAATGCACGCTTCACACCTAGAGTAGCCGCTTTGACATTCAGCATATCTTGACTTGTTTCCAGTAATAAAAGGTCTGCTCCTGCTTCTACTAAAGCCTTTGCTTGAACATAAAAATTGTCTAATAACTCATCGAAGGAAATCCCCCCTGTAACAGAAAGAGTCTTTGTCGTAGGACCTATGGCGCCTGCTACAAATCGAGGCCATTCATCAGTGGAAAATTCCAGAACTGCCTGCTTCGCTAACTGAACTGCTCGTTTATTTATTTCCTCTGCTTTATAGCCTAATCCATATTCGTTTAATACGAGGGGAGTTCCACCAAAAGTATTTGTACAAATAATGTCCGCACCTGATTCTAAATACGCTCGATGGATATTTGTTAAGACATCTGGTCGAGTCAGGACTAAATTTTCATTACACCCCTCTAGTGCTTCTCCACCGAAATCCTCCGCTGTTAGATTCTCACGTTGCAACATCGTACCCATTGCACCATCGATAATTAATATGCGCTTTTTTAATTGTTCTTCTATCAGATGGTTAACCATTTACTTTTACCCCTTTTGTCTCTTCGTCGAGTTGTTTAATATATTGCATCAATTGTAAAGTAAAATCGTATCGTAAAAATGGTGTGATTAAATAGATACCATTAAAATATTGTGTCGCCGTATCGAGTAATTCTTTCGCTATTGCTATTCCTTCTTCTGCTTCGCGATCTTTATCGCCATCACATGCTTTCATTCTTTCTAGCACTTCATCAGAAAGCTTGATTCCTGGTACTTCATGATGTAAAAACTCCGCACTTCTAAAGCTTGTCAGCGGCATAATCCCTATATAAATAGGTGCCTCCAATTCTCTCGTCGCTTCATAGATTTCTACTATTTTTTCCTTGGAATATACCGGCTGGGAAATAAAATAATCTGCTCCATGCTCTATTTTTTTCTCTAATCTACTTACCGCTCTATCTAATACACGGACATTCGGATTAAATGCTGCCGCCACTGAAAAATTAGCTTTTTTACGAAGAGCTTTACCAGAAAAGGAAATCCCCTCATTTAGCTGCTTAATTAGTGTAATTAATTCCATTGAAGAAACATCGTACACACTTGTTGCACCTGGGAAGTCTCCTACTTTCGTTGGATCTCCTGTAACAGCTAAAATATCGTGGAGTTCTAATGCATTTAAGCCCATTAGATGCGATTGCAATCCGATTAAATTTCGGTCGCGACATGTTATGTGTGGCATCGAACGAATACCGTGTTGCTTTAAAATTGCACCCATTGCAATATTACTTACTCTTGGAGATGCTAATGAATTATCCGCCATCATAATAATATCCGCGCCTTCTTTGTATAAAACCTTCGCACCTTCTACAAAAGCATCCACTTCTAAATGACGTGGTGTATCGAGCTCGATAATAACAGAACGTTCTCGTTTAACTTTTTCATGAAGGGGTTCTGTATTTCTTGGCTCTGGCTCTCGAATAAGTACTTCTTTCTCGGGCTTCGTTCGTTTTTGTTCGATTGGTTTAAGATTACTTAATTGTTTTTTTACCGCTTCAATATGTTTTGGAGTTGTTCCACAGCACCCACCGATTAATCGAACACCTTGGTTGCGCAGTTCAAGTGCCGCTCGTGCAAAATAATCTACTTCAGATTCATAAATTACGCGACCCTCCTCAATATCTAACAATGATGCATTTGGGTATGCTGACAAATAAGCCTTTTTTGGTAATTCAACTGTTTCTAATGCTTGTATTGTATGATAAGGGCCCAGTCGGCAATTTACTCCTACAATATCTGCACCGATATTTTCAAGTTCCAAAAGTGCATCATTTAATTTAATTCCATTTAATAATACTCCAGGCTCTGACATTGATACTTGCGCGATGATTGGTATGTCCGTCATCGTTCGAAGAAGTTTAAGTGTTTCTGTTAACTCTTCAAAATCATAGTAGGTTTCAAGTAAAATACCATCAATTTGACCATCTATTAGTATTTCAGCTTGTTCTCGGACAGTAGTTAAGATTTCGTTTAACGTTGTATCACTTTTACGAACACCTAGAATTCCTCCAATTGATCCAATAATAAATTGATCACCTGATTGAACTGCTTTTTTCGCTATCTTTATCGCTGCTTCATTAATTTCTTTGACTTGAGATTCTAATCCATAGCGCGCTAGCTTTATCGCATTTGCACCATAAGTATTTGTCTGAATAACATCTGCACCCGCTGCTATATATTCACTATGAATCTTTTCAATTAACTCAGGTCTAGTAAGATTCATTTCTTCATGACAATAATCCAGTCCATAAGAATATAAAAGAGTCCCCATTGCCCCATCTGCTGTCAGTACTTTTGTTTGTAGCGCTTCACGTAATCCCATATTCCAATCCCTTCCCCTTATATAAAAATAAAAGCCTTCTTATAGAAAGAAGGCTTAACATAGCTATATGAATTCCTTCTTATCTTCCGGATAACCGCTGGATTTAGCACCATACATAACTGTTGGTTGCTGAAGCGTCATCGGGCCAGTTCCCTCTGCTTCTCTTGATAAGAATTTTTTATTTGATTAGTTTGAATCATATCTTAAAATGAAAAAATCTTCAATAGTTAATTCAAATTTTTTAGACTTTTCTTATTTAATTACTTGGAATATTTTATCAGCTGTTTTTTTGCCATTTTCAATACATGCACCGATTCCAACTCCAAAATAAGAGCATCCTGCAATAAATAAGTTTGGGAATTTCTCGTCGAATTGAGTGAGCACTTTTTGTAATGCCTCGTTATGGGCAAGATCATATTTTGGCATTGCATCAATCCATTTTCGGATATTCACTACAGCTGGTGTTTCTTCTATGTTTAAGCTAAGCTTAATATCTTGTAGCGCAACTTCCGTTAACTCCTCGTCAGACATTCCTTTTAACTCTTCATATTTTGGGTTACTACTTTTATAAAAAAGTCGCACGAGTAGGTTACCGTTTGAAGATGTATGTTTCCATTTTCTACTTGTCCAAGTAGAAGCATTACATATTAAATCACTATTGTGGGACACGATAAATCCCGTACCATCTGCTGGTAATATAGAGTCAGGTAAGTCAAATCCTAAGTACATCGTAATTGCAGAAGCATCTGTAAATTGATTTAATAATTCATTAATTTCACTATCAGCCACTACTTGACGCACGACTTGATTTGGACATGCTAAAACTACTACATCTGCTTGAATTTTTTCCCCATTTTCAAAAGATAACTCATATCCATTGCCATTCTTTGTAACACGTTCTGTCACAGTATTTTTCATGAATTCTACTTCAGGTAAAGAGTCCTCAAGTTGATTGATAAATCCCGATAAACCTTTTTTAAATGAAATAAATTTTCTATTTGCATCTCTTTCATATTTTTCTCGATTTGCTTCAAAACCTTTCATGATGCTACCATAATTATTTTTATAATCTACTAAATAAGGTAATGTGGAATTAAGCGATAATTCATAAAGGTTCCCAGAATAAACACCCGCAAGCACTGGTGCTATTTGCTTCCTAACAATTTCTTCTCCTAAAAAATACTCTAGAAATTCTCCAATTGAACTTTCTTTAGTGAACTTTGTATTTGGAATTTCAGCATCCTGTAATACACGTTTTTTTCCTTCTGGGGATATTAATGTACTTGCCATTAATGACGCTTCATCCATCGGTATACCAAAAATAGAACCTACTGGGATGGCATGTAATTTATTATTTGTATGAATATAGGAGATACCCGTTTCGTTATATACAACCTCTGATTCGTAATGAAGTTCCTGAATAAGCTCAAGAACCCCGGGATGTCGCGCCACGATTGAATCAGCACCTGTTTCCATTATGTAATCCTTTTCATAAACGGAATGCATCTTGCCTCCTAGATATGAATTCTTTTCAATCAATACTAGACGGGCTTCCTCATTGTTTTCTTTCAATTTTTTTGTTAAGTAGTGCATTGTACATAGCCCTGTAATACCTCCGCCAACAACAACCACCGTTTTCATATACACAACTCCTTCGCGTCAGTCGCTTGTACCTCTAGTATAAACTTTTTCTATAATAATAATTGTTTGTTCTTTTACAAAATTCGTAACATGTTGTTAATTGTTAAGTTAAAAAATTGAAATAATCATTTCCCAATGTATGACGGTCGCCCGCGAAACACGAAGCCTCCATCAAAAACGAGCATTACTATATAAAAAGTACATTCCAAAATTAATGGAATGTACTTCTCTTCTGGGACAACCCTATTTTTCAATCTCAATCATTTGTTTTTCTGCCCTTAAGCGCCATTTTTTAGCTTTTTCCAAATCCTTTTTTACATCAATTCCATGTTCATATATATGGGCGATATTAATCATTGATTGGAAATCACCAAGTAGTGCTGCTTGATTGTAATATTGAATCGCTCTTTTCCCATTTTGCTTTACACTTATACCATTTTCATATATATACCCTAAATTAAATAAGGCATCCACTTGATATTGATTGGCTGCTTTTTCAAACCACTGGATTGCCACAGCCATATTTCTTTCAACTCCAAGTATTCCTTCAAAATAAATGGAACCAATTCGATATTGAGCTTCATCATATCCATTTTCAGCTGACTGCAAATAATATTCGAAGGCAAGCTGTTCATTTATTTCTACTCCGATTCCTTGCTCATATAAAATACCTAGCGTAAACATCGCCTCTGGAATATTTTTTTCTGCTGCAAATGTAAACCACTTAAGCGCTTCTTTTTCATTCACTTCAATACCTTCGCCATTCATATACATATCAGCTAAATTATTAGCTGCATCGGGATGTCCTGCTTCGGCTGCTTTTTTATAAAGCTTAAAGGCTTCATCATAGTCCTCTTCCATAATCTCCCCATCAATATAGCAATTAGCAAGCAGATATTGTGCATCAGGATATCCTTTTGAGGATGCGCTTTGTAGCCAAAATAGATAACCGTCATATTTTTTAAATTTTTTATAGGCCTTTGCTATATTGACCATCGCCTCTACATCTCCAGTATTAGCGATTTCGAGCTGTTCTAATATTTCGTTTATATCTTGTTGATCAACTTGTATCGAAGAATCTTTTATTAGTTGTAAAATTACGTCCTTATTTGCGTACAAGTACTACACACCTTCACTAAGCTGTAATTATCTATCCGGTTTGAAAAGGTTATTTCTATTTTTGCGTTGGATCAGTAAAGTATTCCAATAAATAATTTTTAAATTGCGTAGCAGCAGGCGACAAATATCTTCCACCTACCCAAGCTATCCCAATCTTTCTTTCGCAAATTGGTTCACTAACTCGGATTTTTTTCACATTGTATTCCTTTAATCCCTTAATATCAGGTATTAATGATACGCCTAACCCTGCGCCAACAAATCCTGCTACAGTATGCATTTCTTCCCCAGCAAATGTCGTGTTTGTTGTCACTCCTGCTTGTTCGAGAAAATAGTCAACAATTTTTCTTAAAGCATTTCCAGGTTTAATGGATATGAATCGTTCATCTTTTATTTCCTCAAGACGAATGGATTCGCGATTGGCAAATCGATGGTTTTTCGGAACTATGACATACAATTCTTCATTCCAAAGTTCTTCCCATTGTATATCAATTATTTTTGACTGAATTCTTTGAGATAAACATAAATCAATATTTCCTTCTTCTAGCCATTTTAATAAATTGTAGGAGGAAGCTTGCGTTAAAGTGAACTTCATATTTGGATACTTCTCTGGTATATGCGCTAATAATTCCGGCACTACTTCCATACCTAATGAATGTATAAAGCCTAATGCCACTACACCATATCCCGGTTTAACAAGTCCTCCAATTTCTTCTTTTGCTTTTTGAAACTCATTTAAAATACTGTCCACACTTTCTAAAAAAAGCTTTCCATAACGATTTAAACTAATTGATCTACCTTGACGATCAAAAAGAGGCACACCAATCTCTTGCTCTATATTTGAAATTGACTTACTCAAGGCTGGCTGTGAGATATTCAATCTTTCTGCAGCATGTGTCATATGTTGCATTTCTGCAACGACTTTAAAATATTCTAGCTGTTGAATTTCCATGAAATTTATACCTCTTTCGATTAATAACTTTTTGGAATCATATTAATAAAAACAATAAATTGTACTTATGTATTGTTACCTCTATAATAAGCTTAAACATCAAGTTTGCATATCAAATTTCAAAATAAAAAACAACTACTTTTACAAATAGTTCATTTCTTTGTCACATCTAGGAATTAAAAGGAGTCTTATAAAAATGAAAATCATCCCGCCAAAACCGTTTACAATAGAATCAGGAAATCGCGCTGTTCTATTACTTCATGGTTTTACTGGCAACACAAACGATGTTAAAAGATTAGGTCGTTATTTATCAGAACGTAATTACACAGTTCATGCACCATTATACAAAGGACATGGTGGTGATCCTGAAACACTTATCAAAACGGATCCAATTGAGTGGTGGAACAGTGTTTTAGAAGGTTATGATGAACTAAAACAACGTGGTTATGATGAGATTGCTGTAGCTGGCGTATCTCTTGGAGGAATTTTCTCGTTAAGACTTGGCGAAGAGCGCCCAACAAAAGCAATCGTTGCAATGAGTGCACCTGCACTAGCTAAAAGTGTAGATAGCCTACAAAGTCGTATCATCGATTATACGATAAAATATAAAAAATTATCTGGCACATATGATGAACAAAATGACAATCCAGACAAGGTTGCCCAGTATGTTCAAATGCCATCTCTTGAATATTTACAAGGTATCATCAATGATACTAGTTCAAAATTGGATACAATTCAGACACCCGTTCATATTTTACGTGGACTACGTGATGATGAATATTACTGCGAAAGTGCAGATTTAATATATAACTCTGTAAAATCTCGAATTAAATCAGTTAAAAGCTTTATTAATTCTGGCCACATTTTAACTCTTGATCAAGAAAAAGAGTATGTTTTTGAAGAAGTGTATCGTTTCTTCGAAAGTTTAAAATGGAATGAGTAATTTTTCATAAATTTTTTAAATAATTAATAATAAAATTTAAAAAATTTGGCCATATTACTATTGTATCCCCTAGCAAATTCCCCAATTTGCTATAAAATAAATGTCCTTTGTGGCATTACATCCCTATAAACAAGCTACGTTTAAGATTCCCCGTCTTAAACAGTAGCTTGTTTTATTTTTGTTTTATCCTTCCATAAACTCCACCTCCACCAACTTCAATAAATAATTCTCCTTTTCTAGCCTGATCAATTGTTTGAGCAATTTTTTTAGGTACTATTCCTTCTAGGTCAGTAAGTGACGTATTATGGAGAATATTCATTTCCGTTCCAAAAGCGTGTAACAACCGTTCGATTGTTTTTGGTCCAACACCAGGGATGAAATCTAGAGGTACCTGATGTATATAGTTAGGGCGTTTTTTCCCTTTATATGATAAATCAGAAAGCTCTTGAATTCGTGACGAAACGCCCTTTACAAACTGACTACTTCCACAAGTTGGACATATGGTCATTTCTTTTGTAATCGGTTCACCACAATGTGCACATGCTGTTGAATGATATTTACCAAGTAGTGGATTTAGCCCATAGTTTTCAATAATAATTCGTCCTTCATTTTCGTATAATGCAAGCTTTAGCTCTTCAAAGCTTGGTTTTTCTAATTGAATCTTTTGATATTCTCTTGCCAACTTACCAAGGGAATGTGCATCTGAATTTGTCACGAATGTAAATGGCTCTAACTCTCTAATTCTGTTTACCATTTCTGTATCCGAACTTAGCCCAAGCTCAATTGCATCAATCATTGATGGATCAAACACTTCCGTTAAGCTACTAATTACACCTTTTCCATATAAGCTTTTGAATGGTGTGAAAACGTGGGCAGGAATAAAAATACCTCCGAGTTCTTTTACTTTTCGTTGCAATGTAACGCCATCACAATAAATTCTTTGGGAACTCAACTGAATATTTTTTAAGTTGGACCCCATCCATTTCGAAAACTCAGCCATGATAGAAAGAGTCGGAAAATAGGCAAGCACATGAATAGGACCATGGCAATTTGAATCATAAATTTCAATTTCTGAACCAGGAATTAACGTAGTTGTTTTAAACTGTAATCCGCCATCGTCCAGCTCCTGCATTTCCCCCTTATCAATCAAAGCTTCCATCTCTTCAATGACTTCCGGTGAATGGCAATCGATAATCCCTATCATATCAAGCCCTTTTCTTGAGCTTGCTGTCTCTAAAATATTCTTTAATGTAAGATTTCTACTTCCTGTAATTTTGACTGGCTTTCCAGTTTCAGTCCGACCGATATGAATATGTAAATCAGCGAAATATTGCTTCATGTTGATTTGTCACGCCCTTCATTTAGTAAAACGCAATATAAATTAAAGTACCCTAAAACATCACTTTTTTTCATTTATAGCTTAAACACCGTTTAAATTTAACCCCAGATGCACAAAAAACGAAATAATCAAATAAATATTATATACTTATTGAATAGAAGATTTAACACATTCGCCTTTATTTTGGTAAAGACTAAACTTCCTTGTCAGGTCTCTTTACACAATCCAATGAAAAGATGACCATTTTATGTATAAATGATTTATACCAGTAGTTATCACACCTCATCTTAATATAGTCTTCAATTGCAATGAATCATTTTTTTACTTATCATGTGTAGTCTTAAAAATTCATATAGAAAAGGATGAACGCTATGAAGGAGTTTGCATTAGTTTTTCAAGGAACTGCTTTCACAAGTAGATCAACAAAAGAAATAGAAATTTTAAAAGATTATCTATTCTGTATTAATGAAGATGGAATGATAGAAAAATTAGTATCACCTGAAAGTGCTGAATATGAAGAAATTATAAAACAATATGAGTTTAAGGATAGCTTCCATCGATTAGAAAAAGGACAATATTTATTGCCTGGTTTTGTCGACTTACACGTACATGCTCCTCAATGGGCTCAATCAGGAACCGCGCTTGACCTTCCGCTTTATGATTGGTTAAATACGTATACCTTCCCGATTGAGTCCAAGTTTTCAGACATCGAATTCGCAGAAAAGGTTTATGATGATTTAGTTCGAACATTACTTGCTAATGGAACGACAACTGTTTTATATTTTGCGACAGTACATAAAGAAGCAAGTATTTTATTAGCTGAAATATGTGCTAAACAAGGTCAAAGAGGGCTTGTCGGTAAAGTTGTGATGGATAACGTGGACCAATGCCCTCCTGATTATCGAGATAAAGATACTGAAACTGCTTTAAAAGAAACAGAAGAATTTATTATAGCTGTGAAGGATTTAGCCAAATCAACAAAACAAGGAGTTTACCCAGTTGTTACTCCTCGCTTTATTCCAAGCTGTACAGACGAAGCTTTAGAAGGATTAGGGAGATTAGCAGCAAAATATGATACACATATTCAATCTCATTGCAGTGAAAGTGATTGGGAGCACGAGTATGTTATTGACAGATTTAATAAACATGATGCCTTTGCATTAAATGATTTTGGTCTATTACAAGATAAATCCATCATGGCTCATTGTACATTCCTTGCTGATGACGATGCTGAACTATTTGCTGAAACCGGAACAGCTATTAGTCATTGTCCGATATCTAATGTCTTCTTTTCTAACGGTGTGTTACCTGTGGCTCACCTGCATTCAAAAGGTGTGGATATAGGGCTTGGAACAGATATTTCAGGCGGTTTTTCTCCAAGTCTTTTTGATAATGCAAGGCAAGCCGTCATTTCTTCTAGAATGTTAGAAGAAGGAGTTGATCCAAAGCTTCCTAAAGAAACTAGAGGAGTTCCTTCTTCCAGAATCACGATGAATGAAGCCTTCTATCTAGCAACAGCGGGAGGTGGGGATGCTCTAAGCCTTCCTATTGGGAAAATTGAAGAAAACTTCGCATGGGATGTTCAAATCATCGATACATTAATCCCTTCTGCAAAGCTCCCACTATTTAATGAGCGATTAGATGAAGTGTTTGAAAAAATTATGTATCTCTCTAGACCTGAAAATATTCGTGAGGTTTGGGTACAAGGAAACTTAGTTCATAAACGTAATTAAAAAAGAAATGTCCCAATAGTGCAGACTATTTGGGGACATTTTTCACTTTATTTTGTAAATTTATATTCCTTCACAGTTCCTGAATCATAGCGTACTTCTAACTCTACAGAAACGTAGTCCTCCGGTAATCTGAAGGCTGCAATCACCTGACCAGCAACTTCTTCGTCTTTGGAATGCTCATTGAAACTTAACTGCTCAAAATACTCCTCTAAAGTCGTTTTTGCTTCTTCACCAGTTTGTACTATGTTATTTATTTCATCCTCAATTTCTGCTTTAACCTCATTTTGATTTATCTCATAGTCAGCTTCATAGGAAATATCATTTGCATAATCAACGTCTAAATCAAAATCAGTAAAAAGATAGGGCTTATCCCCTTCTCCACCTCCATTATTTGCATTTGTATTCCCTTGAGCTTGATTTGTATTATCTTCATCTTGATTATCTTGATCCTCTAAAGCTCTATTACCAGTTTCCTCATCATCAGCTACATTAGGCTCAGTATTTATCGTCGTATTTGTCTCTTGTTCTTCCGTATTGCACCCCAACAGTAAAATACACAAAAACGGTACTGAGAGTATTAACTTAAATTTCTTCATTTTAGCCACTCCTTTAATACATGTTAATCTCTCATATTTTCCCCATAAGTTTAAATTTTATCCTTTTAAATGTTTTTTAATGAAAAGTACAAATTTCCTAAAAAAAATAAAATTACTTGAAATAATATACGACAATAGCATCATTCGTCGATTTAACGCGTTGAATCATTAAATTTTTTGTTGATTCTGAAAATAAATCACTTTATAATTACTTTACTAAGTTAATAAAATACAACAATAGATTTGAGGAAATAGAAATGAAGGACTTTTTTAGTAAACTATTAAACGGTATGAGTATTGCTATTGTAGTTGCACTTATTCCGAATGCATTACTTGGTGAAATATTAAAATTGATTATTCCACATGCACCTGTATTCCAAGGATTGCTTGATGCAACTGTTATTGTCATGAGTATGTTACCAGTTTTAACTGGGGTGTTAGTTGGAATGCAGTTTAAATTAACACCTATCCAAACAGCTAGTGTTGGAATTGCCACTGTCGTTGGTAGTGGTGCAATTCTTAAAACGGCTGAAGGAGCTTTTACATTGAACGGCATCGGTGTAACTTTAAATGCAGGTATTACAGCTGCCTTAGCTGTATTGTTTGTAAAGCTTGTAGGGGAAGGTTTAAAAGCTTACTCCATTTTACTTATTCCAATGCTTTCAGTATTAATTCCAGGTATGATTGGTTATACCATTTTACCGTATGTAAAAAATGGAGCAAATTATATTGGTGATGGAGTTGCTTTCTTAACAACTTTACAGCCATTATTAATGGGCGCTTTACTAGCGGTTATATTCGGCATATTAATTATGTCTCCTCTATCAACTGTGGGGGTTGCAACTGTTATTATGTTATCTGGAATTGGTTCAGGTGCTGCAAATATTGGAATTGTTGCCGTTGGTATGGGGCTATTCTTAGCTAGCATGAAAGCAAATGCTCTTGGAACAGCTTTAGCTCATGTGTTAGGGTCACCAAAAATTCAAATGCGCAACTTCTTTATGAAGCCTAAAATGGCCTTTCCAATGCTTATTTCGGCAGCTATACTTGGTGCTCTAGCAGGGTTATTAAATGTACAAGGAACTCCATACAGTGCTGGTTTTGGTTTATCTGGTCTTGTAGGGCCACTAAATTATATCAATCTAGCTGAAGGTGGATGGACTGCACAAAATATAGCCATCATGTTGAGCATGTTCCTTATTCTACCTCTTATTCTTAACTTGTTCTTCATTTATATATTCAAGAAGAAGTTGAAAATGATTAAGGATGAGGATTATAAATTAGACTTTGATTAGAAGAATGATAGAGACGAAGGATAACCTTCTAACAGTATCACAAGGATTACTGTTAGAAGGTTTTTCTATTTTAATAGAATAATTTATGATTTGGGAATAAAGGTACTTGTTTGGGGCACTTAGTAGATTGTTTAGGCACTTATTAGCCCTTTTGAGCGGAGTAACATGCTTTGAATCACATAAATTTATTTTGATCACATAGGTAACTATTTGGGGCACTTACTTAATTCATATGAGCACTTAACTCCTCCAGAGCAAAGAAGTATAGGCTAAAACTAAACCCTTGCATTATATTTGCAAGGGTTATTCTCGTATAAAATATTTTTATAATGCCTGTATGATAATATTGTTTTGTTTTAATGTATTATTTACTTTTTGCGCAAATTCTACTGCTTTTATGCCGTCACCGTGAATACATAATGTATCGACTTCTATCGATACCTCTTCTCCAGTTGTGGCAATAACTTTTTTCTCATGAATCATTTTTAAAACCTGATTTAATGCCTCTTCTTCAGTCTTAATTAATGAATTTAGTTCCGTCCTCGGTGTTAATTGTCCACTTCGATTATATGTACGATCAACAAACGCCTCATTTGCGCATCTTAAACCATATCGTTTTGCAACTGCTGTTAGTTGACTTCCTGACAAGCCGTAAAGAATTAAATCTTCATCTATATTTAAAACAGCTTCAACAATTGCTTTTGAATATTGTTCATCTTTTGCTGCCATGTTATAAAGCGCTCCATGTGGCTTAACGTGGTGAAGCTTTCCTCCACTCGCTTTAACAAAAGCATTCAATGCACCTATTTGATATAAAGTTAAATCGTATATTTCCTCTGGATTAATATGCATATTTCTTCTACCGAATCCTTGTAAATCGGGAAATCCTGGGTGAGCACCAATGGCAACACCAGCTTCTAATGCTTTATTTACAGTGTTTTTTATAGTAGTTGGATCACCAGCATGAAATCCACACGCAATATTTACAGATGAAACATATTTCATGATTTCTTCATCATTACCGATTTTGTAATGACCGAAACTTTCACCTAAATCACTATTTAAGTCAATATATAATTGATTTTCCATTTTATTCATCCTTTTCGAATCTTACTGAATCAGTAGTATTTCTTATAGGCTGGTATTCAAATGAAATTCGATTACCGTAACGCAATTGTGCCACTTTCCATAAATCCTCTTCTACCACTTTTCCGACAGTTGGATATCCTCCTACCGTTTGAGCATCAGCCATTAAAATAATTGGTTGTCCATTGGGTGGTATTTGAATTGTGCCAAACATTGTTGGTTCAGACAGTAATTCTTTTTTTACTTTCATCCTCATTAAAGGTCCTTGAAGGTAGTACCCCATACGGTCTCCATTCGTTAACTGATATTCACTTTGAAAGAAATGGTCTACATCTTCTTCTATAAAATACGAGAGATGATAACTAGGGGTAACTCTTACTTTTACGCAATCTGATATATTAGGAATAAATGATTTATATAAACCTGTTCTATATTTTAAAACATCTGGTAGGTCACTTTTTCCATAGAGAATCGTATCCTTTTTAATAACTGTACCTAAATTTGCTTTCAAATATGTTGAGGTACTATTTAGAACAGAGTTTGTATTAAAACCTCCAAGCGCCATTAGATACGCGATTGATCCTTCAGTAGACACATTTAATTCTAAAAGGTCGTCAACATTCAAAATGAAGGTTTTCCAAGGTTCAACTGGCTTTCCGTTTACCGTTGCCTTCATGTCCGCTCCAACTAATACATATTCGTGTTTTGCTAAGGACAAAAAACTTACTCCACCGTAAAAAATCTCTAAAGCTGTAGAATTTTCCTTATTACCTAAAATTTTTTTACCCAACTCGAAAGATAATTGATCCATAGGGCCTGCTGTTGGGATTCCAAATCTTCTATATCGATATCGACCATTATCCTGAAGTGAACTAAAAACTCCTTTCTTGACCACTTTAAGCAATTGTTTCATGTTTATCTCCACTTTCTAGCCAACCATTTGCTAAATTTTTGTATCTATCAAATTCAATATATATTGAGGGTTTTTTTCAACATTTTCTTTAACATTATAGAAATCATCGATTGATATACTTTTAAATGTAATTTGATCTCCTGGTTGGAGTAAAAAAGCAGGGTTTCGATTCACATCAAATAGGTCGATAGGGGTTTTTCCGATAATGTTCCAACCACCTGGTGACGTTACGGGGTAAATACCTGTCTGTCTTCCGCCAATTCCCACACTTCCTTTTTCAACGGATTTCCTCGGTTTATCTAATCTAGGAACAAATAGTTCTTTATTTAAACCACCTAAGTACGGAAAACCCGGTAAAAACCCGATTAAATAGACTTTATATGTTGGTTCACTATGCTTTTTAATAACTTGTTCAGTCGTTAGATTCAATTCTTCCGCTACTCTTTCGAGGTCTAAAGCAAATAGTGCATCATAGCATACAGGTATTGTTACCCTTCTACTTTTAGACGATTGCAACTGAATTTCAAATTTCTTCCATTTGTAAATAATGTCTGTAAGTAATGATTGATCTTGAGCGATTTCTTTGTTAAAGAAAACCGTTACCATATGATAAGTAGGAACGGTTTCCACTATAAGTTTTTTATATTTAATATTTATAAACTGATCAAAAGCTTCTACATGCTGAAAAGTTTCTTCATCTATCTCTTGTCCAAAAATAAATGAAGCGATTTTCTTGTCTTGAATAATAACGGATGGGAACAAACTAGTTCACCTCATCAGTAATCACTTCAAGACTAATTTCAACAGCACGCATCAAATCTGAATGGGACCAGCTAGGTATTTTCCCGTGTTGAATAGCTAATTCGTGTGATGCTGGAATATGGATAAAACCAGATTTATAACTTAATTTATTTACCTTTGCATGATGAAGTGCACTATACATGACATTGTTACATAAATAAGTACCAGCTGTGTTAGAAATTTCAGCAGGGTAACCTTCTTCAATTAAGCGATTTGTTATTTTGCGAACAGGAATCGTAGGAATATAAGCTGTATCCCCAGCTTCTTCAATGAATTCATCTTGCGGTGCATGGTTGTTGTTATCTGCATCGCCATCTTTTACATTTACAGCGATTCTTTCAGGTGTGATTTTATATCTTCCACCAGCAAGCCCCAATGAAACAACAACATCTGGGTTTACTTCATCTATCTTCTCTAGTAAAAGTTTTGCTGACTGTTCAAAATCCACAGGTAGTATCCAGCCTACAATTTCATGACCATTTATGCTATTTCCATTTAATTCTTCTACAATTTTCATCGTTGGATTTACTTTATAATCTAAAAATGGTTCAAAGCCAGTTAACAATATTTTTTTCATCTTGTTCACCTCTTTAGGCTATATTCTTAATGGTCTTTCTCTATAAATCGTATTTCCGTTTCTGTTCACTTTGACCTTTGTTTTGGCAACCGTTTGAATAATTGACAAATTAAATAAATATTGCGCATCAATACATTCTTCTAGCACATCACCATATACTACTTCATCTGCTGCTTCCGAGATAATATCGGCGGCTACCCAATTAGGATAACGTAATATACTAACAGATGAATATGTAGGTGTAACTTCTATAGATTTATAGAAGTTTATATTGCCGTGAACTTCCAAAGGAAACACATTCGGTAACCATTGATGGCCATATTTTGTAAAACGATTTCTCCAATACTCATTTTGTTTCGGTATATTCGTAGAACGATATATTTCATTCATATCACTTACAATTTTATCTAGATTATTTCGAGCTAGTTCCGTCTGTGTATCGAAGGAATATCTTCCGAGTCCGTAAATTTTTGCACTTGGGATAAAATATGAAACTGGGAATCTAGGAGGACTATTATAACCTGCAAATGGTTGAATCCATTCATGTCCCGGTATACCATGGTTATCAACGACAACATCTGGTGCCCAGCGCTTCATTAATTCTGGTAAGACATTTGATTCGCCAAAAATAGTATCTAAATATCTTGTATGTGCATACTCAAAACCAAGAGAATTGTATCTTGCAGCGTGATGTTTCCATTCTGGATGTTCCTTCGTTAGTCGCATTAATAGACTATATCCATCTGGATTTGCCATCGGGATTGTTACAACATTCAACTGTTTTAGTAAATTCGTGTTTGAATCAAGCTCCTCCAATAATTTAAGAACTGCTGGATTGCTTGATACTTCATTTGGATGATGCATTGCTTCGATTAACACTGTTGGTTTAAATAATGTCATTTTTATAGGTGACTCAAATTGCTCACCTGTAGGTAAATATTTTTCAATAGAATCAATCGGTAATCCTCTAAACGAATAATCGATAAATAAATTTTCTCCAATATTACTCTCGGCTTTTTTTATCTTTTCCCACTCTAGCTGTAACTCATCAACATCATACATAGATGTTTCGTTGTTGACTGCAATCTGTACTTTTGATGGTTTACCATCATTAAAGAATAGCTCTTTTGTTTGAACTTCCTTCTTACGATGGTTATTCCATTTGGTTACTTTTACGTTTGCTCTAGGTTTAGTTCCTTGCTCAACATGCATGACAGGTATTACTGCACCAAGTGCTGTATATGGTTTACCCGCTTGCTTATTACCGAGATGGTCAAAATAATCTAACGTATTAAAGTATATATCTTCATAAAGTGCTTCTAGTGATGATGTTCTTTCTTCATCTACACCCAGCTTTTCTTCTTCTTCACTCATCCAAACTTCTACTTGGAGTCCACTAAATAATGGTTCCGTATAACCCATTCCATCCTTAATATCACCAATAGTTTCTACTAATTTTGGTAAAAAAGCTTCTAAATAATAGTTATAAAATCTCTCTCTATCTGTTGGTATTGTAATCACTTTATTTTGCTCTTCGCCACAAACGATACAGCTGGTTGTTGGCGTTGCAAATTTTTCACCATCTACATATGGAACTTTGCTATATACAACATCTAAATAATCAATAAACACACATTCTTCATTATTTAGTACAGCAAATACTTCATATGTATGTTGCTGGTCTTTATTTAGTTCAAAAATGACATTATCCGAATGTATAGATGTTGCTTTTTCAATAATTAAATCAATGGGATAGATTTCTTGAATCCATCGAATTGGTAATTCTAGACTTCCTTCAACGTCATGTTCTTTTACTTTAATAACAACTTGCTTCGTATTTTGAGGTATTTTTTCAATGATTTCTTCTTTTAACCAATGGAAGGCAGGCTTAAATGAAGACCGAACCACTAAATTTTGAATTCCATAGTTCTTTTCCCATTTTTCTTTTAGACAGGTTCTATTAGATAATGGCTCTGATAAATAAATAACAACGTTTTCTTTTTCTTCTTCTGAAAGCATTTTAATATGTTCTTCCGCAATATCGACTTCCGACTGATCTTGCCAATTTTCTTCGATTAAAATGACATTTTCATTTGTTAAATGTGCATAAAGGAATGGTCTTTCCCAGCTACCTAAAACCCCATCTTCCTTCCAGGCCTTTTCATTTGATAACCAATCTATTAGCTGTGCACATTCTTCTTTAGAACCATTAACTTTTATAATATTTTCTTCTAGTACTTTAATAGAGCTCTGACCATTTTCTTCTATGACAAATTGAATATCTGCCATTTCATTATTAGTTAGTGGGAACTTTATCGTTGTACTCACTAATCCTAACCGGGCAACCAACTGACATACCGCTAGAAATAACGATTTGTTCCAATCCAGTTTGCTGTCAATATTCACACTTAAGGGATGTATTGGACTTGCTTCTTGATATTGACCAAAACCTGCTAGAGTCCAAATATCACTTACTCCCCTAATCATTGGTCTTTCTTTTGATTCTTCTGAATCACTCATTTTTAAGCCTAGCTGACTAATATGACGCAGTTGATTCGACAAATCTTCTTCAGATTGGTAATAAATCGATAGAATTTCTGATTCAAAAGTTATTTCAGAATGATTACTTTTTTCGAATGTTAACGTGACCTTTTGATTGTGCTTCTCAAAAAAATTAAAAGATAAAGCTGTTGTTTCTAAGCCCGCCCTAGCTAGAAAATCAAAAAGCCCTATAGGATAAAGATTTTCTGGGAGGTCAATATATAACGAAACGCCATCTGGTATACCATCATCATTTTTGTCTACTAATAATCCATCCAAAGTCCATAAATCTTCCATCACTTTATCACCTACGCTTTTAAGTTTGGATCAAATCGATCTCTTAGCCAATCTCCTAATAAATTAAATCCTAATACTGTTAGCATAATTGCAAACCCTGGGAATACAGTCGTCCACCAAGCTGTTGTAATGTAGTTTCGACTATCTGCTAACATACCACCCCATGATGGAATTGTAGGATCTACCCCTAAACCAAGGAATGTAAGTGAAGCTTCAAGTAAAATAAATTCCGCAATATACGTTGTACTTAAAACTAATATTGATGATAGTACGTTCGGTAATATATGTTTAAAAATAATTCTTCTATGGGATCCGCCTATTGCTTTAGCAGCCTGAACAAATTCTTGTTCTTTAAGGGAAATCACTTGTCCCCTTATTAATCTCGCAAATCCAACCCAATATGTGAGTCCTAAAATAATAACAATTTTCCATATACCAGTACCAAGAACACTCATAATAACAATAGCGAATAAGATAAATGGGAATGCCAACTGGATATCGGCAACTCGCATGATTAAATCATCTAACCATTTACCAAAATATCCTGAAATTAATCCCATAATTGTTCCAATGACTAATGAAATGAATACACCAGCAATCCCTACTATTAAAGAAATTTGGGCTCCGTATATAATTCTGCTTAATAGATCCCTACCTAGTTGGTCGCCACCTAAAAGATAGGTAGATTCCCCAGTAGCATCTAAAAATGATGGTGCGTCTAGTCGATTTGTTAAACTCGCTTCTGTTGGGTCATATGGTGCAATCCATGGAGCGAAAACAGCACAAATAACGCTTAACGCAACTAACAACATTCCAAATACTCCAATTGGATTTGTTCTTATGAACTTAAAGAACCTTGAAACAAATGAAGCTTTCTTTGGTGCATTTGTAACCTTTACTGTTTGTTCCATTTACTATTTCCCCTTTCCTGCTTTAATACGAGGGTCAATTAGTGAATAACTTAAATCGACTAATAAGTTCACGACTACCATGACAAGTGCTAAAAATACAATTCCACCTTGAACAACTGGATAGTCACGTTGATTAATTGCATCGATGATTAATCGACCAATACCTGGCCAAGAAAATACTTGCTCTACTATAACCGTACCACCTAAAAGCGCTCCGAATTGCAAACCAATAAATGTTACTGTCGGTAATAAAGCATTTCTAAATGCATGCTTTAAAATAACCTTCCATTTACTAATTCCCTTAGATTTAGCCGTTCGAATATATTGCTGATTTAATACTTCTAACATGGAGGATCTTACTAATCTAGCTAATACACCTGATAGGATTAAACCTAGTGTGATAGAAGGTAGAATCAGATATGAAAAGCCTTCGAAACCAGATGCAGGTAACCATTGCAGATTAACTGCGAAGATAAGAATAAGCATAAAACCTAGCCAGAAGTTCGGAAATGAAATTCCTATTAAAGAAAATACTCTTCCACCAAAGTCTAAAAATGTATCTCTTTTTACTGCTGAGATAATTCCAACAGGGAATGCAATTAATAATGCAACAAAGATACCACCTAAAGCTAAGACAAATGTCGGCCATGCCCTTTCTAATATAAGTGTCATAACGGGAATACCACTTCTAAATGATTCACCTAAATCAAATGTTAAAAGGCCTTTCATAAATACACCATATTGAACATATAACGGCTTATCTAATCCTAGTTCTTCTGTTAATTGATCGATTGCTTCCTGCGTTGGTTCACCCGCTGAGAACATGACTGCTACTGGATCCCCAGTTAAGCGAATGGAAAAGAAAACTATAATTGAAATAGCGAAAACTACTAACACGGCATGAAAAATTCTTCTAATTATGTAAGATAACAAGCTTTTCACATCCTTACTTTATGGAATAAAAGAGATAGTATGGAAAACCATACTATCTCCAGTTTTTACTAAACTTTATTGCACACTAACCTCTTCTAAACGTAGACGGTCATCATGTGGTGGTTGGAAATCCACAACACGTTCATTTGCAGCATATAAATCCACAGCCGCGTATAAGTTAACCTCTGGAGCTAATTCATATAGTTTTTCCGTTAATTCTGTAAAGATCGCTGCACGCTCTTCTTGGTCAACTGAATTTCTTTGTTCTTCTAACAAACGTTCTACATCTTCATCCATAAATGATGGGTTCCAGAATTCTCCTGAATGGTACATTAAGTAAGCTGTGTTATCAAAGTCTAAAGTCCATCCACCCCAACCTTGACGATACATTCCACCAGCATTACCATTTGGAATTAAATCTGAGTTTAATGTTGTACTATCTGCTGTTTGGATATTTAATTTAATACCGACTTGTTCTAAGTAAAAGGCAACAGCTTGTGTAATTTCTTTGAAGTTACCATCATTACCAGGAATGACTACATCAATTGTTGTACCTTCTTCCACACCCGCTTCTTCAAGTAATTGTTTTGCTTTTTCTGGATCATATGGATATGGTTTTAGATCTGGATTATACCCAAATGATAATTCACTTTGGAACGTTGCAATCGGAACTCCATAACCACTTAAAATTTCTTCGATTAAAGCGTCACGGTCAATTGCATAGTTAATTGCTTGACGCACTCTTACATCATCTAAAGGTTTAACTGCAGTATCAAAACGTAAGGCAAACGCAGTGGGTGTTGGTACTTCCAATAAGTTTAAATAATTAGTTGAATTAACTGTTTCTACTTGAGCTACTTCAACTCTTTTCATAATGTCGATCGTACCTGTTTGTAGTTCAGCTAAACGAGTTGATGCTTCTGGGATTACTTTAAACGTAACCTTGTCTAATTTCGGTAATCCTTCTTTCCAATAGTCCTCGTTTTTCTCTAACACGATTTCTTGATCTCTTTTATAACCAGTCATTTTGAAAGGACCTGTACCTACAGGGTTATTATCAAAATGTTCCTCACCATTTTCTTGAATATATTGAGGTGGAACGATTACCGCACCATAACTAGCTAATTTTGTTAATAATACTGGATCTACAGTGTTTAAGTGGAAAGTAACAGTATACTCATCATTAACTTCAACTGAATCAATTGAATTGTAATTCGAATACTGTGGACCGGCTTGTCCTTGTTCACCTAATAAACGGTCAAATGTAAATTTAACAGCGTCAGCATTGAACGGCTCACCGTTATGGAAAGTTACACCTTGACGAAGTTTGAACTGAAGTGTTTTGTCATCAAGGTACTCCCAAGATTCTGCTAATCCTGGTTGTAACTCTAAGTCAACATCTCGATCAATTAAGCCTTCAAAAACAGAAGTAGCTACAGTACTCCAATCTAATAAAAATGTATCAATTGGGTCCCAGTTTTGTGGTTCACTAGGAATACCAATAACGATTTCGTTTCCTCTATTTGCTGCCGGGTTTTCTTTGTTTGCTTCTGCACTTTCGTCTTGTGAACTTGAATCACCGCCAGAGCATGCAGTTAATACTAACACTACTGATACAACACAAAGTAATAGCCAATGCTTCATCTTTTTCATTTTATATCCCCCTACTGTTTTATCTGTTGTTATTTATAAAAGCCCATAAGGATATGGTTCTTTATAACCGATACCTACTGAAATTTCTGCTGCAACATTCCAAAGCTCAGTAACAAATTCTTTTATTTGCTGTTGAGAAAATGAAGTAGCGATTCCTGCAATACTTAAAGAGTATTTTACTTGTCCCTCATGATTAAAAATTGGAACTGCAATAGAAAAGGTTCCTTCTTCTAATTCAGAAATACTATATGAATAACCTTCTGTTCTACATTGAACAAGCAACTGTAATACATTGTCTTTCGATTGTGGAGTTCCACTTGCGATTTGATTTAAATTTTTAGAAATAATATAGTCAATTTCCTCTTGTGGCTGGAATGCTAAAATTGTTCTCATACATGCCCCAGCATAGAGAGGCGCCTTTCTTCCAACACGTGTGTATAATCGAACTGGCTTTGTACTTTCGACTTTTTCGATATATAGTCCCTCTTCACCATCTTTATAAGAAAGCTGTACTGCCTCATTAAACTTTTGTTGTAATTCTCTCATAGGTGGTAAAGCAATTTTTCGAATGTCGAATGTCGAAAGAACAACACTTCCCAGTTCTAAAAACTTCAATCCTAAGGAAAAACGGTATCCTTCACCATTTTCGGCGGTAGTTTTTTGTAAAAACTCATTATCTACGAATATTTTTAATAGTCTATAAACTGTAGGTTTTGGTATTTTTGTATACTCCGAAATTTCATCCATAGACCAAATAGGTTTATCACTCGTAAAAAGCTCAAATAACTGAATTCCCTTTTCTAACGTCTTACTCATCGGTTACCTCTTTTCTCATTCAGGATAAAGATGACAAGATACTTTATGTTGAGAATTTCTAGCTGTCAAAACTGGAATTTCGGTCTTACATTGTTCCATACAAGCAAAGCATCTCGTGTGGAACATACAACCACTTGGAGGATTACCTGGACTAGGTACATCCCCTTGGAGCACAATTCTCTCTTTCTTCTCTAAAGGGTGTGATTTTGGTAAAGCAGAGAATAAAGCTTTTGAATAAGGATGTAATGGATTTTTAAATAGTTCATCCTTATCAGCTATTTCAACCATTTTCCCCAAATACATTACACCAATTCGATCGCAGAAATGATGCACAACATTTAAGTCATGTGAGATAAAAATGTATGTTAGGTCCATTTCTTTTTGCAGTTTTCTCATTAGATTCAATACTTGTGATTGAATGGAAACATCAAGTGCCGATACTGGTTCATCTGCAATAATTAACTTTGGACGTGAAACAAGCGCTCTCGCAATGCCAATTCTTTGTCTCTGTCCACCTGAAAATTCGTGTGGCAAACGTTCTAACTGTGCTATTGTAAGTCCAACTTGTTCGGCAACTTCATATACTCTCTTTTTTCTTTCGTTAGCATCCTTTACTCCGAAGTTGATTAAAGGTTCTTCGATTACGTTAAAAATCTTCATCCGCGGATTTAATGAGGCAAATGGGTCTTGGAAGACGATTTGCATATCTCTTCTTGCTTGGCGCATCTCTTTGCCGCTAAGAGTTGAAATATCTTTACCCTCAAACTCTATCTTTCCTGAGGTAGGTTCTAATAATCGAAGAATAGTACGCCCAGTAGTACTTTTACCACACCCTGATTCTCCAACTATCCCGAAAATTTCGCCTTTTTTCACTTCAAAGGATACGTTATCGACTGCTTTAATTCTTTGAACGTTGTTTTTTCCAAATCCCTTTTTGACGATAAAATGTTTTGAGAGATTTTCAACCTTCAATAATGTTTCTTTTTCTTTTACTGCTACTGCCTCCACAAGATCACCTCCATCTTTAATCAGAGTAAAGCCAGCACTGCACTTGAGACTGATCATTAATCATTTTTAGCAATGGTTTTTCATCACATTTTTCTGTTCTAAATTGACAACGTGGTGCAAATCGGCAGCCAGATGGCATATTTGCAGCAGTTGGTACAACTCCTTTGATAGATGATAAAAACTCTTTTTGTTCTTCTATTTTTGGTAGTGAAGCAAGTAACCCTTTCGTATATGGGTGTTTCGGATTATCAAATAACTCTACTACTGTTGATTCCTCTACAACTTCACCAGCATACATTACAATGACTCTGTCGCACATTTCAGCTACAACGCCTAAATCGTGAGTAATAAGTACAATCGACATATCCATTTGCTTCTGAAGCTTTTTCATTAGTTCAAGTATTTGCGCTTGAATTGTTACGTCTAATGCAGTTGTAGGCTCGTCTGCTATTAAAATTTCGGGGTTGCAGGATAGTGCAATTGCAATCATAACCCTTTGTCTCATACCTCCTGATAATTGGTGAGGATATTCATTAAACACTTCCTCAGCTCTCGGAATTCCAAGGGTTTTCAACATATGTATTGCATGACTTTTTGCTTCTGCTTTTTTCATCTTGTTATGGCTTAGAATCATTTCGACAATTTGATCCCCGATTGTAAAAACGGGATTTAAGGAGGTCATCGGTTCTTGGAAAATCATTGATACCTTCTTACCTCGAACAGATCTCCAAACCTTATCTTTGACACCCACCATGTTTTGATTTCTTATTTCAATGTTTCCATTTTGATACTCGATACCTGGTGGCAGTAAACCCATCAACGATAATGACGTCAAACTTTTTCCGCAGCCAGACTCACCAACAATCCCCAACGTTTCGCCCTTTTTCAAATCGAAGGTTACTCCGTTTACAATTGGAATTTGCCGTTTCCCGTCCCGGATTCCAAGTTTTAAATCCTTTACTTCTAATACGCTTTCGGCCAATGGAATTCACTCCCTTTTTAGTTTTTTAACCTAATACTGTGAAAAAATATTTTGAGTATGTAGATTTCAATACACATTACATACACCATTTAATAATTTCATTTTGTGAAATCAAGAGTTCAAATTTTGAAATCTTTATTGTTTTTATTTTATTCTCAATTATCTAACAATTTCAATGCCAAAAAGAGATGATATTAATCTAATGTTAAGATTGTTATAATATTATAAAATTTCAGATAAGTAGTTGACGCTTTTAGAATCCATTGATAACTCCTGTTTTTACGGCAATACTATTCGAATTTGACTGATTAACTAAGTATCATTCCATGTCATGTGATGTCGAAAAATAAAACCACAAATACTGAGTATTTGTGGTCTAAATTCATTACGCTTTTTTCTTTGCTGGTGTTTTTCGTTTTCGTACTGTAGGTTTCTTTGTTTTGTCTAGTGATGCTTGTAAAGCCGCCATTAAATCTGTCATATCTGAAGGTACTTTCGTTTCCTTCTCAGTCGCTGTTACGACAACCTCACCAGATTTTTTCTTCTCGATAAGTTCAAGTAGCGCTGTTCGATAATCATCGTTATACTTTTCAGGATCAAATTTTTCTGTTAATTGTTCAATTAACATTAAAGCTGTATCCAGTTCTTTATCAGCTATCTTATCTTCACTCGGTATATTAGGAACTTCATCAGCCTTTCTTACTTCATCTGGAAAATGAATTGTCTCCATTAACAATGTGTCACCATAAACTCGAACGATTGCTAGCTGTTCCTTTGAACGAATTGTAATTTTGGCAACACCAATTTTTCCAGATTCTTTTAATGCACTTCTTAGTAATGCATATGCTTTACCACCACCACTATCTGGTGCTAGAAAGTAACTACGTTCGAAATATATTGGATCAATTTCATCTAATTGAACAAATTCAATAATTTCGACTGCTTTATCTTCACTTTCTTTCTTCAAGTTTTCTAACTCTTCGTCATCAAGTACAACGAATTTATTTTTAGAATATTCATAAGCCTTTACGATATCTTCATTTCCTACTTCCTTATCACATACAGGACATACTTTTTTATAGTTGATCGGACTATTACATTCTTTATGCAATTGGCGCAATTTAATATCTTTATTTTCCGTTGCAGTATGTAATTTCACCGGAATATTCACAAGACCAAAACTAATACTACCTTTCCAAACTGTATGCACCTTCATCACCGCCTTTTTTCTTATTATGTTGTTCTCTGCATTGTTCTATGTATAACTACTACATTTATCCTAAAACTAAAGAAAAAAGAGGTTTATGATAATGAAACCAATGCTTTTAACCGCATCAGAAGAATTACCTTCAACAAAAGATTGGCTATATGAAGTGAAATATGATGGGTTTCGTTGCATCATTCACTGGGATAAAACTGGGATTCAAATAATGAGTCGAAATGAAAAAGAATTAACAAATTTCTATCCCGAGATCGTAACATTTTCTGAAAAGGCAAAGGACAAAATTTATCCTTTCCTTCCTTTAACGTTAGATGGGGAAATTTGCTACCTTATAAATAACTATAAAAGTAATTTTTCAGTTGTTCAAACTCGTGGAAGAATGCGAAATGAAGATGTGATTCTAAATAGTGCAAACAAATTTCCTTGTAATCTTATCGTATTCGACCTTATCCGATATAAAGGATTAGATATATCTGATTATGTCCTAAATGAGCGAAAGGCATTGTTAAAATCTCTTTTTGAAGCAATTGGTTTTTCGACAACAATTGATTACGTAAAAAAAGGCCATATTCAATTAATAGATGTATTTCAAAAAGATCAAATAGCAATTGATACAGTAAAAATTCATGGTGGAGAAGGAGTAGTTGCAAAGCATCAATCTAGTACGTGGGACAGTAGTGTACGAACAACTCAATGGTTAAAAGTGAAAAATTGGTTTTATGTAACTGTCATTTTGACCAAATATGATCAAGAAAATGGCTATTTCCACGGATCTATTTATAGAGAAGATCAACTAATTGAAATCACCGTTTTTAAGCATGGATTTTCAGAACAAGAATTTCAAACACTTGTTACTTTTTTTAAAAGAAATGGTCGACAAGTAACATCTGAAACTTGGGAAATGGACCCTTCCATTTGTGTAGACATTGCATGTATTGATTTTGACGGTAAAAAGTTGAGAGAACCTCGTTTTTCAAAATTTCGATTTGATTTGCAACCAGAATTCGTTAATTGGAAAACAATGATTAGACAATTAAATCCAATACCTGAAAAGGTACAAGTTACACATCCTGATAAACCGATTTGGCCAAAGTTAAATATTGATAAGGACGATTATTTGTATTATTTACAACATGTGTCACCATATTTTTTACCTTTTCTTAAAAATCGTTATTTAACAGCAATCCGTTATCCCCACGGTATTCCTGGTGAAAGCTTTTATCAAAAAAATGCACCTGATTACAAACCCTCATTTATTGCTACAAAAATGGAGGAAGATATAAATTACATTTTGTGTAATAATATTGAGACGTTACTATGGTTAGGAAATCAGGTTGTTATCGAATTTCATATCCCTTTTCAAACCGTGGATACACATTATCCAACTGAAATTGTTTTCGACCTAGATCCACCATCAGTGAATGAATTTTCTTTAGCTATCGAAGCAGCAGTAATGATGAAGTCAATTTTTGACCAATTTGGATTAGTTTCCTTTGTAAAAACATCAGGCGGAAAAGGATTGCAGGTGTATATCCCTTTGCCTAAAAATGCCTTTACCTACGAGGATACTCGTATTTTCACGGAATTTGTATGTACATTTTTATGTGAACAAGAGCCTAATTGGTTTACAATGGAGCGCTTGAAAAAGAATCGCGGTCAAAAGCTTTATCTTGATTTCATTCAACATGCCTATGGGAAAACAATTATAGCCCCTTATTCACCAAGAGGGAATGAACAAGGCTTAATTGCCACACCACTGAACTGGGAGGAAATAAATGAAAACCTTACACCAGCTTTATTTTCTCTACCACAGGTAATTGAGAGATTGAGAATTAACGGGGACCCATTCCGAGAATTTAGAGAAGTCGGAGAAAAACAAAATTTTAGTAAGGTACTTCAGAATTTAAAACAATTAGTAGAAGAGCGTAAGGGAAAATAAGACCTTCATTAGAACTTTTTCTAGGAAGGTTTTATTTATTGATTAGACTTGGTATTTCATTTAAATGTAGAACTCTTAACTTATATACTTGATAACACATTATGATAATAATCCATACATCAATCAAGTCGCCCCCATAATACATCGTCATTGCTCCTAATTCAGCATCAGCCTTTGATACACCTGAGGGAGGATTTGCATAAATCCACTTTGATAAAATATTATGTCCCGCCAACGCACAAATGAATACGAGTGTTCTGAATCGAAAAGTCGTACGATGTGGAGTAGGATCTATATAAATCATAGAAGCTGTAAAAACATACCCTGCTAAAAAAACATGTACATGAACTAGTATATAAAGAAGCACAGACTGATGCATCGCTTCAAAAAGATCAGTTGTGTATAAAATCCATAGACCTCCAATATTCAGCACACTCGCCACTAAAGGATGACTAATAATTTGAACATACCTACTCCTTAACACCATACTTACTTTCCTTGCATGGTTTACTTTTAATATCCTAAGTAATAAGGTGATCGGTGCAGATATTACAATGAGTAATGGGCCAAGCATCCCTAGCAAAAGATGTCCAACCATGTGAGCTGTAAAATTCGTATGGGAAAGCATTGCAATTGGGCCGATCAGGGCAGTTGCAATACATATTATACCGAGACTAAAGCTAACAATCCGATAAATTGGCCAAGCTCTATAATTTTTTTTCGTCGATACAACTGCATATAGATACAATACAATCAATAGTTGAAATGGGATACTCCATAGGAACATTTCAAACAGATTATATGTAACATGATTCGTATGTTCATGTTGCAACTTGTCCCTCACTCACTCTCTCTGCTTTTTTAGCCTTTCGAATGACAACAAGTCCAATAATGATGAGTGCTGCAGCTAAAACATTCCATATCAAATCATAATAAAATGTTTCTACATTATAGCGTATCTGATGAATTCTCATAATTTTATGTTGAATAATACCATCATATAGATTGAACACCCCTGCTCCAAGCATATACGAACCAAACCATCGCCTTTTCTTCCAAGCTTTCTGTTTACGTAAATACGCTACCATAAAAAGGCTACCAACCGTTGCAAACCAGCTAAACGCATGAAATAATCCATCGGAAATTAGACCAACACTTGTCGTTGATAAGTCATAAAAATGATGCCAATGTAATAATTGGTGAAAAATTGCTTCATCCAAAAATGCTACTGCTCCTAAGCCAAATAAAATACCTGACCAAAAGTTCATTGAATCAATTGTACGTTTATTCGTTCTCAAATTATTCATCCTCATTCATTTTTTGTTATCCATAAATTTTAGTTTTACCCAAATATGACCAATTTAAAATGAGTGGGATGAAAATGTAAAAAAAGATGGCTATTTTCATAGCCATCTCCTCAAGTTTTATCTTTTCACAACGTTGAAATTTTCATTTATTAAGAGCCAATTTTGTGGGAATGGGAAGCCTAGTTTCCAATAACTAATTCCGCGGACTCCTAAACGCTTCATTAAATTAAATTTCGCTTGGATCGATCTTGCATCTTCAAACCAAACTTTATGGGCATTCCCTTCATTATCAACATAATTAAAATTTGGTGCTTGCGCTTCATAGTCGTATTGAATTACCGCATTGTTTTCTCTTGCAATTTCCAGCGCTCTTTGTGGACTAACCGCTCGAGCATACTCCCCACCTTCAACGAATGGAAGTTGCCAATCGTATCCATAAAGGTTTTGACCCATCATAATTTTGTTTGCGGGCATTTCAGTTAAGGCATATTGTATGACATCTTCAACTGGACCAATTGGCGAAACAGCCATTGGCGGCCCACCAGAATATCCCCACTCATATGTCATTAAAACAACAAAGTCAACGATTTCTCCATGTGCTCTATAATCATGAGCTTCATACCACTGTCCAGCCTGTTCAGCGCTTGTTTTTGGTGCTAACGCAGTGGAAATTAAGAACCCTTCACCATGTAAGTATTCCGCTGCTCTTCTTAAAAAGTTATTGTAAGCTTCCCTTTGATCTCCTGGTAAAAATTCGAAATCAAAATGAATGTCCGACACACTTCCAATTCTTTGAGCTTCTTCCACAATGTTTTCGAGAAGAACTTCCTGTACTGCTTCACTCTGCAAAATTGCTCTTCCTAAATCGCCGCTAAATTGGCCTTCCTCTAAGTTGGTCACAACCATCATTAAAGAAGCGCCGGTTTCTCTTGCGACTTCTGGTATTCCCTCAATTGGCATTAATTCTATACTTCCATCTCTTCTTGCTTCATAGCTAAAAGGTGCTAAATACGTTAAGTATTGACCGACACTTCTTGCGTCATCCAATAACGCCTGACTAACAGTTTCTCCCGTCGGCTCAATATAAATATTCACTTCGGCATCTGTTTTTTCCATTGGTGGAATATAAAGTCTTAACCCCACCCACAATTGTTGATTGGGGTTAAGCCCATTGATTTGAGCAAGATTATTTGGATTAAGGCCAAATCGCTGTGCTACCGAGTACAAAGAATCACCTTGTTGAACCCAATAAAAACTGCCTACAATCGGAATCACAAGCGCTTGCCCCACGACTAGTTGATCTGTTTCTGCTAATTGATTTGCTTGTAAAATATTTTGATAGTTTATACCATATGCTTGTGATATCCCCCATACCGACTCACCTTGCCGTACAACATGAATTTGGATGATAACACTCCTTCTATCACTTTTTCACTAAATGGACGCTGTAGGTCGCTTTTGTCCATATCAATTAATTTTATGATTCAATATCAAAATACATAACAAATCACAACTATAAAAATACCCGTAAAAGTTTGATCATTTTCAAACTTTTACGGGTATTCCTCATTACAGCTAGCATTAATTCACTAGATTATGCTCATATAGATAATCGTAGGTAATGTCAACAAATAAATACTCCTTATCACTTATTGCCATTGAATATGTACGTGTTAACTCACCTGTCTCGATATCACTATAGATTGCAGATAATTCACCTTTTTCGTCATTTCGCATTTTGATGATGTTGAAAAGGAAGTAAGGACGCCAGCTCCAGTTCTTACCAATTGCACTTTCTTGTACATTCCATACACCATTTTTAAACATGATGTTCGGTGAAGTTTGAAACCCTTCTTCATTACAAATATAAAAACGAAATGCATATGCCTCTAACTTTTTAGCTAATTGTAGTAAATTTTCCACATCACAGCTTGATGGTTTAATCATCTCCACTATGGTTGCTATCATTTTCTGCAGCTTTTTCATTTCCTCATATTTTATTTCAAGTTGCTTTTTCTCAGCAGATATAAAATGCTGACATTCACTTCGAAATTTTTCCTTCAACGTGTCACGTGGGATATACTCTTTAGTGGGCTTTTGCAAATAAGGACCTTTAAAATATCGCGCACCATTTTTCCAAGCATGATGAAGCTGATAGTCAGTCTGTATATGATCAAACATGAGTGTTGCACCAATTTTAACAGCTAGTGATTGAATCGTTTTAAACACATGGTTTTGTGCCCCCCAATTATTATAATTCAATTGAGTAACATTGATTTTCAATATTGCTGGTTCAAGCATTAATATTTGGTCCAATTTACTTTCAGAACCGATATTATCTAAAGCAATCTTTACCCCATACGTTTTAATATATCGTATCGGATGTTGCAATTGCTCAAATTCCCCTTTATATTTATGCTCTGGAATTACTAAATAAATATGAGGTAATAGGGACTCTTCAACTAAATTTTTTAAGATTTGAAAATAAGAATCTCCGAAATCCTCCATTAATAAATTCGGATTACATGGCAATAATAAATTCACTTCTCGCAATTGATCTGTTGCAAGCTTAATCGCTTTTTCCACAACATAATGCTCTATTTCTATACGTAAATCCGCCGGAATCGATTCATCGTAAGTATAATCAACAATTTTGTAGCTTTTACCTTCGTTTGCAATTTGACCTATTACTTCATAAGCAACTAGAACATGCTCATCCGCACTATAAATTGGTTCAAACTCTATTTCTATATCGTCTAATCTATCTAAAATATCGAGAACATTCATCCTTCAAACCCCCACACACAAATTTCACTGGCAAAGCTATTAAATTAATTATACACGAAATCATATATTACAAAAAGTTGCGTGTATGAATTTTTTTGAATAATAATTTATAAATATACATCATTTTATTCATTTTTAATATAAGGGAAAATGCCTATTTAAGCCAATCATATGATTAATTATGATTTCATCAACAATAAAAGCACTGATTAGTAATCGCTTTTTAGAAAAAACCACCTCTCAAAAGCTGAGAAGTGGTTTTGATTGTCATTTTATATTGTTTAATGTGCTTTTTTTGAATTTGTTACACGTTTTAAGAAGAATGAAAGTACTAATGCAATTACTGTGAATAAAGTCGCTACTAAAAACGACAGATGAATTCCCTCAAGCAATGCTTGTTGTGTTAACGCTTCTTCTGTAATCATAGTACCACTAGCCATTGCTTCTTTTGCAATATCAGCCCCAGCTGAAGCTGCTCGTTCACCCATAACTGCAACAAGTATTGCCGTACCAATTGAACCTGCAACTTGTTGAATCGTATTGTTTGCAGCTGTACCATGTGGATAAAGTTTTGCTGTTAGTGAATTTAATCCATTTGTCATAATCGGCATCATAACAAGAGAGATCCCAAACATACGGATTGTGTATACAAAAATAATGTAGAAATAACTTGAATCAATTTGAAGCTTTGCTAATAGATATGTTGAGATTCCTGTAATAATTAAACCTGTAATTGCTAATGGTTTCGGGCCAATTTTATCGAATAATCTACCTGTAATCGGCGACATAATTGCCATCACTATAGCACCTGGAAGCATCATTAAACCTGATTCCATTGGCTCAATTCCACGAACTTGTTGAACATATGCAGGTGTTAAAATCATACCACCCATCATTGACATTGATAAAACAGCACTAATAATTGCTGCGAGAGCATACATTGGTGATTTAAAAATCCCCATATCTAATACTGGTGTTTCCAATTTTAGCTGTCTGATTACAAACCAAGTAACGCCAATAATTCCAATAATAAGTGTAGTAATTACAATAGGATCAGTCCAGCCATCATTACCTGCAGTACTGAAACCGTAAAGTAGTCCACCAAAACCTATCGTTGAAAGAACTATGGAAAAATAATCTAATGTAACTTTTTTATTTGGTAACACATTTTCGAGCTTCCAAAAGCTAAATAATAGACTCAATATAGCGAATGGTAAAATCATTTCAAATAATACTCGCCAATTGAAGTGTTCAACAATATATCCAGATAATGTAGGCCCAATTGCAGGTGCAGCAATCATAACTAATCCGAACATCCCCATCGCAGCACCGCGCTTTTCAACGGGGAAACTGATTAGCATAACATTCATTAATAATGGCGCCATAAATGAAGACCCTACTGCCTGAATTATTCGCCCAGCAAGTAGCACTGCGAATGTTGGAGCGATTGCAGCAAGAAGTGTACCTAGTGCAAAAATAATCATTGCTACAATAAATAAAGGTCTTGTTTTATATCGGGTAATAAAATATGCAGATGCAGGAATAAGTACCCCACTAACTAACATATACCCTGTTGCTAACCATTGTCCTGTTGCATAGCTTACTCCTAAATCACTTGTTATCGTTGGTAGCGCAACAGCCAATAGTGTATTATTTAAAAAAGCAACAAAAGCACCCACAAATAAAATGGCAATCATTAAATACGGGGGCTTTTGAGGAGTTTGTTCTGTATGTGTATTCATAAGTATTATATTCACTCTCTCTTTTCTTTCATTTCATATAGCTGAAATACATTTTATACCCGTAGTCTATTTTTTACAAGAAATAAATTTATTTTTTTAAATCCGCTGAATTGTAAGTGTTTACAAAGTATACTTGTGGTATAATTTTAAGTAATAAAGTGCAAATAGGGTGATCAAATGAATAATCGAAAACGCCAAATTATTAATGCAGCTCGTAAATTATTTATAGAAAAGGGTTTTAACGATACATCTATTATGGACATTATTGCTTCAGCAAATGTATCAAAGGGGACTTTTTATAATCACTTTACTTCGAAAAATGAATGTTTAATTGCTATTTTAGAGGAAAGTAGAGAAGTAACAGTTAATAGACGATTTGAAGTTGCCATGAATGAAGATCCTACCGATTTCAATGTTCTCGTCAAACAAATATCACTATTGCTTCATGTAAACCGAGAGCACAATTTGTTAGAAATATTTGAGTCCATATCAGGTTTTAAAGATGCTGAGCTTAAAGAGGTATTAGAAAAGCATACGATTCAAGAATTAAATTGGTTAGCCAATCGACTTGTTGATGTTTTCGGAGAGGAAATAAGAAGTGTTTCCTACGATTGCGCTATTTCCTTATTTGGAATATTGTTCCAAACACTTCGAACAATTTCTATTACAACAAAACAAAATAAATCCCCTGAAAATATAATTTTTCCCATTTTAAAACGTATAGAAAGTATGCTTCCACATCTTGTCTCGTCGAGTGATCTAATCATTACACCGGATATTGTTCAAGCATTACGAAGTAAAATCGAAGAAAAAGTTATTAAAAAAGAAGACTTAGTAAAACAACTGCAAGGATTTATTGAAAATTTAACCGAGTTAGATTCAGAAAAAGGGAAAGAATATGCTGAATTTATATTATGTGAATTAAATTCATCCAAAGGTAATTATTCTATTCTCGAGGTAGTTGTTGCTGCTTTTAATAAATCCTTTAGAAACTCACGACATGAAGCTGAAGCACATGAGATATCTGTTCACCTATGGCGTTATATGCACAAAAAGAAGGCAGAACTTTTGTAAGCCATACTTTTATCCCTCTTCTATAGAGTAAATGTGAATAGTTTTTTTGAAATTAACCTAGATTTAACCTTTAACTCTTACAATTTAACCTAGGGATTTTTTGAAGTAATACAAAATTTCATTGTCTCTAAAAAAACGGAGTTGGTGGTGTAAATATTATGAAAAAGTTATTAATTGGTGCAGCATTAACAGCTAGCTTTGTACTTGTTACTGTTGGACCACCGTCTGCTAAAGCAGCACAAAGTAATTTAGAAAATATCGGTACTAGTAACATCAGTCAGATAAATTTAGAAGGTATGGATATTGAAAGTGCTCTGCTTATGGTTCAGCAACAAAGAACGAAATTACTTGATGAACAGCTTAACCAACAAATATTAGAGGTTCAAAAGAGGAATGAACAGGCTAGCCAAATGAATAATGTACACCTTATTTTAAAAGCAATGAATGATGAGCTAGGTTTAATTTTATTGAATTCTCAACAAAGCATCGATACGTCCACATTAAGTGATCATCTAACTGAGTTGAATGCAATTTATCAAAGCATCGGGATGGATAAATTAGATTTAAACTTTGACTCAACTCAAAAGGAACATTTAGTTAATTTAAAGTCGAAAGTTGAAATTGAATTGACTAAAGTGAAAACCTACCTTGACAGTATAAGCAATTCACAGCAGATGGATATGCTACGTCTTCAATCATTGTCAAATAAACGCAATGAAACTTTCAATACAATGACTCAATTTATTAACAAAATGAATGAGAGCCGTTCAAAAATTTTAGAAAATTTCCGTTAGTATTAAAAGTAGTAAATCTAAAGAACCTTGTATAACTATTACACATCCATTTGGGTGTGTGTTTTTCTTATTCCTTTGTTGATAATCACAATTACCGATCAATGTAGCTTTTAAGGTAGCTAGTAAAAAATTTAGGCTCTATACTGAATGTGGTGGTGTGGTCAGTACAATCAAGAGTTTGACAACTTTCTAAAAAAAGCAAAAAAAATAACATCCTACTCACTCTTTTTGATACCTTTAATGTGGCGCAAAAAAGGAATGGAGTTAGTAAGGATGCAAGAACATTTTATCATGGAACTACTAGGAATTAAAGATAAACACGTTGAACTATGGGACATGAAAGAAGAAAACCGGGAATTTCACTTCTGGCTTCAAACAAAACAAAGGAAACAAACTTGTCCTAATTGTGGTACTAAAACAAAACGAGTTCATAGTTATCGTACTCAAAAAATTAAAGGACGTCTGATAGAAGATCGACCTGTAAAAATTCATCTACGAAAAAGACGATATTTATGTACAGCTTGTAAGAAGACTTTTTATGAAAAAGTGGGATTTATCAAACGTTATCAACGTCATACTACATCCCTTGAACAACAGGTATTAACGTATGTGGGAGAGAACTCTTTTAAGGATGTTGGGAAAATGGCCGGGGTAAGCACAAATCTAGTGATGCGCCTATTTGATCAGCGTCGAATCAAGGTGCAACGTATACTCCCAGCTATAATTGCCATTGACGAATTTAAAGGAGATGCCGATAAAGAAAAGTTTCAGACGATTATTGTAGATGTGCAAAATAAAAAAATCATTGATGTTCTCCCAGATCGTCTAAGTAAAACCATAGAAAACTATTTCCGAAAATGTGACACAAGTGAAGTAAAAGTGGTCGTTATGGATTTATCCAAACGTTTTAAAGATGCGGTTCGAAAAGCCCTTGGAAACCCTTTAATCGTTGCGGATCGATTTCACTATATGAGACAGGTTTATTGGGGGTTTGATAAGGTGAGAAGAGAAGTACAAAATGAACTTCGAAAAGAAGATCGTATTCTCTGTAAAAGAAGTAAAGAACTTTTATGGAAATCACCGTTTAAACTAACAGATGATCAAAAAAGTAGAGTCAAAGAATTGTTAAAAGATAAGCCAAGATTGCAAGAAGCGTATGTATTAAAAAATAAATTAGATGAATGGTTTAAAACAAGCAATAGCAATACGGCTAAAGCAGGTCTTGAACGCTGGTGTGAATTAGCAGAGAATTCAAATATAGAGGCATTTCATTCAGTTGTTGGAACATTTAAACGATGGAAAACAGAGATTTTAAACTCGTTTGTCTATCTATATAGTAATGGCTATATTGAGGGAGTAAACAATACAACTAAGGTTATAAAACGCAAGTCTTACGGAATTAAGTCTTTCGCAAGATTAAGAAAGAAAATATTATGGCGTCAAATTGTAAGAGAAGTGAGTGTATAAAAGGTACACTCACTTCGAAGAGTGGGTATTTTGGATTTTTTTGGTGGATTAAACACCACCACATTTGACAAAGAACCAAAATTTATAACTATATTTCCATATTCCATTAAAAAAGCCTTGTAGTATCACTACAAGGCCTTTTGGTTATGTTCACTTACGATACGTTAATTTATATCATTTAGTAATGCTTCTTCCTCTAGTTTAATTAGTTCTTCAAATGGAAGAACATCGTCACCAGAAGGAATACCATGTGAAAATTCGATTTTTTCATTAACGTTTGATTTTGATTGATCTAATGAAAGTTTAAAGCTAAATGCTTCACCTTCAGCTGTAATCGTAATATCAATTGTACTTTCATCATAGCTAATATAATTGTCCTCACTAATTACTATGATTTCATCTAATTGATTAATTTTTAAATATTTATTAATCTCTGAAGCTACTTCATCAATATTAATTTCTTCAGTAGCGAATAATTCTTTCGCTAATGCAAGATCTTCATCTGTTAGTCCTAAAGCTTTAATGTATTCAGGATTATCTAATACCTCTAATAATTGAGGTAATAATTCATTAACGACTTTATCTAAAAATGGTTTTAATGTTTCATTCGTTAATTCAAATTTAATTACTTTACTAGCATCTACACCTTCTGGAACTGTTACAGTACTTAAATCGATTTCTTTATAGAAATCTTTTCCTAGTAAATCAACGAATAGGTTAATAATGTCTGCATTTAGTTTCGTTTGTAACTCCATATCAAATGTTGAAGCAGGCTGTCCAGATAACTCAGCTAGTTCTATAAGATCAAATTCAATAAATTTCCCTTTAAGCGCTTCTGGTAATGGTAATAGTGGAGAATCTGGAAGTTTGATCCACATTTTTTCTTCTGTCATGACCATTGGTATAGTGAATGTTGATTGAATGTCACCTTTTAATGAAACGTTAATATCCGCTTCAAATTGCATAGGGTCTTTTTGGTATGCACCTGTGATATCAATTTGAACATCTTTTAATACTTCAAACCATGCTGCAACTTCTGGTGTTTCCTCATCAATCTCAGGTAAAATAAGACCTAAATCCATATTTGCTTCAAACTCGTAAGTATTTAGGTTTAGTTCATTTGTATAAACTTCTTTCAATAAATCTACAACACCTGTATTTTCCTCATTAGGATCTAGAGCTTTCGACAGGAAAGCTACAAAATGAGCACGTGTTGTTGGTACAGAAGGTTTAAATGTTTTATCTTCATATCCAGCTGTAATGTTATTTGCATATAGTGCATCAATTGCTGCATATGCATAATAATCTTTCTTTACATCTTTGAAAGTTGAAGTTTTATTTCCTTTTAAGTCAAATGCGTTTGTTAAGATTGTAGCCATTTGAGCTCGCGTAAGTGGCTTGTTAGGTTCAAACTTATTATTACTCCCTGACATAATACCTGCATTTGTAACCGCAGCTATTTCTTTAACGTAAGGATGGTCTGCTTTAATATCTTTATATTGGATAGTACTTACATTCTCAGTATCCAATTCTAATGCATTTGTTAGCATAATTGCAGCTTGTCCACGAGTAACCTTTTGATTTGGACGGAAAGTTTGATCTTCATAACCTTTTATAATACCCGCCTCAACAAATTCGTTGATAATATCCTTAGCCCAATAATTCTCTGCAACATCTTTAAAAGAACCTGCTGCATGCGCTTGTTGAATTGGTAAAGCAAGGATTAAAAGTAAAGCGAGTAAAAATGAGGCAATTCTATTTTTCTTCATCTCAATCTCCCTTTCTGTTAAATTATTTAAAATATCTAACAATATATAAATTGTAACATAGATTTCCATTGGATTTTAACGATATCCTCAATAAAAGCAAATTTAGAACTTTTTACTTATTTTGGATGACAATATGACTAATTAAGTTTATTTTTCTCTTTATAACTTAAGAGATTGAACAAACCTACAAAAGTTGCTGAACTTTTAAAGGTTTGTTTCTTATTACAACATACAAAAAAGGAAGAACACCTTTCTTATCATAGGCGTACTTCCCTTTATTCTATATATTGAATTAATAATCTTCCACATATTTTCAAACTTAAGTCCTAAGTTTCCTTTTCCTTATCCAAATCGGTATCAAAATCCTCCGAAAATTCTGTTTGAAGATTATTGACACGATTATAATTATTTGGCCGATCTACATCTTCAAAAACATGATCTCTTAAATATCTATGGAAATATAGTTCCCCAGCCGCGATAAACAAAGCCGATAAAAATGCAGCAGACAATACAGCTACGTTATTATTAAACAAAAATGAGCCTAAAACCCAAACTCCTAAAAAGGCAAGAATAAAATCCCCAACAGCAGCACCTATATTTCCAGTTAACGGTAAAATGAATATATCTCCAACAAATGCAATTACAGTTAGTAGTGCACTTATAATAAGTATATCTCCAAAAGATACGCCAAAAAACAGTCCTAAAACAATCCATAAAACAGCTACTGTCATAACGAGTTTAATAAAAAACGCTTTTGTATAATTCACTAAACATCTCTCCTTTCTTAAACTCATAATTAGATTTTCCCATTACTAATTCTTCATACATTTAAGAAGTAAAGAGGTATTAATTCCTTTTCAAAAATTGCGTGAAAGATGTATAAGGCTTTTTGAACTACTTCCACTTAATTCTCTTACAAGCTGTTTGAAGTAGGAGTCTCCTATCGGGAAATATTAAACTTATTATTATTCTCCATAATAAAAACGACACTTGAAGTACATTCTTTAAGTGTCATTTTTATGTTTAGATATACATCTTATTTTTGGTTTTCGATATACATTTTTATAAAAAAAGAAGCTTCTCAAAAGTTTAAAAAACTAATGAGAAGCCTCTATAACAAAGCCTAATTTCCCAGTATTTCCGGGTGTATTACATCATTCCCATTCCGCCCATGTCAGGCATTGCTGGAGCTGGGTTTTTCTCTGGAATATCTGCTACTACTGCTTCAGTTGTTAAGAATAGAGCAGCTACACTTGCAGCATTTTGTAATGCTGAGCGAGTTACTTTTGCAGGGTCAACGATACCAGCATCAATCATGTTCACCCATTCTCCAGTTGCAGCGTTGAATCCAACACCAATTTCTTCACGTTTTAAGCGGTCAACGATAATTGAACCTTCAAGACCCGCATTGTTCGCAATTTGACGTACTGGTTCTTCTAAAGCACGTAATACGATACGTACACCAGTAGCTACATCGCCTTCTACTTCAGAAAGTACTTTATCAACAGCATTATAGATGTTTAGAAGTGCAGTACCACCACCTGATACAATACCTTCTTCAACTGCAGCACGAGTTGAGTTTAATGCATCTTCAATGCGAAGTTTACGTTCTTTTAATTCTGTTTCCGTTGCAGCACCAACTTTGATCACTGCTACACCACCAGCTAATTTCGCAAGGCGTTCTTGTAATTTTTCTTTATCAAATTCAGATGTAGTTTCAGCAATTTGAGAACGGATTTGGTTCACGCGACCTTCAATTGCATCGCTGCTACCAGCACCTTCTACGATTGTTGTGTTGTCTTTATTAACAACAACTTTACCTGCTTTACCTAATGAAGTAACGTCAGCAGTTTTTAAGTCTAAACCAAGTTCTGAAGTGATTACTTGACCACCAGTTAAGATAGCGATATCTTCTAACATCGCTTTACGACGATCACCAAAGCCAGGAGCTTTTACAGCAACTACATTAAATGTACCGCGTAATTTATTTAAAATTAATGTAGTAAGAGCTTCCCCTTCAATATCCTCAGCGATGATTAATAATGGACGGCTTTGTTGAACAACTTGTTCAAGCAATGGAAGAATCTCTTGGATACTTGATATTTTTTTATCAGTAATCAAAATATATGGATTTTCTAATACAGCTTCCATTTTATCTGTATCTGTTACCATGTAGTGAGATACATAACCACGGTCGAATTGCATACCTTCAACTACATCTAATTCAGTAGTGAAGCCTTTTGATTCTTCGATTGTAATAACACCATCAGTACCTACACGTTCCATCGCATCAGCAATGAATTGACCTACTTCTTCATCAGCAGCAGAAATTGCAGCAACTTGTGCAATCGCTTCTTTATTTTCTACTGGACGAGAAATCACTTGTAGTTCTTCTAATGCAGCAGCTACAGCCTTGTCCATACCTTTACGAATACCTACTGGATTTGCACCAGCTGTAACGTTTTTAAGACCTTCACGAATCATCGCTTGAGCTAATACTGTTGCAGTAGTTGTACCGTCACCAGCGATTTCGTTTGTTTTAGATGCAACCTCAGCAACTAATTTTGCACCCATATTTTCATAAGCATTTTCTAATTCGATTTCTTTTGCTATTGTTACACCGTCATTTGTAATTAATGGAGAACCAAATTTTTTCTCAAGAACGACGTTACGACCTTTTGGGCCTAATGTTACTTTTACAGTGTTTGCTAATTTATCAACACCTTGAAGCATTAACGTACGAGCTTCTTCAGAGAACTTAATATCTTTTGCCATTGTTTTACCCTCCAATTTTTAACTCAATATTCATATTAAAAGCATCTACTAAATCGCTATTTTTCCTAGTTTCATATCATTTTTAGCCAATTACAGCTAAAATGTCGCTTTCGCGTAAAATTAAATATTCGTTACCTTCATATTTCACTTCTGTGCCTGAATATTTAGAGAAGATAATTGTATCTCCTTCTTTCACTTCAAGCTCGACACGTGTGCCGTTATCTAGTACACGACCAGTTCCTACTGCTACCACTTTACCTTGTTGCGGTTTTTCCTTTGCTGAATCTGGAAGAACAAGTCCTGATGCAGTTTTTTCTTCCACCTCAACTAGTTCGATAATGATACGATCACCTAATGGTCTTAACAAGTGAAACAACCTCCTAGAATATTATTAGTTTTAATATTTCATTTTTATTAGCACTCTACTCTAACGAGTGCTAATACAATTATTATAATAATGAATTCAATTTCCATTTGCAAGTATGAAGCACAAAAAAATTTGAATTATTTTCATCATCATCTACAATAGAGTAAGATTGGTTATATTTAGAGCCCAACTGTACTATTCTAGGTATTTCCATTATTTTTTAAACTACATCTTTTAGAAAGAGGGATTTAAATATTGAGTCATAAAAATAATGGTAAAACACAAAAAACTGCATTTTATATATTGCTTGTTTATATTGCTTGTCAACTTTCTAGCCTTCTTTTACTTATTCCAACCGTGAGAGATTTATTCCTAAATTATATAGGAAATGATACCGTAGCAATCTATTCTTTAACTGCTTGGTGGTCTACAATTGCCTTTGCTATCGCATTTGTCATTTCTATCATTTTAATTCTAAAAAATAAGAATTTCTGGAATATATTTAAAGGTGAAAAGGCTTCTGTTGGTGGCGCAATCCTTTGGGGTATTTTAGGTTTTTTCTTAGTATTATTTGGTCAAATGGTTGGTGCAAATATTGAGGTTGCTATCGGGATTGATTATGGTTCTGAAAATACCGAGACTCTTTTAAGAGTTACTGAAATTGCTCCTATTATGATTTTATCGACGGTGTTATTGGGCCCATTCTTAGAAGAACTTATTTTCCGAAGAGTTGTATTTGGTTCTTTAGTACAGACACAAAATTTCTGGATTGCCGGAATCATAAGCTCCATTGTTTTTGGAGCAATTCACTTAGACTTTACACATATTATTCTTTATACGATTAGTGGCTTTATTTTCGCTTTTCTTTATTACAAAACTAAGCGTTTACTTACTTCAATTATTGCCCATACCATGCTTAATGGTTTTGTTGTCATCACTCAACTAAATTACGAAACACTTAAAGAAATGCAAAACGCGCTCCAGTTCTTTATTTTTATACAATAGAAAAAGTGTAGGTGAAATCACATTGGATTTTACCTACACTTTTTTATGGTTGTTGATTGCTCATTTGTTCGATTTGGCGTCGTTGCTCAGCAAGTAGTGCTTCTACTTGTTGTCTTTGACTCTCTTCTTGTTCTTCACGTTGTCTTTGTTCTTCCGCTTTCATAAACTTCCTATAGCCGATACGAGCAATGATAATGCTTATTTCATATAACGCAAATAATGGAATTGAAATAATTAAATATGAAACAAGATCCGGTGGCGCTAATAAAACAGCTATAACAAATAAGACGAAGTATGAATATTTACGGAACTTCACCATTAACTTTGGATCCAATATTCCCAGTCGTGCTAAAAATAATGTTACTACTGGTAACTGGAATATAAATCCAAAAGGTACAACTAATTTAAATAAAAAGGAAAAGTATTCATTTATCCCAATAGTCTGCTCAATTTCAAGTCGGTTTGACAGATTCATCATAAAATCAAGGACATTTGGGAATAAGACGAAATATGCAAAAGCTAGTCCACCTACAAATAAGAAAAAGGCGTAGGGAATATATTTCAACGTTGCTTTACGTTCTGATTCTAATAAGCCTGGTGTAATAAATGCCCATAATTGATATAAAATAATCGGCGATGTAATCACTAAAGCTACTAGAAAAGTCACTTGTAAATAAACAGCAAGTGGGTCAGTAACATTAAAAGCATTTAATGTTAATTGTTCAGCTTCCTTACTATGCTGAATATATTTTATGACGGGCTCTGCTATATAGAAGCCAGCAAATAAAGAAATCATAAAAACTACCGCGCATACTACTAGCCGGTTTCTCAATTCCTGTATATGCTCAACGACTGTTTGTTCTTTTGGATTCATAGACTTGACATCCTTGACTTACTTAACATTTTGGTCTTTGTTTGGTTCTTTTACTTCTGCTTGTTGAATTGTTGTATTTTTATGTTCAATGACGCTTTTCTTTGAATCATCATCTTCATCATCAATTAAACCTTTAGTGCCTTTTTTAAATTCACGAAGAGTAGTCCCAACTGCTCTACCTAATTCAGGCAATTTTTTTGGTCCAAAGATCAGTAATGCTGCCACTGCAATAATAATTATTGCTGTTGGTCCAATTGCGTTTAAATGCACTACCATTGTTGCTAACCTCCTCTATTATATGTACCATTTTAACTTACTTTAAATGTTATTGCTATTATATTAATGTGAAATCTTTTCGTCTTAAGCATTGCGTATTAAATAGATTAATGCCTCTAATTCAACGGATAAATCAATATTCATGACTTTCATCGAATCAGGTACATTTAGTCTAACCGGCGTAAAATTAAGTATTCCTTTTGCATTAACCGCAATAAGTCTATCTGTTATTTCTTGAGCAGAACGGGATGGAACTGTTAAAATTGCCATTTCTGCATTATACTTCTCATACATTTCTTCTAATCGATCTGGATGATATACAGGGATATTATTAATTTCATTTCCTTCCATCGGCGCCTTTGAGTCAAATGCAACTACAATACGTGTATTATGATTTTTTTGAAAGTTATACTTTAGAAATGCATTTCCTAAGTTCCCTACCCCAATAAGTGCAACATTTGCTCCCTCATCTTGATCAAGCGTACGGCGGAAAAATTCAAGCAAATACAAAACATCATACCCATACCCTTTTTTTCCTAATGCTCCAAAATAGGAGAAATCACGTCTTATCGTCGCCGAATCAATTTTCATAGCCTCACTTAATTCCTGTGATGAAATCCGCCTTTTCCCCTCATTAGCTAGATTTTGTAAAAAACGATAGTAAAGTGGTAATCTTTTTGTCGTTGCTTGTGGAATTTTAAGCTCTGGTTTCACGCATCTATCCCCCATTCAAATATTCCCCTGCGAATAAAACATCGTCGATTTATACTTTATTAACTATATTATGATATTATCAAAGATTAAAAAATAACAATCATCGGAAATGTATACATCTTACTAAACAAATGAAAATAAGTAAAGCATTCGATTGCATGGTACCCAGTCTATACTTTACACTAATAATAGTGAACTGAGGTGTAACAATGATAGTTTTACAAGTAAATCAAATATATAAATCCTTCGGGACTGATGAAATATTAAGCGGTGTGAAATTAGAAGTGCAGCATCGTGATCGAGTAGCATTGGTAGGGCGCAACGGCGCAGGTAAATCTACTTTATTAAAAATTATCGCTGGTCAAATGTCGTACGACTCAGGAGATATCATTATTCCGAAGGGTATTAAAGTCGGTTATTTAGAACAACATTCAGGAATTGATTCTACTTTAAACATTTGGGAAGAAATGATGACCATTTTCACAGATATTAAAGTACAGGAGAAAAAACTTCGTGAGCTTGAACAAAAAATGGCGAATCCTGAGGTTTATGAAAATAAAAATCTGTATGAGCGAATAACTGCCGAATATGATCAATTACAACATGATTTTAAAGAAGCTGGTGGTTATCAGTATGAAGCAGAAACTCGTTCTGTATTGCATGGTATGCAGTATTTCCCTGAAGATTATGATAAACCAATCTCTTCGTTATCAGGTGGACAAAAAACTCGATTAGCACTCGCAAAATTGTTATTAAGTAAACCTGATTTATTAATTTTAGATGAACCCACAAATCATTTAGATATTGAGACACTTACATGGCTAGAAAATTATTTAAAAAGCTATGAAGGTGCCATTTTAATTGTTTCCCACGACCGCTATTTCCTTGACCAATTAGTTACAATTGTTTATGAAGTTTCAAGAACACATGTAACAAAATATGTTGGAAATTACAGCGGTTATTTGGAAGAAAAGGCAAAAAATTATGAACGTGATCTAAAAATGTTTGAACGAGAGCAATCTGAAAAAGCCAAACTAGAGGCTTTTATTCAAAAAAACATTGCCCGCGCTTCTACAACAAAAATGGCTCAAAGTAGACGGAAAATGTTAGAACGTACCGAGTGGATGGACTCTCCGGAGGGGGATGAAAGAACCGCAAACTTTGGTTTTACCATTGAAAAACAAAGTGGAAATGACGTACTTTCTATTGATGATCTTACAATTGGTTATGCTGATCAAGCGATCTCTAAAAATATTTCAATTCGAGCTTTTCGTGAAGATCGTATTGCATTAGTTGGGCCAAATGGTGTAGGGAAATCTACGCTTTTAAAAACAATTGTACAGGATTTACCTATCAAGAACGGTAATATCCGTTATGGTACAAATGTAAAAATTGGTTATTATGACCAAGAGCAAGCAAAGTTAAGCAGCAATAAATCTGTGCTCAAAGAATTATGGGATGAATGGCCATTAATGAATGAAAAAGATATACGAACAATTCTTGGGAGCTTCCTATTTAGTGGGGATGATGTTACTAAGACCGTTAATTCTTTATCTGGTGGAGAAAAAGCAAGGCTTGCATTAGCAAAGTTAATGATGCAAAAAGCAAATTTATTAATATTAGACGAACCAACAAACCATCTTGACTTAGATAGTAAGGAGATTTTAGAAAATGCATTAATCGATTATCCCGGTACATTGCTTTTCGTTTCTCATGACCGCTATTTCATTAATCGTATTGCTACAAAAGTTGTTGAACTTTCTTCAAACGGCGCCTTTGAATATTTAGGAGATTACGATTACTATATCGAAAAAAAGCAAGAGCTTGAGGAACTTGCTCAAATGAAAGTAAATGAATCTCAAAAAGCTGAAGCAATTGTTGTAAAACAAACCACTTCTAAGATTGATAAAGAAGCAAAAAAACGTGAACGCCAATTACGACGTTCCATAGAACAGCTTGAGATAGAAATGGCAGAGATAAATGAGGAAATCTCAAAGATTGAAGAAGAATTATGTAAGCCTGATATTTTCCAAAATCATGAGAAAGTTTTAGAATTACAAACTCAACTAGACAATTTCAAATCAGAATACGAGAATCTTGAACTACACTGGCTCGATTTAAATGAAGAGCTTGAAAACATTATTTTATAAAACCATGTGGCTTATTCCACATGGTTTTTGTTATCCGACAGTATAATGCATATATCTTGGTCAATAGACAAAATTCGCAAAATATATTCCACAGTTTTATGCACAGAACAAATTCAGTAATAACAACATATCAACAAAGTTTCCCACACTATTCACATTTTTAATTAATTTTATCCACAAAGCTGTGTGTAAATCTAAACACAATATATAGTTTTACCACATGTTATACACAAGTTATCCACAGTTTGTGCATAAGTACGAGTGTTCGTATTGACATTTTTATATTTTTATTGCAAACCTGTGGATAATTTTTCAGAAAAATTCAACGAATATGATTTGTTAAAACTTTCATCATAGAGTCGCTGTTTTATTATCAAAGGAATACCTTCTATTTAATTTTAGGTTTAGCAAATACAATTATTTTTGGTGCATATAAATTGTGGGAATGTATATTTTATTGGAGAAACAGAGGTAAATTGGTCGATCTTTATCTTTGTTAGGTGGAACAATTATTACTCTTGGAGATATTTTTAATCAAATAGCGCTTTAAAGTATTTAAAAGTTATGTATGAGTAAATCTTTGAAATTCAAAAAAGCTATAAAAAAGTGTTTTTTATAGCTGGATTTTTTTATTCTTCCTTAAAGAACTTTTTTATCTAAGTAGCAAATTTATTAGAATTTTACTACTTAGATATTTTATTTTCATATTAGGATTGTTTTATTTTTAGTAAGCTTCTTTAAATACTTCATATAAAGTTTCTTCTGTTGCTTTTCTAGGGTTCATATTCATTAATCGTGCTATACCCAAAGTTTCAAGTGTCATTGGTTTTAAATCTGTTTCTTGAACTTTAATTTCTGATAGTTTTGTTGGTAAATTGATAGAGTTAAGAAGTTGAATAAAGTATTCAAAAAGTTTATTTTCTTTTTCTTCGACACTCGTTGAATTATCATTTGGTAAACACATATCATATAATTTATTAAATTTTTCTAAATTAGATTGATAATTATACTTGACTGTATATGGTAGCATTAAACCCGTAATCTCTCCGTGTGGAGAATGTACTCTTCCACCAATCGCATATGCCATTGCATGTGAAATAGATGTACCTGAATTCGAAAATGCTAGTCCCGCTAATAAACTGCCTAAAAGCATGTTTGATCTAGCCTTAATATCTTTTCCGTCTTTGAAAGCAGCAACTAGACTTGATGTAATAAGCTTGATTGCCTCTTCTGCAAATAAATTAGATAACACTGTAGATCCTCTAAAATCTGCTTGGTAGTCTTTTTCAAATTCATTGTAATTTTTAGATGTAAATGCTTCTACTGCATGTACAAGTGCATCAATACCTGAGCATGCTGTAACCCTTGGCGGCATACCTACCGTTAACTGCGGATCTAGAATTGCAAAATTTGGTTTTAAATAATTGCTTGAGATACCTACTTTCAGATTACGTTCTTCATCATTCACTACTGCAACACCCGTTACTTCTGATCCCGTACCTGCAGTAGTTGGTATTGCAATAATAGTAGCAGCTTTAAAATCAATTTTATTTTCATAGAAATAGCTTATAGGATGATCCGTTTTCAGCATAAAAGCAATCATTTTTGCTAAATCTATACAGCTTCCTCCGCCAAGACCTATTAATATATCTATATCCTTATTTCGATAAACATTTAGTACTTCTTCTACATCTTTTACAGTAGGCTCTGGCTTCGCCTGATCAAAAATTTCATAAGGAATTTCAAATGTATCTAATTTCTCTTTAAGCACATCAAGAATCCCACTGTTTTTTATCCCATTATCTGTAATTACCAAAGTCTTTTGATTGTTCATTGTTGCATAAATATTTTTTAATTCGTCTAAAGAATTTTCTCCAAAATAAATATTACCAGGAAAGTTATATTGCCAATATGTTTTCAATACTTCCACCTACCCAATCAACTTTAAATTTATAAGAACCATGTTGTTAAAAACGGTACAAATGTGACAATTAACAACACGATTATTGACACTAATAAAAACTTTATTGTATGTGGCATCATTTCTAGCACTGAACTTTTATTCACCTTCGCAGAAACGAATACGTTTGCAGCTAGAGGGGGTGTAAGTAGTCCTATTTCAATAGTAGTAACTAATATAATCCCAAAGTGAATAGGATTAATTTCAAATGTTTGTGCAGCAGGTGCTAGTAAAACTGCCATCAATAATACCGCTGCATTTGTCTCCATAAACATCCCAACAACAAACAAAATAAGAAGTAATAAAAGTAAAAATACATACTTATTATCTGTTAAATTAATAGCCGCCTCTGATACCATTTGCGGGATTTGTTCCAAAGTAATCATGTAATTGAATAGATTACTAAATGCAATAATACCCAGAATCGCTGCAGATGAAAGTGCAGCTAATTTAAATGGCGAAAATAGTCCGCTGAATTTGATTTTTTTTGTAACAATCGCCAAAATCAAACCATATATACAAGCAACAGCTGCTGCTTCAGTCGGTGTAAATATTCCACTATAAATTCCGCCTAATACAATGATTGGCATAATCAAAGCCGGAATAGATTTTAGAAACGTTTTGCCTAACGTTTCATTAGCAGCTTTGTTTTCTAGTTGGTTCGTTTCTTCTGAAACAGATGATAGTTTTGGATTATACACTTTTTTCAATAAAATGCGGTGTAGTAAAAGGTATGCAATGATAAAGCATATTCCCGGTACAATGGATGCAATAAATAAATCAGATATTGAAGTACCTACAGTTGCTCCATAAAGAATCAACGGAATTGAAGGTGGGATAAATACACCTAATAAACCAGCCGCCGCAATTAGTGAAGCCGTATAGCCACGTTCATAACCTTTCTCGACCATTTTTTGACCAATTGAACTTCCAATAGCAGACACTGTTGCAACAGAGGAACCTGTTATTGCTCCTAAAAATGCACTTGCTAATACCGTTACATAACCTAAACTTCCATGAATCTTTTTTAACAACTTCTCTGATAACTGAATTAATTGCGAAATAATACTACCCTGGCTCATAATTTGTCCAGCTAGTATAAACAAAGGAATTGCTAACAATGAAAAGGAAGAAACAGCTTGATTCGATAATGTTGCAAATGAAGCTGCTGGGATATCTAATATTTCCCCTCCCAGTAATGCACTAATTGCAAAAGATACACCAATCGGTACACCTATCATTAAAATAGCAATTAGTACTATAACAATTAGTAACATTACGCAGCCCCTCCTTTTCGTAGCATTTGAATACCTTTAAAGATATTACTTAAACTGTGTAATCCCATTACAACAACGGATATAACAATAATTCCATATGTAATTGATAAAGGAATGCCCGCTTCTAATGTTCTTTCTCCGCTTTCGCTTACAAATTGAAAGAATGAAAATACAATATTGAAAAATACTACAACAAAAATTACAAGTAGAACGTCAACTATCAGATTCATAATAGTTTGGATATTTTTGATCTTTATAACTTGGCTCAATTCTATTGATATATATTCCCTGCTATAAGTAATTGCACTAGCACCTAAAAACGTAATAGTTGTCATTCCAATAGCTGCATATTCTGGCATCCCTAGAGAATGCCATCCAAGTAAACGGCCAACAATTTGGAGTATTACAGCAATCATAATAACTATTAGTGCAATGGCAATTAAGAATTCTTGAGTCTTATATAAACCTTTTTCTATCTTATGCCACATTGTATTCACTCCTTATTTAATAGATGGGACAGATATTTCTGTCCCATCATAACTAATAATTATTCGCTGATTTCAGCTAATTCTTCTTTTAGAGATTGAATTAATTCTGCACCATACGTTGACTCATAGTTATCCCATTGACTTAATCCAAACTCTTGGAATGCCTTAATTTGTTCTTCTGTTAATTCCGTTACTTCTACACCTACATCTTTAATTTTTTGAATGTACTCCTCAGTTGCCTTGCGATTTTCTTCAATTTGCCATGCTTGTATCTCTGCTCCAACTGATTTAAAAATTTCCTGTTGCTCTTTAGTTAATGAATTAAATTTATCTGTGTTAATGACAATTGAACCTGAAGCATATACATGATTTAACTGTGTGTAAAATTTATTAACTTCTTGGAATTTACTATCAACAGTAAATAATAATCCGTTATCTTGCCCATCAACTGTTCCCTGTTGTAGCGCTAAATATAATTCATTAAATGGCATTACTAACGCTTGTGAGCCTGCCTCTTCAAAGAATCCTTTAATCGCTTGTGAGCCTGGAACTCGTAATTTTAATCCCTTTAAATCTTCTACTTTTTCAATTTTTTTAATAGAGTTTGAAACACCACGGAATTCATTTTCAAAGAAACCTAATGTTGTCATATTATGTTTTGCCAATGTTTCTGTCATTAATTTTGGAATAACGCCATCACCATAGAAAATTTTATCAGCTTGTTCATAAGATGTTACGATATACGGTAAGTAATGGAAATCCAATAGCGGATCTAATCCAGATAAAGAACCTTGGTTAATAAATGACATATCTAAAGTTCCTCGCGAAATATCTTGAGCCATTACCTCATCCCCACCTAATTGTGTTGAAGGGAAAACTGAAATTTGAATTGCTCCATTTGTTTCTTCTTCTATTCGTTCTGCAAATAATTTTGCAGCTTGGTCTTTGACACTGTCTGCTGGGAAGATATGTCCTAATCTAAGCTTTATCACATCTCCTGAATCTGATGATGCCCCTTCGTTACCCCCACTACATGCAGATAAAATCATTAAACATATAGTTAAAACAATTAAACTTAATTTCCATTCTTTTCTCATTTTTTTTGCCCCCTGTTTTTTAAATAACCCCAATTAATTTATAAATTACGCATCTAAAACAATTAATTTTTCTTCTGTCATTTCTAATATTGCATACTTCGGACCTTCTTTACCGATACCGCTATTCTTCACTCCCCCATATGGCATAACATCTTCTCTATAAGTAGAGACATTATTTACAATAACGCCTCCAAACTTTAATTTTTTAATAGATTTCATAACAATCTGAATATTTGATGTAAAAATTCCCACTTGTAGTCCCATTGTTGAGTCATTCGCTTTATGAAGTACATCATCAATATCTTGATATTTTTGAATCGTAATAACAGGTCCAAAAATTTCTTCACAAACTACTTTCATCGATTGCGACACATCAGCCAAAATAGTTGGTTCAAATTGTGAACGCTTTCTTTGCCCACCGACAATAATTTTTGCCCCTTGTTGAACAGCTTCTTCGATCCATGATTCTATCCGAGTAGCTTCTCTCTCTGAAATAACAGGTCCAACGTCTCCATCAGGATTATCTTCACTACAAAGAACTAACGATTTCGTAAATTCGGTAGCATACTTTAAAAATTGATCATAGACTTCTTCATGAACGTAAATTCTTTGAACAGAGATACATGCTTGTCCAGCATTAGAAAACCCTCTTGATACACAAAGCTCTGCAGCTCTTTTTAAATCGTCTACATCTTTATGGACAATATTCGGTGAGTTATTTCCTAATTCAAGGGCAACTTTTCTAATACCGGTTTTACTTTTAATTAACTGACCCACTTTTGGGCTACCTGTAAATGTGTACATATCAACTAAATTATTTTTTAATAAATATTCACCTGTCTGTGTACCTCTACCATTTACCAAATTAAATAATCCGTCCGGTAAACCTGCCTCTTTAAATATTTCAACCAGTTTACATGCAATTAAAGGTGTCATTTCAGCAGGCTTTAAAACGACTGCATTTCCTGCTGCTAATGCTGGTCCAATCTTATGAACTGTTAAATTAAATGGAAAGTTAAATGGTGTAATAGCAACAACCACTCCAACTGGTACTCGAACTGTAAAAGCAAGTTTTCCTTTATCAGCACTATTTGGCAAAGCTACTCCTTGCCCCGTTATTCTTTTTGCTTCTTCTGCCGATGCTCTAAGTGTTGAAATACCCCTTTCAATTTCTGTAACAGCATCTTTTCTAGTTTTTCCTGCTTCGTAAATGAGCAATTCTGCTAACTCAAGTTTTCTTTCATCAATTAATGTAACCGCTTTATTTAAAATGGTAAAACGATCCTCAGCAGATAGTTCATTCTTCTCAAATGATTCATAGGCGTTTTGAACAGCCTTATTAACTATTGATTCATCTGCTTCATAAATTTCACCATAGGTATCACCTGTATATTTGTTCGTTACAGGAATAATTTCACCAGCCTCTATCCATTTCCCATCAACAAAGTGTCCATATTTCTCCACAATTACTACTCCCCTTACATTTATAGTTTTATTTTTAAAGTGCTTATTAAGATCTTTTTTCTAGCAATCTACTTGACGCACCTAAAATATGATCTTTAATAAATTCCAGTCCATACTCCAAATCTCTCATTTGAATGCTTTTTATAATTTTCTCGTGTTCAATTATTGTTTCATTTTGATCAACTGAACCTCGTCTATAATAAAATCTAGCTATGTGCAAATGACAAAACAAACTTTCAAAACTCTCAATCAAGTATTTATTTTCTGAATTTTTAATCAATTCTGAATGGAACATATAATCAAGATTATTAAACTCAAGAATATCTTTATAGTTATTAATTTGTATTTGTCTTATTTTTTCATTAATCTTTTCTAGATTCGACAAACACTCCGATTTATTGCTACGGATGATAGTTTTTAAGGACTCAGATTCTAACATTAATCTAAATTCAGACATTTTTTTCATTGAGATTTCATCTAGAATATCAGTTACTTGATATCCTTTGTTAGGGATTAAAACAACAAGCTTAGATGACTGTAATCTTGATAATGCCTCCCTCAAAGGAATAGCGCTTAATTCCATTTCCTTAGACATCTTGCTTACATTTAACCTCTGCCCTGGCCCATATTCCCAACTAAATATTTTTTCCTTGATTAAGTTATACGCGTAATCAGATTTTTCTCCATATTCCTTTTCCATATCTAACCACAGCACTACTTTCTTGTATATATTATATTATTTATTCAGATTTTATAATATATATTATAAAAAAACAACACTTTTTCTCTAAAACGACCATTTTTTCTTAATAACCGTTGTAAATATTATATTATTTTATTTAAATATTATATTATTTAGAATATACTACATTTTATCTTTCAAAAGAAATAGAAAAAAATGCATCTCAATTGTAAGATGTTTGTCTTACAATCGAGATGCATTTCACTTTCTAAACAGTCCTAACAAAGCTCTTAAGTCATAGTAAAATTGTAGATCAGAATAAATTAAGCTAATGACCAACTTTTCAATTCCATTCCAGGTAATCCATTCATACTTAAATTACTACGAACACCTGATTTAAACATAAATGAACCCGCTGCACCAATCATCGCTGCATTATCTGTACATAATTTTAAAGGTGGTACATAAAAAGGAATGCCTTCCTTAGAAAATGCTTGTTCCAAACTAGAGCGCAACCCTTTATTTGCTGAAACGCCACCTGCTGCAATCACTTGCTTTACATGAAATTCTCTTGCAGCACGAACAGTTTTCGTTGTTAATACTTCAACAACACTATCTTGGAAACCTTTAGCTACCTGTTCGGGTATTATTTCTTCTCCACGTTGGTCCATATTATGTTTGTAATTAATTACTGCTGATTTTAGTCCACTAAAACTAAAATCATAGCTATCTTCTAACCATGCCCGAGGAAATTCAACTCCAATTTCTGCCTCATGTGCTAGACGATCGATATGTGGCCCTCCTGGATAAGGCATGTTTAATACACGTGCGACTTTATCATATGCTTCGCCTGCCGCATCATCGCGTGTCTCTCCAATCACTTCAAAATGACCATGCTCTTTCATTAAAACTAATTCTGTATGACCACCTGAAACGACTAGTGCTAGTAATGGAAACTCCATTTTTTGTACAAGTGCATTTGCATAAATATGGCCTGCGATATGGTGTACACCGATAATAGGTAGTCCATGGGCGAAGGCAAAAGCCTTTGCAGCATTAATTCCGATCAATAATGCACCTACTAACCCAGGTCCCTCTGTAACAGCAACACCATCTAAATCTTTTGGCTCGATTTCTGCATCCTTTAAAGCCTTTTCTATAACTAGTGTTATTTTTTCAACATGATGCCGTGATGCAATTTCCGGTACTACACCACCGAATCGTTTTTGACTTTCAATTTGTGAAGCAACTACGTTTGAAACAATTTCCGTTCCATTTCTAATAATAGCTGCTGCTGTTTCATCACAGCTCGTTTCAATCGCTAAAATCATTTGATTTTCCATTATATATTCACCCACATTACAAGAGCATCTTCTTGATTATCTGTATAATATCCTTTTCTTATGCCGCCATCCTGGAATCCTAATTTCCGATATAGATTTTGAGCAACAGTATTTGAAATACGCACCTCTAAACTCATTACATCTATTTCATGCTCGCGTGCTATACGCATTGCCTCTCGCATTAGTCCTTCACCAATTCCTTGCCCACGAACATTTTGAACAACGGCAACATTCGTAATTTGAGCAGAATCAATTACAATACACATTCCACAAAATCCAACAATATTACTATTCTCGTCTTCCGCTACAATATAGTAGGCAAAGTTATTTTCCGTCATTTCATAATAAAAAGAATCTAATGTCCAAGGTGTCGGAAAAGAGGCAACTTCAATTGCATGTACTGCTTGCACATCTTTTTCTGTCATTTTTCGATAAATGACCATTAGCTTTGCTGCTCCCTCTTTTGTTCTTTTATCCATTCAGCCTCTGCCTGAGCGAGTCGATGATATTTTGGAACAAATGTATGTATCTCATCTTGAGAAGGCAACGTTTTTTTGGCAGCAAGTTCGATTAATTTAGATGCTCTTGGTAAATTAATTGATGATGATGCAAAGGAGGCAAGCTCCCCTAGTTGTTCAGCAATTTGATCTTTAAAATAAACGATATCGCTTCCTATAAACAATATAGGCATGTTTAATTCCTTCAGTCGTTCTAATAAATAATCGATATGCGTATGGTGATCATCAATTACTGCATTTAACTCCTGTCCTTTATATACACCTGCATAAACATTTTTTCTTCTTGCGTCAAACATTGCACAGATAAGTCCATTGAAAAGATTTGCATTGGAAGCTAATACGCTTAAACTCGATACGCCAACTAACGGCTTTTGCAATGTCCAAGCTAAGGTTTTTGCAATCGTTACACCGATTCTTAAACCCGTATATGATCCAGGACCTTCTGATACTGCAATGGCATCTATCTCATTTGGTTTAAGATTCACTTTTGAAAACAACTCTTCAATTGTTGGCATTACCGTTACTGAATGGGTCAGTTTTATATTTTGTACAACTTCAGTTAATACTTGTCCATCCTTCACTATCGCAATGGATAGAGGTGAATTGGATGTTTCAATTCCTAGCCATATCATTTTAATAACTCCTCACACAACTCTTCATACCGTTTGCCAATAGGTATTAATCGTATTTTTCTTTCATTTTCATTAATTCGGCTTATTTCAATTTTCAAACGTTCTTCAGGTAAGTAATCCTCGATTAAATGCGCCCATTCTACAACTGTAACGCTATCTCCATAAAATATTTCATCCCAACCTAAATCTTCATCACTATCAGCTAAACGATAAACGTCAAGGTGATTTAAAGTTACTCTTCCTTCATATTGCTTCATGATAGTAAAAGTAGGACTATTAACAGTTCTGTTTATACCTAACCCTTTTGCCAAAACTTTTGTAAAAGTTGTCTTTCCAGCACCTAGATCACCTTCTAGTGTGATCGTATCTTGTGCTTTCAGCAAATTTGCCAACTTACTTGCGAGGTTATTTGTTTCTTCAAGAGACTTAATCATTATTTCATATTCCATTTTTCGTATCCTCTTTCATTAACTACGTTAACTATAGTTTACCTAATGATTGTAGTTTGTTCAAAAGCAATACACTATACAACAATTGAAGGTGTGCAATTGGATTCATGCACACCTATTATAAATGATTTATTTTAGTATTGCTTTTTTTGGTTATAAATTTGTTTACTTACTAATCCGTTATCTTCAAAAGTAATCAGATAAGACTGTGTCAATAGAATTTCATCTTTCCAAACAAAGGTATTTTCCGTTAACTGATCCCCTCTACCTTTTACAATCTTAACTACCTCCATATAGGACATTCCATTTTCTAATTGATTGTATTCCTCTTCGCTCATAAACTTTTGCCATCTAAATTGATTCATTTCTTCGATAGTATAGAATTTATTAGTCTCATAATTATAATTAATTACAAACAGTAACAAATTTGCTATTATAATAAAATATAATACCTTTAATTTTTGTCGAAGTTTATGATTATTCAAATTTTTTCACCCCGATGTAAAACTTGGTAATACCAATATATTTATTCATGGTTGCCATCATGAGTGAAATTTAAAACTAATAATTAGACAATATTTTACATAATTTAATGAATAGTTTCTGTTAAAGTATTATTTGTACCACCTTACATGAAATAAATATTTAGACAAAAAAAATCCTTTACAAGTCTCCTGACTGTAAAGGATTGTATTTTATGTATTATGGCGGTCCCGACCGGGATCGAACCGGCGATCTCCTGCGTGACAGGCAGGCATGTTAACCGCTACACCACGGGACCAAATAGTATTCCTTAGCGATAAGTAAAATTATAGCAGTAATAGTTTCATAATACAATATAATTTTAATAAAAAATTGCCACTAAACGTGGCAATTTCAGAGTGTTGACAAAATACCTCGAGAGATGCAACTCTCGAGGTATTTTGTCAACACTCTGACACCACTGAAAAATCAGTGGTGTATTTCTCACAGGGCGTCTCCCAACTACCATCGACACTATCTCA
>NZ_JPVQ01000153.1 GCF_000772965.1 Ureibacillus massiliensis 4400831 = CIP 108448 = CCUG 49529 | reverse complement strand
CACAGCGACGGCAACTGCGCCAGGACAAAGCCAGGCCGATCATCGATGGCCTGCATAGCTGGATGCTTGGGCAGCGGCAGAAGGTGCCGGAAGGCAGCGCGATCGCCAAGGCACTCGACTACAGCCTCAAGCGCTGGGCAGCGTTGGTGCGCTACCTGAATGACGGCAACCTGCCCATCGACAACAACTGGATCGAGAACCAGATCCGCCCCTGGGCCCTGGGGCGTGCCAACTGGCTGTTTGCCGGCTCTCTGCGCAGTGGCCAGCGTGGCGCAGCCTTGATGACGCTGATCCAGTCAGCCCGCCTGAACGGGCACGATCCGTACGCCTACCTGAAGGACGTGCTCACGCGC
>NZ_JPVQ01000152.1 GCF_000772965.1 Ureibacillus massiliensis 4400831 = CIP 108448 = CCUG 49529 | reverse complement strand
GTACCTTCTTGATTATGTATAACGATACCGTTTTCCATAATTCCAGCGTTTAGAAATTTTCGGATTAACTTAAGTGTCGGCTTATCCTTGATATAGCTCGCTACTAGGGACATGAGTTTATCATGTTGGACACGGTCAAAGAATTTTTCCAAGTCCATATCCACCACGTATCGATATCCTTCATCTATGTAAGATTGCGCTTTCTCTATAGCCTGATGTGCGCTTCGATTAGGACGGAACCCATAGCTATGTTCACTGAAAATGGGGTCAATTATCGGTGTTAAAATTTGAACAGTTGCTTGTTGAATAACTCTGTCCGTTACCGTTGGAATACCTAGTTTTCTTGTACTCCCATTTCCTTTCGGAATTTCT
>NZ_JPVQ01000154.1 GCF_000772965.1 Ureibacillus massiliensis 4400831 = CIP 108448 = CCUG 49529 | reverse complement strand
TATATCAAATTTTCTTTTATGGAGAGTTTGATCCTGGCTCAGGACGAACGCTGGCGGCGTGCCTAATACATGCAAGTCGAGCGGACGGATGGGAGCTTGCTCCCAGAAGTTAGCGGCGGACGGGTGAGTAACACGTGGGCAACCTGCCCTATAGTTGGGGATAACTCCGGGAAACCGGGGCTAATACCGAATGATACATTTCATCTCCTGTTGAAATGTTGAAAGATGGTT
>NZ_JPVQ01000151.1 GCF_000772965.1 Ureibacillus massiliensis 4400831 = CIP 108448 = CCUG 49529 | reverse complement strand
CCATTCTTTCGAGAAACGTTGATATTTATCCACGAAAGGGGATTTTTCTGAAAAACGTTTCCCACATTGGCATACATAACGACGACGTTTATAAAAAAGGACGGTTAATCGTTCAAACCATTTTAAATGATTAATTTTTTGAATTCGATAATCATGGACTTTTGATGTTATATTCTTGCATGCTGGACATTGATGTTCTTTTTTTGGTATGGAAACGTGTAGAACAATACGTTCCCCCATCTCCTCCACCTTATGAACAGTTACACCTTTTAATCCTGGAATATTCATGTTAAAATTCATTTGCACGTATCACCTTTCATTGCTTGTTTTTCGACAATTCAAGTATATAGAAATCGGTGATTACGTGCTTTTTTATTTATGAAATTTTTTCAAACCCCAACAAATATTATAGAGCC
>NZ_JPVQ01000149.1 GCF_000772965.1 Ureibacillus massiliensis 4400831 = CIP 108448 = CCUG 49529 | reverse complement strand
TCTTTAAGTAATGGGCTAGGTGCCAACTATATTGATCAGTCGACTCCATACCAATTTTTAATTCGTGAAGCTGATTTTTTTCCGCTGTTCGTAAAACCTTTTGAATTAAGGTGTCCGCACCTTCTACATCATTCGAAACAGAAAAATCAGCGAGTGTGTGTCCCTCGCCATGCATGAAATGGACATGATGGGAGCGCAAACTCACGTCGATACCGACTAGCATTTGTGACATGCCAATCACCTCCTAAGGTGGAATTAATCAAGATACACTCAGACCTGGGTGCCCAGTCGAATCATCGATGTCTGCCTCGTTATTAGCAATCCAAGCGGGAAGACCATAAATGAGCGCTACACTCTCTTCTCACAGCCCGGTCGCAGCCAGTGGTTAGACCTTCAATAATGAACGATGGGTAGCAGGC
>NZ_JPVQ01000148.1 GCF_000772965.1 Ureibacillus massiliensis 4400831 = CIP 108448 = CCUG 49529 | reverse complement strand
AACGTTTAATTCATTAACGTTTTGTTGTTCAGTTTTCAAGGTTCATTTTAACGCTATTTCTCAACAGCGGTTTTATTATTATATCACCATAACTAATCATTGTCAATAGTTGATTTGAGCTTTTCTTTGAAAGCTTCAACTATTAATTTGACAACTTTCATATTATACCAATATCATTTATCCTTGTCAACAATTACTCTATTAATAATTAAAACTTATTAATATCATTAATTATCGACTTTAACTATTATATCAATATAATATAAATAAATCAATAGTAATTTATATTTCTTTTAAATCAGTTTTTCTATCTACAACCTTTGGTTGTACTAATCTCAAAGAAAATAAAACACCGCTTATTATAGCGGTGCTTTGCGAAGCGACGTCCTACTCTCACAGGGGGAAGCCCCCAACTACCATCG
>NZ_JPVQ01000147.1 GCF_000772965.1 Ureibacillus massiliensis 4400831 = CIP 108448 = CCUG 49529 | reverse complement strand
CGATTCTCAGCACCGATTGTACGCTTTCTGAACAAGAAATCGTCCGTATCTATGGCATGCGTTGGGATATTGAAGTCTTTTTCAAGACGACAAAATCCCTATTACGCCTTCAGAAAGAATTTCAAGGCATATCGTATGATTTACTCATTAGCCACACAACGGTTGTGTTTTCCAGATACATCGTCTTGTCCTGGCAAAATCGTTGCCATAACGATCAACGAACATTAGGTGGCATTTTTTATGAATTATGTGATGAAGTCAACGAACTGGATTGGGCTGTCGCGTTACAGCAATTAATCGAGCTTCTTGAAGATGCCCTAAAAAAGACAAATAAAACAATCCAAAAATTAATCAAAAGTCAACTACAGCAGTGGATTAACGGTCTGCCTAACTATATCAAGGCTTATTTGTCGATTTTAGTCTGCGAAGTTTGAGT
>NZ_JPVQ01000146.1 GCF_000772965.1 Ureibacillus massiliensis 4400831 = CIP 108448 = CCUG 49529 | reverse complement strand
CGTGGACACTTTCTTCACTTCTTGAGTGAGTTTTGTCCTTGAGAAGTTTCATCGTGCACATGAATCTTAAATGAATTACCTTCGGTTCTTAGCGTTAGGGCTTTTTTAGATACAAAAAAACACCACTGAAAAATCAGTGGTGTTGTGCGAAGCGCTCGTCTACCTCTCACAGGGGAATTCCCCCAACTACCATCGACACTATCTCGAAGTCCGATGACTTTCGGATTTCTGCGTCACCTTCGTCCTTCCGGTGCTCATGTACCTAGTACATTCCGCTCCTCACTCCTCGGTTCCTTGAACTCCTCGGTCCTCTTACTTCTCGAATCCTTACTCATATTTCTTTTCGCTTTTTATAATAATCTGCTTCTCTAACGCGCCGATAGATACAAAAAAACACCACTGAAAAATCAGTGGTGTTGTGCGAAGCGACGTCCTACTCTCACAGGGGGAAGCCCCCAACT
>NZ_JPVQ01000145.1 GCF_000772965.1 Ureibacillus massiliensis 4400831 = CIP 108448 = CCUG 49529 | reverse complement strand
CAAAATATCTCGAGAGGTGCACCTCTCGAGATATTTTGTCGACACTCTGAGCATACTTGCATTTATGCAAGTATGCTTTTTTCTAGTTTTTTAAATAAGTTTGTTAAAAATTCTATGTTTCCAGGATTTTTTCTTATTCAAATCCATCTATGTAAATTTGGAGTTATATGTAAATTTTACTAAATAAAATATAATTAAAAATTTAAAATATAATAAATATACTAAATATTTACTATTTTAAATCCACTTAAACTAATAGGCTTGATTAATTTCCAAAATTATGGGAATATTTATTTGTAATATTTTACTTATATTACATTTTATATTTAATATAGGTTTTATTAAAAAATGGGAAAGGTAGGTGTATAATAAACAAAACTATTGTAATTTATAGAACCCATTAAAGTTCTTTAAAGGGTAGTGTCAAAACTTCTATGAAAAATTGAAAATCACAAAAAATT
>NZ_JPVQ01000144.1 GCF_000772965.1 Ureibacillus massiliensis 4400831 = CIP 108448 = CCUG 49529 | reverse complement strand
GGTTCTTTGTCAAATAACGTTGGTGAAGAATATTAGTCGATTATTACCACGCTCTTAACCAGCCTTAGGCTGTTTGGGAGCGTGGTTGTTTTTGTTCTGTTGTTTTGAGTTTGAAGTGTAGAATAATTCGCTTTTTATAATTCATAAAATTTCTATATCCATAAGCTACGCGATTTAATACTTTAATTTTATTGTTAATCCCTTCAATTTTGCCGTTGTTATAAGGATAATTAAAACTGTTATGTATGTACGGAAGATGCTCCTTCAACGTTTTTATACTTGTCTTCATATAGCTAGAGATTAACGGATGAACAGGATTTTTTAAACAAGATTCTAACATTTTAAAGTCCTTTTCTTCCATTGCTTTTAAAAGGGCTTGATAGAGCTCATAATTCGCTTTTAGTACTGGATCATACGCTAAAATCTCCTCGACGATGCTTGTTTCGAGACGTTGTCCGAATAGCGAG
>NZ_JPVQ01000143.1 GCF_000772965.1 Ureibacillus massiliensis 4400831 = CIP 108448 = CCUG 49529 | reverse complement strand
ATGCTCATCACCGTGTTCAAAAGCAAAATATGGTCGGACATTCCATACATTCAGAGAGGATAATCTACGATTATTTACCAAAACACCAAGGTCCTCTGAAAAGTGGAAACTTATATACAAACGAAGAACCTCTGTTGAACGTTCTAATAAAAGAGAAAAAATAGATTATCACTTGGAATCTGGACGCCACCGGTCAACAAAAATGTGGTACATTCGCCTATACGCCATAATGATGTGTCAGCACATCGATGCTTGGTACAGCAGTCAGAAAGAGCAGTTAAATATTGAAGAAATCATCTTTCCTAAAGCCGCCTAGTCAATTTTTTAAAAAATAATGGCAATAGGTTTCTTTGTCATGGACATTTTTGAAAATACAATGAAAATAATGAGTGTGCAAGCCATTCCAATCAAATTTCCAGTAATTTTGGTTCATTTCACCCAGAAAAATTGTTATTTATTCCGAGACTCTAT
>NZ_JPVQ01000142.1 GCF_000772965.1 Ureibacillus massiliensis 4400831 = CIP 108448 = CCUG 49529 | reverse complement strand
ATTTCAGACCCACTTGTGTACGTGAACATAGTTACTGTTACGACAGCTTTGACAGAAAATATCAGACCTTAAAATTCACACGACCAAAAGAATGTTCAACCTGTCCATTACGTGAAGATTCGCTTTGTCAAAAGGTGTTCAAAATCAAATGTGAGATGGATATTCGTAAATTCACTTATCCAGCCCGGGGTTCTGAACTTTGGAAACAACTTTATAAAGAACGTACTGCTGTTGAGCGTGTTAATGCGTATTTAAAACAGTATTTTCAATTGAAAAATGTCCGTCATAGAACAGGAATAAAAGGGAAATTGCATTTTAACTTGGTGACGTTTATTTATAATGCCTGTAAGCTAGCAGTTGACCGCATCAACGCACAGTTAAAAGCTATAAACCAAGTAGCTTAATTTTTAAAAACTAAAAAAACTATTGGGCGAAGGCCAAGCTTTTACAAAAAGTGATTTATGAAATTGATTCA
>NZ_JPVQ01000141.1 GCF_000772965.1 Ureibacillus massiliensis 4400831 = CIP 108448 = CCUG 49529 | reverse complement strand
TGTTATAGCAAAAAGAAGTTTTACCCAAGGCAAATAAACTGTAGCCTTGGTCAAATAAGTTGTTCCCTAAAACGAGTGAAAATCGGAGTATCTCCTCCAGTTTTCCTCGTTTTTTTGTGTCCAAAGGCAGAGGGAGAGCCAGAAAAAAGCATAAGAAAGGCAAGAATAAATGTCAGAGGAAATGCATGACAATGCCCGATAAATCAACGATTTCACAAAAGAAGGCGAGAAGAAAAGAGTGAAAAAAGGCAGGAGAAAAAGCAGGAAAAAACCTTGACCCTGAACTCATTTTATTCCTGTTCCTACGGAACAACTTATTTTCCTAAAAAATCATGATTCTGACAAAAAATAGGAGAGAAAAGGAGCGAGTTAGGGAAGAACTTATTTTCCTACAGAAATTGGGGAAATGGGAGAAAGGCAGGAATGACAAGGGTTTGGGAGAAGGGGGGAGTTACCGTTTATTTTTGACAACTACAT
>NZ_JPVQ01000015.1 GCF_000772965.1 Ureibacillus massiliensis 4400831 = CIP 108448 = CCUG 49529 | reverse complement strand
TTTAAAGAAAAACTATTTTCGTGTCTAAATATTTAAGGGGGCTAAAAAGTGAGCATTTGCAGACTTTATATAATAGACAAAACACCACATTTAATAGACAAATTCATATCGATAATAGACAACTCGCTTCACATAATAGACAACCGACCTAAGTAAATAAAACCATATGAAAAAGACAGTTTAGAATAGTTATGATAAAATCAAAAATACAAGAAAAGTTAGTGAGGAGGTGGAAGAATGGATAACATAAATTTATTTGAAGAAAATAAATTGTTTGTACTTGGACGACCGATCGTATCCATTTTTCATAATCCTTCGAATATGTATTCCATTACAAGAATCAAAATACAGGAAACAAATTTGCAGTTCGATGAGAAGGAAATTATTGTTGTAGGTTATTTTCCTACATTGGCAGAGGATGAACTATATCGTTTTACAGGTACGCTCAAAAATCATCCAAAATACGGTCAGCAATTTCAAGTGGATACTTTTGTAAAAGAGGTACCTGCAACAGAACAGGGGGTTGTTCATTATTTATCAAGCGACTTATTCCCTGGAATAGGACGGAAAACAGCGGAAACGATTGTTGAGAAGCTTGGTGGAGATGCAATAAAGAAAATAATGGAAGACCCGGATGTTCTCGATGTAATACCAAGATTAAACGAAGAAAAAAAACAAACCATTCGCCAATCATTAGAACAAAATTTAGGTCTTGAAAGGATTATTATACAATTAAATGAATGGGGATTTGGACCGCAGCTTGGAATGAAAATCTATCAAACCTATCGGGAAGATACCCTTTCACTATTAACAGAAAATCCTTATCGATTAATTGAAGATGTGGAAGGTGTAGGGTTTGGAAGGGCAGATGAACTAGGTGCAAGATTAGGCATGACGGGTAACCATCCAGATCGAATTAAAGCGGCAGTGCTTCATGTTTTAACAAATGCAGCATTATCTGATGGACATGTTTATATGGATGCAGAACATGTATTACCACTAGTCAAATCCATGCTAGAACAAAGTCAAGCTGAAGAAATCCCATTTGAGTCTATTTCAAAAGCGGTCATTGAAATGAGAGAGGAAAGTAAAATTTGTGGTGAAGAAACGAGACTCTACTTACCTTCCTTATACTTCAGTGAAATTGGTATTGCATCTAAAATATTGGATTTACTAAAGCAAGACGATAAACAACAGCGTTTTTCAAAGGATGAAATTCGAAAAGCAATTGGCGAAGTTGAAGAACGATTTGAAGTTACCTATGCGGAAACACAAGTCCAAGCTATTGAAAGTGCTCTGAATCATTCCGTAATGATTTTAACCGGTGGACCGGGGACTGGCAAAACGACTGTTATACGAGGATTAGTTGAAGTATATGCAGAACTAAATGGACTGTCTTTAAATCCTAAAGAATATGCAAAAAAAGAAGAACCGTTTCCGATTGTACTAGCAGCGCCTACTGGACGGGCAGCAAAACGTTTAGCTGAATCTACTGATCTTCCAGCCATGACGATTCATCGATTGCTAGGATTTAATGGTTTGGAAAAGGAAGAAGAGACGGAGCGAGAGATAGAAGGACAACTCATTATCATAGATGAAATGTCAATGGTCGATACTTGGTTAGCCCATCAATTGTTAAAAAGTATTAAAGATGATGCACAAGTGGTGTTTGTAGGAGATCAGGATCAATTGCCACCAGTGGGACCTGGACAAGTATTGAAAGATTTACTTGCCTCGAAGGAAATCCCAACGGTTGAATTGACGGATGTTTATCGTCAATCAGAAGGGTCTACTATTATTGAGCTTGCCCATCAAATTAAAAAAGGCGATATACCTGATACGCCAAAGCTAACTGAAAAAACCATTGATCGATCATTTATTAAAGCCTCTGCAGACCAAGTCGCGAGCGTCGTTACTCAAATTGTAAAAAGCGCTATCTCTAAAGGGCAATCAATTAAAGATATTCAAGTGTTAGCGCCGATGTATAAAGGGCCAGCGGGTATCGATCAATTAAATAAAAAAATTCAAGAATTAGTAAATCCAAATGAAGGTGGAACTAGAAAAGAATTAGCCTTTGGTGATGTTGTATATCGCATAGGTGATAAAGTATTACAGCTTGTCAATCAACCGGAAAGTAATATATTTAATGGTGATATGGGTGAAGTAATCGCAATCATTAAAGCGAAAGAAAATATCGAAAAACAAGATTTACTTGTCGTATCCTTCGATGGGAATGAAGTTACTTATCAACGTGGTGACTTAAATCAAATCACTTTAGCATATTGTTGTTCCATTCATAAATCTCAAGGTAGTGAATTCCAAACCGTTATTATGCCTATTGTTCGGGGCTACACTAAAATGCTTCGACGAAATCTTTTATATACAGGAATTACAAGGGCAAAGAACTTTTTAATACTATGTGGGGAACCAGATGTTTTTTATAATGGGCTTTCCAAAACAGATGACTTACAGAGACTAACGAGCTTAAGAGCAAGACTAAATCCAATGGAACCGGATGATGTATTAGTTGAAGAAATAGTAACGGACAAACCTCAAACTACTACTGCGTCAGAAACTAAAGCACCTAACGAAATAAAAGAACAGCAGGAAATCTTTACCGTGTTAGGAGAAGCGATTATCCCATCCCTAACTACAGAAACGGTTCATACAGTCCATCCTCTAATTGGAATGGATGGCGTTTCACCCTTTGATTTTATGGAAATTGAAGAATAAGGACAATCAGCTAGAATTAAAACCTATTCGTTTAAAATGAATAGGTTTTTTATTTTAGCAATGACTCATCTATTTAAGAAAAAAGCATATGTTGAGGAGAAAATGTATAGAGGGAGCGTTTTGTTTGGAATCAATTCAAAAAATGTTTGAGCATTTGATTTGGGCAAATAAACGAATTTTAGATGGCTTGCATACGATGAAAGAAGAACAACAAGAAGTTATTCGTATATTTTCCCACATTCTATTTGCTGAAAATGTCTGGTTAACTAGATTGCAAGGTTTAGAAAGCTCGCACATACCTATTTGGAAAGATATTGACCTAGATCAATGTTCGCAGCTTGTTAAGCTAAACGAGGAGAATATTATCACCTATTTATTAACGATTTCAGATGATGATTTAGAGACAATTATTAAGTATAAAAATAGCAAAGGTCATGATTTTCAAAATACCATTAGAGAAATTTTAACCCATGTTGCATTACACGGACATTATCATCGTGGGCAAATTAATGGACGACTTCGTTTATTAGGGTTTGAGCCTGTCATGATAGACTTTATACATTATGTTCGAACATGAGGAAGGTGTCTATATTGAGAAATTCGAAACATCCATCCGTTTCAAAAACTAGGGTCATAACGGTTACTGGCATTGGTGAGCTACAGGTTGCACCTAATTATGCTGAATTGCGTATAGAGGTTGTAACACAAGCAATGGACATTAGTGAAGCGCAAAATGAAAATGCAAGATTAATGAATCAGGTTATTCAAGCATTGCTAGAAATGAACATTGATCGTGAAGATATTCAAACGGCTTCGTATAATATTTATCCAAGATATGATTATATTGAAGGAAAACAAGTATTTAGAGGATATGAGGTATCAAATGCCATTACGGTAAAAGTAGTTGATATAAGCCAAGTGGGAAGGGTAATCGATGTTGCTGTGAAAAATGGTGCCAATCGTATATCTTCTGTCGAATTTAAATTGGCTAATGAAAGTAACTATTATCATCAGGCCCTTCAAATTGCCTTCATGAACGCTGTAGCAAAGGCAAACACATTAGCACAAACAATGAAGTTACCATACTATCCAGAGCCAATTGAAATTACTGAGGAAAGTGAAGAATCACCACCTGTTATGTTTAGGGTAGCGTCAGTGTCAACCCAAGAAACCTATCAAACACCCATTGAACAAGGGTTAATTACTATTAGTGCAAGATTAAATGTAAAGTTTAAGTACTAATGTTTAAAGGGCATAAATGGTTATTTTCTACTCCATTTATGTCTTTTTCTTTTTTGTTTCAAACATTCTATTAAACTTTTATTCCTAAACTTAATTTTAATGAAACATTTTGTTAATTAATTCGTAAAATAAAATTATCAATGTATGTAAATTCAAGGAGGGCGTATTGAATGTCGTTTTTTAACAAGATGCTAGCGAGTGTGGGTATCGGATCTTCTAAAGTTGATACGAAACTAGAAAAATCATCTTATGAGGCTGGAGAAATTGTTCGTGGTGAAGTAGAAATCTATGGAGGTAATGTAGAACAAACGGTGGATGCAATTTTTTTAACACTTTATACTACTTACATTAAAGAATTAGATGATACGAAATACACATCAAAAGCACCTATTGAACATTTTCGTGTCAGTGAAGGATTTAAAATTGGTCCGAATGAACGAAAAACGATTCCATTCTCTTTCCAATTACCATATGAAATGCCTATTACTGTTGGTAGTACCCGCGTGTGGATAAAAACAGAATTAGATATTAAAAGTGGCGCTGATTCTGAGGATAAAGACTATATTGAAATTAGACCATCACGAATTGCTTCTAGTTTATTAAATGCTGTGACGGATCTTGGACTTACATTACGTAAAGCAGATTGTGAAAAAGCCTCCTATCGCTATGGTGGAAAATATCCATTCATACAGGAATTTGAATTCGTTCCAGTTAGCGGTCCATTTCGTGGAATATTAGACGAGTTAGAAATCGTTTTTCTAGCTCAATCGGAAAATGCAGTGGAAATTTTAATGCAAGTAGATCGTCGTGCAAGAGGTTTTGGTGGATTTTTAGCAGAAGCACTAGATGCAGATGAAAGCAATGTACGATTAACTTTCACACTTCAAGATATTCCTTATTTACGAGATCGACTACAACAAACAATAGCAAAATATTCATAACTAATAAGAACTCAAATGCTCAAGAGAATTTTTTCTCTTGGGCTTTATTAATTGTGTAAAGAAAGGTAAAATTCTGAAAGTTATAATTTCATAATTTAAATAAATAGTTTATAGTATATGAATAAATAAAGTTCTATGAACGAAAGTAAAGAGGGTTAAATTATGAAATACAGCTTTAGAAATGATTATAGCGAGCTTTGCCATCCGGAAATACTTGAGGCACTTTTAAAAGCAAGTAAGGAACAAAATAGTGGCTATGGACTAGATGTACATACGGAAAATGCTAAAAATTTAATCAAAGAAAAACTTGAAACAGAAGATTGCGATATCCATTTTGTAACTGGTGGAACGCAAGCAAACCTATCTGTTATATCTTATGTATTACGTCCATATGAAGCAGTACTTGCATGCTCAACAGGCCATATAAATGTTCATGAAACCGGAGCAATTGAAGCAACAGGACATAAAGTTTATACATCTGAAGGGGTAGATGGTAAATTAACAACACAGGATATTGAGAATGCATTAAAAATTCATGCTGATGAACATATGGTCAAAATAGGTATGGTCTATATTTCGCAGTCAACTGAAATTGGGACAGTATACAGTTATTCAGAACTAAAAGCTTTATACGATTATTGTCAACAGCATCAATTATATTTATTTATAGATGGTGCGAGACTTTCAAGTGGATTAGCTGCTAGCGATGTTAAACTCAACATGTTTAAAGATTTATGTGATGTCATGTATATTGGTGGAACGAAGATTGGACTAATGAGTGGAGAAGGAATCGTTATATTTAACGATCAATTAAAACCATACTTCCGCTATCATATAAAAAGTAAAGGTGCGTTACTTGCAAAGGGCTATTCGATTGGTATCCAATTTGAACGCGCATTCCAAGATGATTTATATTTTAAAATGGGTCAACATGAAAATGCGTTAGCAAGTTTGTTAACTGAAGAATTAACAATGCTTGGCATTAAAATGTTAAGCGAATCTTCAACAAATCAAATTTTTCCTATTTTCAAAAGGGAGCATGTAGAAAAGCTAAAAGAAATTTATGATTTTGAATTATGGGAGGATCTCGGTGAAGAGATTGTGATTCGATTTGTTACCTCTTGGGCTACAACAAAAGAGGCATGTATGGAATTAATTGAGGATATCAAGAAAATCATAAATTAAGAGTATTATCAAAGAATTCAATCTTACAAGCTGTGTATGATTATAATTAATAGCAATACTTAAAAAAATCGCCCTTAATGTTGGGCGATTTTTGTCTTCTTAAACATTAAATATAATTTTACGATAACACTAATAATTAATACTGTTAAAACTACAATTGCCTCAAATTTATTTATTGCACTTTCAGAAGGAAAGAAGGCGGAGACATAATTATCTTTGGCAATCATTTTAGCGGCAGTCCAAGCTAAAATCCCAGTTCCAGCAAAAATGATAATTGGGAATAATTCTAGTAAACGAATAACGAGCCCACTTCCCCAAACAATAATAGGAATGGAAATTATTAATCCAATGACGACGAGTAATATTTCTCCATTCGATGCGCCGGCTACAGCAATAATATTATCAATCCCCATTAATAAATCTGCTAATAGAATCGTGCCAATAGCTCCCCAAAAGCTTTTCTTTCCTGGGTTAATTTTCGGTGAATTATCTGCTAAAAGAAGCTTATAAGAAATATAAATTAATAGAACACCTCCTAACAGAAGTAGTCCATCAATTTGAAGTAATTTGACTGCAAAAACTGTTAAAATAATTCGTACAAAAATCGCGCTAAAGGTACCTAGTAGAACCGCTTTTTTCCTCTGATTAATTGGTAAATTATTCGCAACTAAACCAATCAACAGTGCATTATCACCAGCTAAAACTAAGTCAATAAAAATGATTGACAAAACAGCGTAGAAAAACTCTGTTGAAAGCAATTCCATATGTATCACTCCAATCTATACGACTCTATGTATATGACAGGACCATATAATTCAGAAGTTTGCTAGTAAATAATGAATTTTGAAGAAATTTCGTGATTTAACATGATGAGGTTAAGGAATTCATTAAATCTGGATAAGTAAATGGAAGCTGTTAAAGATAGTTATAATTGACACATACTTTTCCTTCTCATATAATTTAGAACAGAATATGATGAAAACAATGATGGAAAAAGTAAGTTTTTTCTCCCGAAACAGAAAGAGGTTCCTTAGGCTGAAAGAATCTTTGCGGTTAAGTGAAAACTGAAAGCTAATCCAGAGTGCAGCTAATCACTGCCGTTCACGTACGTTACAGTGCTCGAGATATAAGCATATCTTTTTTTGCTTATAAACGAGGGTGGTACCACGAGATTTAAAGTCTTCGTCCCTTATTGGGAGCGAGGGCTTTTTTTATTGTACTTGGCAAGCTTTACAATAAAGTCCATCAAATAATCAAATCAATTACATTCTTAACAGGAGGATCATTACACATGAAAGCATCAGATATTCGCCGTAAGTATTTAGAATTTTTCATTGAGAAAGGGCATGCACAGGAACCATCAGCATCTTTAGTGCCAGTAAACGACCCATCATTACTTTGGATTAACTCAGGGGTTGCTACATTAAAAAAATACTTCGATGGTCGTGTAATACCAGATAATCCACGAATTACAAATGCGCAAAAATCTATTCGTACGAATGATATTGAAAACGTAGGGAAAACAGCACGTCACCATACTTTCTTTGAAATGTTAGGAAATTTTTCAATTGGAGACTACTTTAAAAAAGAAGCAATTCATTTTGCTTGGGAATTTTTAACGGATTCAAAATGGATGGGCTTCGATCCAGAAAAACTATCCATTACGATCCATCCAGAAGATGAAGAAGCATATAATGTATGGAAAAATGAAATCGGAATCCCTGAAGACCGTTTAATTCGAATTGAAGGAAACTTCTGGGATATTGGAGAAGGACCATCTGGACCAAACTCTGAAATTTTCTATGATCGTGGACCTGAATACGGTAATGATGAAAATGATCCAGAGCTATACCCTGGAGGAGAAAATGAACGTTACCTAGAAATTTGGAACCTAGTATTTTCTCAATTTAATCATAATCCTGATGGAACATATACACCACTTCCAAAGCAAAATATTGATACAGGAATGGGTCTAGAACGTATGGCTTCTGTTGTTCAAAATGTGCCTACTAATTTTGACACAGATTTATTCATGCCGATTATCGAAAAAATTGAAGAGTTTTCAAGTCGTAAGTATAAACGTCCTAATGAAATTGATTTAAATGAAATTTTCGGTAGTGAAGAGGATATTAACACACCGTTTAAAGTAATTGCTGACCATATTCGTACAGTTGCATTCGCAATTGGTGACGGAGCATTACCATCCAATGAAGGTCGTGGATACGTACTTCGTCGTTTATTACGCCGAGCAGTTCGCTATGCAAAACAAATTGGTATTGAAAAACCATTTATGTATAAGTTAGTTCCAACTGTCGGAGAAATCATGGTGGACTTCTATCCAGAAGTAACTGAAAAGCATGAGTTTATTTCAAGAGTGATAAAAAATGAAGAGGACCGTTTCCATGAAACATTAGATGGTGGGCTTGCAATCCTTTCTGAAGTAATTGAAAAAGAAAAAGCAGCTGGTTTAACAGTAATCCCAGGTGCAGATGCATTTAAACTTTATGATACTTATGGTTTCCCAATTGAATTAACAGAAGAGTATGCAGAAGAAGCAGGTATGACAGTAGACCATGAAGGCTTTGAAGCTGCAATGGAAGAACAACGTCAACGCGCTCGTAATGCTCGTCAAGATGTTGATTCAATGCAAGTGCAATCAGAGGTTCTTTCAAGTTTAACAATGGAATCAAACTTTGTAGGCTATGACACTCTTGAAACAAATACACGCGTTTTAGCAATAGTAGGAAATGGCCAAATCGCAGAAGTTGCTTCAGAAGGTGAAGAAGTACTTGTAATATTAGCTGAAACACCATTCTATGCAGAAATGGGTGGACAAGTTGCGGATCATGGTACAATTTCAAATGATTCATTTAAAGCATTTGTAAAAGATGTGCAAAAAGCGCCAAATGGTCAATCACTTCATACTGTTGTAATTGAATCAGGTGAAATGCACGTAAATGACGAGGTAACTGCAACAGTTGACCGTGATGAACGTAACTTAATCATAAAAAATCATACAGCGACACATATTATGCAACGTGCATTAAAAGATGTGTTAGGTGAACATGTTAACCAAGCAGGTTCATATGTAGGTCCAGATCGTTTACGTTTCGACTTTTCACATTTCGGCCCAGCAACAAAAGAAGAATTAGAACAGGTTGAACGTATCGTAAACGAGAAAATTTGGAATGATATTAAAGTGGAAATTGAAGAAATGCCTATAGCAGAAGCAAAAGCAATGGGAGCAATGGCTTTATTCGGTGAAAAATATGGAGATGTAGTTCGTGTAGTTCAAGTTAGTGATTATTCTGTTGAGCTATGCGGTGGTATTCACGTAAATCGTACTTCAGAAATCGGTTTATTTAAAATCATTTCTGAAGGTGGAATTGGTGCCGGAACTCGCCGTATCGAAGCTGTAACTGGTAAGGTGGCGTTCGAAGCGGTTAAAGAAGAACAGCAACTGTTAGAAAAAGCAGCTTCTTTATTAAAAACAAATCCAAAAGAAATCGTAAGTCGTGTTGAGAACTTGCAACATGAGCTGAAAGAATTGCAACGAGAAAATGAATCGTTATCACAGAAAATAGCTAATGCACAAGCTGGCCAAATTCTTGATGCTGCAAAGAAAATTGGTGATGTGACTGTTCTTTCCACACGTGTTGATGCTAAAGATAACAATCAACTCCGCCAAATGATGGATGATTTAAAAGAAAAAATGGATGAGGCTATTATTGTATTAGGTGCTGTTGATGGTGACAAAGTTATGATTTGCGCAGGTGTAACAAAGGATTTAGTTGGCGGAAAATATCATGCTGGTAATATTGTCAAAACTGTAGCTGAATTATGCGGTGGTCGCGGTGGCGGTCGTCCTGATTTTGCAATGGCTGGTGCAAAAGAAGTGTCTAAACTTGATGAAGCACTTCAATCTGTGTATGATTACGTTAAATCTATATAAGAACGATTTATAATGATAAATTCATTTAACCTAAGGTAATAATCGGTTATAATATAGAAAAACGGAGATGGCTTTCTTGCAACTCCGTATCTATGAGAGCGAGGTGCTGGTCTTGAGTTCGTTTGATAAAACAATGAAGTTTAGTTTTCCAGAAGAATCAATGGAACAAGAAGTAAAGCAAGTGATGTTAAAGGTATACTCTTCATTAGAAGAAAAAGGGTATAATCCTACAAATCAAATAGTTGGTTATTTATTATCTGGTGACCCTGCATACATCCCTCGCCATCAGGACGCACGGAATTTAATTCGTAAGCTTGAACGTGATGAAATATTGGAAGAACTTGTGAAATTTTATATTAGGAAGAATAACGAGGCGTAAGTTTAATGAGAATTATGGGTTTAGACGTTGGATCAAGAACTGTTGGTGTTGCCATTAGCGATGCTCTTGGCTGGACGGCGCAAGGAATCGAAACAATTCAAATCAACGAAGAAGAAGGCGAATTCGGCTTAGAGCGTATAAAAGAACTTGTATCCGAATATGCTGTTACAGAGTTTGTTGTCGGTTTTCCTAAAAATATGAACAACACAGTAGGTCCACGTGGCGAAGCTTCGGAACAATATAAGAAGCTACTAGAAGATACCTTTCAATTGCCAGTGAAATTATGGGATGAACGTCTAACAACAATGGCGGCTGAAAGAATGCTTATTGAGGCCGACGTGAGTCGAAAAAAACGTAAAAAAGTAATTGATAAAATGGCGGCTGTCATGATCCTTCAAGGATATTTAGATAGTAAAGGTTCAGTCTTTTAAAGTATAATTGGAGACGGAACTGATATGCTACGTGAGTAGATGCAACTTTTTGTTTTCAAAAATAAACAAAAGTAAAGTACTCAAACATCTTATTCTCTGTTTAGTAACAAGCGGAAAAGTTAAAGTAGCACAGAAAATATAGTAAGTTCTAAATAAATTAAAGAGGTGACCTTTATGGTACATGAACATGATCACGAACACGAACATCGACATATTACAATCGTAGATGAAGATGGAAACGAACAACTTTGCGAAGTAATTTATACATTTGATTCTGAGGAATTTGGTAAATCTTATGTCTTATATTCATTAGTTGGTGCAGAAGAAGATGATGAAGGACAAATCGAAATCTTTGCATCTGCATTTAGTCCGTCTGAGAATGGTGAAGATGGAGAGTTAGAACCGATTGAAACAGAAGCAGAGTGGGATTTAATTGAAGAAGTGTTAAATACACTTGAAGATGAATTCGAAGACGAAGAAGAATAAATAGAAAAGGGTAGGCAAGTAAGCCTACCCTTTTTTCTAAGAAAAATAAAATTAATTGGGGGGTTGTATCTTATGGATGAACAATTATTTACGGTTGTTACAGAAGACGGTACAGAACAAACTTGCAATGTGATTTTTACTTTTGATTCGGAAGAACGTTCGTATGTCCTTTATTCACTTGTTAATGAAAATGGTGAGGAAAGTACTGATGTTTCTGCCCTCCGTTATGAATTAGATGAAAATGGTCAAATGACTAATTTCTCTTCTTTAGAAACTGATGAAGAATGGGAAATGGTCGAGGAAGTATTAAATACATTAATAGAAGAATTTACAGATGATTTAACAAACTATTTTACCATTACAAATGAAAACAATGAGGAAGTCATTTGCGAGATTGTTCATCGATTTGAATTAGACGAGTTTGGAAAGTCTTATATTTTTTATACTTATGCCGATGAAGAAGCTTCATCTGAAATTTTTGCAGCTGCATATATGGCTGGAGAAAACGGTGAAGTATTAGACCTTATTCCAATAGAGAATGATGAAGAGTGGTCAAAGGTCGAGGAACAATTAGATTTATTAGCTGATTAATAAAATAGTAAATCAAAGCGCTGTGACAATTCGTCACAGCGCTTTTTTGTGAAAAATGGATGTTGAATTATATTATGATATATGAATGGGCATAGTGTATTTGATATGTTATGATTCCAAAGGAGTAATTGATAGAACAATAGTATACGGAAGATGGATTTGAATAATTCATAGTTTCTATGTATCATATTAAAGAGAAAAGGGGGATACCCGTGGATAAGGAATCAAAAAAACAAGAAATGTTTGAAAAAATTCAGAAACGTAAAGAAGAAGGGAAAACAGTGCGAAAAATAGTAGGTATCACTTCATTAGTAATAGTAGCTATCATAGCTATTGTAGTTTTAAGTGGATATTTTTACATAAAATCTGCATTAGAACCTGTTGATCCAAATTCAACAACCGAGATAGAAGTTGAAATTCCAATCGGTTCTAGCTTGGCGACAATCTCGAGCATCTTACAAGAAAATGGTGTAATCAAGGATGCCCGTATATTTAAATATTACACTAAATTTAAAAATGAATCACAATTTCAAGCAGGGAATTATACGTTAACTCAATCTATGACGTTAGATGAAATTATTGAAAGTTTAAAAACTGGGAAAGTATATAGAAAACCAATATTTACAATGACAATTCCTGAAGGTTTAACCCTTGAACAAATAGCAAATATTGTAGAAACTAATACAAATTACACAAAAGATGAATTTATGGCTAAAGTAACTGACGAAGAATTTATCGAAAATATGATAGGGACTTATCCAGAAATCATTACAGAAGAAGTGCTCGAAGGAAATCTACGTTATGCTCTAGAAGGATATTTATATCCAGCAACCTATTCATTCTATGAGGAAGATCCTACTTTAGATGAAATTATTACAACAATGATTTCACAAACGAAAGAAATTGTATTAGGATATAGTTCATTACTTGAAGAAAAACAAATGACTGTACATGAGCTACTAACATTTGCCTCTCTACTAGAAGAAGAAGCGACTGCACAAACAGATCGTGAAACAATTGCAAGTGTATTTTATAACCGACTAGAGTTGGATATGCCATTACAAACGGACCCAACAGTTCTTTATGCTTTAGGATCACATAAGGATCAAGTGTTATATGAAGACTTAAAAGTAGAGAGTCCTTATAATACGTATGAAGTAACTGGGTTACCACCGGGACCAATTGCAAATGCGGGTAAAACTTCAATTGAAGCTGTATTGAATCCAACAGATACCGATTATCTATACTTCTTAGCTGATCCAGAAGGAACTAACCACTTTGCAAAAACTTATGAAGAACACCTACAAAATATAGAAACTTACTTACGTTAAAACGAAATAGGAAGCGAATATATAATATAATTCTTTTGTATAAATAGCTTAACTCATCTAAGATTATATAAAAGTTTGTTGATAGTAGTGGAAAGCGTCTGAATAAAGCGTATATCAACAAAAAGTGTATAATTAGATACTTTTAAAGAATTTAGTTAGAATATTCGCCTTCCTATCGTTTTTTGTGGTATTATATATTTTGATTTTTTGTTCATAAATAAATGTTTTCATAAAGTACCAACTACTGTTTGGTCTTTTTTGTTTTATATACTTATTTTATTTGTGCGAGAAATAACTTGAAGGGAATCTAAAGTAATGGAATTTTCTGATGCTTATATAGAATCCTTTATTCACCCAAGAAATGATTTGTTGATTGAAATGGAGTCTTATGCGAAAGAACACCATGTACCCATTATGCAATTACCTGCGATTGATGTATTAAATCAAATACTTCGTATCCAAAACCCTTCTAAAATTTTAGAAATTGGTACTGCAATTGGTTACTCCGCAATACGAATGGCCTTGACACTTCCTAAAAGTGAAATTGTCACGATCGAAAGAGATGCAGAACGTGTTGTATTAGCTAGAAATTTCATCGCTCGTTCTGAAGTTGCAAATCAAATTACGGTAATTGAAGGGGATGCGTTGGAAGTGGAAGACAATCAGTTGGACTCTACTTTTGATGCTGTTTTTATTGATGCCGCAAAAGGTCAATACATGCGCTTTTTTGAAAAGTACTCACCACTTGTACCATCAGGTGGCATTTTGTATATCGACAATATGTACATGCATGGATTGTCCGACTTGAGCTTAGAAGAAGTGCCAAGAAGAAAGCGAACAATGATACGCAATTTGAAAAATTTTTCAGACTGGATTATGTCACATGATCAGTATGATAGTACCTTTCTCCCTGTAGGAGATGGGCTATTAATTTGTAAGAAGAGGTGAATAGAATGACAAAACCAGAGTTATTGGTGACACCAAAATCAATAAACCATATAAAAGATTTAATTAAAAGTGGCGCAGATGCTTTTGTCATTGGTGAACAACAATTCGGCCTACGTTTGGCTGGGGAATTTACAGTGGATGAAGTGAAAGAAGCAACGGAAATTATTCATGCTGCAAATAAAAAGGTATATGTTGCGGTAAATGCTTTATTCCATAATGATCGAATTGAAGCTTTAGATGGCTATTTAAAGGAAATGCAAAATATCGGAGTAGATGCACTAATTTTTGGCGACCCTGCTGTATTAATGGCTGTTCGTGAGCATGAAATTACTATTCCGCTTCATTGGAACCCAGAGACAACAGCGACAAACTGGTTCCAAGTGAATTATTGGGCAGAACGTGGTGCGAAAAGAGCAGTACTTGCAAGAGAACTTTCATTAGATGAAGTGCTTGAAATTAAAGAAAACGCAAAAGCTGAAATTGAAGTTCAAGTACATGGAATGACTTGTATGTTCCAATCTAAGAGAAAGCTTTTAGGAAACTACTTCTTATATCGTGGAGAAGTGATGGAAGTAGAAAACCGTAAAGAAAATCGAAATATGTTTATACATGACAAAGAACGTAAAAATAAATACCCAATTTATGAAGATATAAATGGAACACACATCTTTTCACCAAATGATATGTGTTTAATCGATGAATTAACGGAGCTGTTTGAAGCAGGGATTGATACGTTAAAATTTGATGGTGTTTTACAAACGGAAGAATATATAACAACTGTCACAAATTATTATCGTCAAGCAATTGATGCTTACTTCGATCAAGGTGAAGAAGCTTACGATGAAATTAAAAATAGCCTATTAGAAAAAATTGAAGAAATCCAACCGGCTTTACGTCCATTAGACACAGGGTTTATCTTTAAAGAAACAGTATATTAGGAAAGGAGCGTAACAATGCTGCAGTTAGTAGAAAATGATAAAATTCGTGAAACGGTGAATGGTAAACGAGTGATTACGAAAAAGCCAGAATTACTAGCACCTGCTGGTAGCCTGGAAAAATTAAAAATTGCTGTACATTACGGTGCCGATGCCGTTTTTATTGGTGGACAAGAATTTGGTTTACGCTCCAATGCAAATAATTTCACAATTGAAGAAATGCGTGAAGGTGTTGAATTTGCAAAAAAATATGGAGCTGTAGTATATGTAACAACTAACATTTTTGCTCACAATGAAAACATGGATGGTCTTGAAGAATATTTACAAGGGATTGAAGAAGTAGGTGTAAAAGGCATCATTGTTGCAGACCCTTTAATTATTGAAACTTGTCGTCGAGTTGCACCTAAGTTAGAAATCCATCTTTCAACACAGCAATCTTTATCAAATTGGAAAGCTGTAAAGTATTGGAAAGAAGAAGGTCTGCATCGAGTTGTATTAGCTCGTGAAGTCGGCGCTGAAGAAATGCGCAAAATGAAAGAAGAAGTAGATATTGAAATCGAGGCATTTGTTCACGGTGCTATGTGTATCGCTTATTCAGGTCGTTGCGTATTATCCAATCATATGACTGCAAGAGATTCAAATCGTGGAGGCTGCTGTCAATCTTGTCGTTGGGACTACGATTTATATGAAAATATTGATGGGGAAGAAAAAGCGTTATTTAATGAAGGTGATGCCCCATTTGCAATGAGTCCAAAGGATTTAAAGCTAATCGAATCAATCCCACATATGATTGAGCTAGGCATTGACTCTTTAAAGGTTGAAGGACGGATGAAATCAATTCACTATGTGGCAACAGTAATTTCTGTGTATCGTAAGGTGATTGATGCATATTGTGCAGATCCAGAAAACTTCAAAATTAAAAAAGAATGGCTAGAAGAATTAGACCGATGTGCTAATCGTGCAACTGCATCTAGTTTCTTTGAAGGTGAACCAAGCTATAAACAGCAAATGTTTGGATTCAATGCTCCAAAGATGAAATGGGATTTTGCAGGTCTAGTGCTTGACTATAATCAAGAAACACAAATCGTTACATTAGAACAACGCAACTATTTTAAAACTGGTGATACAATTGAATTTTTCGGTCCTGACATCGATTCATTTAAAATGGAAGTAGGGACTATTTGGGATGAACACGGAAACGAAATAGCGGTAGCCAATCATCCATTACAAATTGTAAGGTTTAAAGTTGAACGACCATTGTTCAAATACAACATGATGCGAAAGGAGAATAAATAAATGTCAAAGAAGCGCCCTCTAGTTATAGGGATCGCAGGGGGCTCATGCTCAGGTAAAACAAGTGTAACAAAATCCATTTATGAGGTTTTCCGAGAGAGCTCTGTTGTTGTAATTGAACAAGATTATTACTATAAAGATCAAAGTCATATGTCTTTTTCAGAACGTTTAAAGACAAATTATGATCATCCATTAGCTTTTGATAATGACTTATTAATTGAACATATTCATACATTATTAGATCGTAAATCTATTGATAAGCCTGTTTATGATTATGTTCAGCATACTCGTTCAACTGAGGTCATCCCTGTTGATCCGAAAGATGTAATTATTATTGAAGGTATCCTAGTTCTCGAAGATCCACGCCTACGAAATTTAATGGATATTAAATTATTTGTAGATACTGATCCTGATTTACGTATAATTCGTCGAATTGAGCGAGATATTAAGGAACGTGGTAGGACAATCGATTCTGTTATTGATCAATATATATCAGCAGTCCGCCCTATGCATAACACATTTATTGAACCAACGAAAAGATATGCGGATATCATTATTCCTGAAGGCGGGGAAAATGAAGTAGCGATTGATCTTATGGTTACAAAAATTAAAACAATTCTTGAAACTACTTCCATTCTATAATATGATGAGTGAGTATTGGTATTATTTACATGTAGTTAACAAACATTTATAAAGTAACATTACGATATTCCAATAACAAAATTCGGTCATCAGAAAAGTGAACAAAAAGCCCTTCTATAAAGGGCTTTCGTGTCATATGCTTTTCTAATGACCGGGTTTTATACTATGCACATGAAAATCATTTATAAAGAAAACGATTGCATAGAACTGGTTTATTTATGTTAGGAATTAAGGAGTGAAGTGTTTTGGCAAACGAAAAACAATACCCAATGACTTTAGCGGGGAAACAAAAGCTAGAAGAAGAATTAGAACATTTAATAACAGTAAAACGTAAAGAAGTTGTAGAGCGTATCAAAATCGCACGCAGCTTTGGTGACTTATCTGAAAACTCGGAGTATGATTCTGCAAAAGAAGAACAAGGCTTTGTAGAAGGCCGCATTTCTGCAATAGAATCAATGCTTCGCAATGCAATCATTATTGAAGAATCTGAAGGTGAAAGTGATATTGTAACATTAGGGAAAACTGTTACATTCATCGAACTACCAGATGGAGAAGAAGAAGAATATACAATTGTTGGTTCAGCAGAAGCAGATCCATTTGAAGGTAAAATTTCAAACGACTCTCCAATCGCTAAAGCTTTACTAGGACATAAAGTTGACGATGTTGTAAAATTAACAACTCCTGGTGGCGATATGGAAGTACGTATCGTTTCGATAAAAACAGCTAAATAATTGTTCATTCACTAGAGCGGCTAACGAAAATACATAGCCTTTCGATTGTGATTTGTGTTATATATACGTGATAAAAGTCGACAACAAGTAACAAAAATTGTCGACTTTTTCATTTAGTTTAAATTTATAAAAAACAAATTAAATAATTGAAGAACCTATATTTTTTAAAATGGATTGCTGTTAAAATTTATTTAATAAACTTTAGGGGGATTCAATCGATGTCAAATCAAGATCGTAATTATTTAACACGTTCTGAAAGTAAAAGAAGAGAAAATCGATCTGTCAAACGAAAAAAATTGGATCGTCTATTAAATGTGTTAATTGCAGTTGTAGCTGTATTGATCGTTATAAATTTATATTTTATTTTTTCAAATAAAGAAGACGTTGCACAAAATCAAGCTGAGACTACAAGCGAATCAAATCAATCACCAAATCCTCCACAATCAAGCCAACCAGCTGTTAGTACTGGAGAGGACGAACAAAAGGAACCACAGCAAGAAGAACCGAATACTAACGATATTGAACAATCTGGAGATTTTAATGGCGAACAAAATGGACAATCCCAGTCTACTAATGAAGAGAGTAATGTGATTACTGGCAATAATTCATCTACGACAACAGTAAATTCATCTTCAGATCCATTAGTTTTGGAAGAAATAATAGATCCAAATTGGCAAGTAACACCTACAAGTCAAACGGGTGAACATGTTTCTGCCTATGAAACTGGACATATTGATTATGAAGAAAAGCTTGTAACTATTCGCAATGCTGTAAATTTAACTGAAGGAAATGTTATATATTGGTCTGTAAAAAATAATGGTAGCAGTGATTCAGCCATTTCTGTTATCTCTTCTAAAGACCAAGCAGAAAAATACCGTGTGACAATTCAATGGATTGCAAATCAAGGATGGAAGCCTGTAAAAGTTGAGAAATTAAAGCAAATTGATGGAACATATTAAGTAGATAGATTAACTTATTAATAACAAAAGGATTTTACATCATTGGAGGATAAAAATGAAAATCGCAGTTATTGGTGCAATGGAAGAGGAAGTAGAATTATTAAGAAAGGAACTAACAAATCCAGAGGTAGTCACGATAGCGAATAGTGAATATACTACCGGTACATATAATGGTAAAGATGTTGTTTTATTAAAAAGTGGTATTGGCAAAGTGAATGCTGCTATGAGTACAACAGTATTGTTATATGAATTTAAGCCTGACGTTGTGATAAATACCGGTTCGGCTGGAGGGTATGACCCTAATTTAGAGGTTGGAGCGATTGTCATTTCGGATGAAGTAAGACATCATGACGTAGATGTTACTATTTTCAATTATGAAATGGGGCAAGTACCTCAAATGCCCCCCGCATTTAAATCAGATGAAAAATTAATGGAAATTGCTATAGATGCTGTAACTGAAATCGGTGAACACCAATATGGAGTTGGGTTAATTTGTTCTGGTGACTCGTTTATGAATGATGCCGTTCGAGTGGAACAAGTACGTAAACATTTCCCAACGATGAAGGCAGTGGAAATGGAAGCTGCAGCGGTAGCTCAAGTTTGTTATCAATTTAAAACGCCATTCGTAGTTATTCGTGCCCTATCAGATATTGCTGGAAAAGAATCAAATATCAGTTTTGACGAGTTTCTTCCAGTTGCCGCGAAACATTCTACAGAAATCGTGCTTAAAACAATAACTAAGCTTTAAAACTTATAATCGGCATCAGCGTGATAAGTCTAACTACATGATTGATTTTTCACAATAATGTCAAATATAAGCTTGACGATGTGAAAAAAATAACAGTAAACTGTATTTACACGTGTTACGATGAATATAGCTAGAAGAAGGAGGAGAATGGTCTATGGTATTTATTTTGGCCGGCTCAGTTTGCTTAACTGCTTTAATCGGAATTATTGCATATTTTGGAGCAAATACTTCAGAAATAAATTAATCAATTTTAAAAATGCTCATTTAAGACAAACGTCTTAAATGAGCATTTTTTATTGGACCTTATTTTTTTCCTTTTCTTTTTCTTGCTGAATTTGATTATGCTTGAATTGCTGATATAATTTGACAAGTGCACGTTTTTCGATGCGAGACACGTAGCTCCTTGAAATCTTTAACTTTTTAGCTATTTCTTTTTGAGTAAGAGGATCATTATTGTTTAACCCATACCTGTAAACAATTATTTCAAGTTCTCTCGGTTCGAGTGTGTTTAAGTACTCATATAGTTGTTCGAAGCTTTCCTTTTGTTCAATTTTATCGATGGCAGGTTGTTCATCCATTTGTAGAAGATCTCGTATTTGTAAAGATTGTCCTTCTTTATCTACGCCAATTGGTTCGAATAAGGATACATCTTTTTGTACCTTTTTCTGAGCACGTAAATGCATCAATATTTCATTTTCTATACATCGTGCTGCATAAGTAGCGAGACGAGTTTTTTTATCTGGGGTGTAACTGCTAACTGCTTTCATTAATCCAATCGTTCCAATTGAAATATAATCATCTAATTGTTCGTGTGCTGGGTGGAATTTCTTTACAACATGTGCTACTAGTCGCATATTTCTCTCGATTAAATCGAGTCGTGCTTGTTCATCTCCAGCCATAAAGCGTTCTATTGCTTTTGCTTCTTCTTCCTTTGTAAATGGTTTGTGAAACGCCTGACCTTTTAGATATCCAAGGAAAGAAGGGATATCTAACCAAAGCTGCATAAGTGACGCAAAGATTCCGCTCAGTTACGTCATCCTTTCTACCTTTTTCGACATTATATGATTTTAACCGCTTGAAAATGAAAATACTTAAAAAGAAACAGTGAAAAATATTATTCAACAAAAAACTTATGAAATTTTATTCAATTGGAAAATTTCATTCTAATACCTATAATATGCAAATTGTCTATGGTTGTTGGTAGGACAACCATTTTCAGTATGATATAATCAAATAATAAAATGATCGAAGGGGTATAAGCATTGTATAATTTTTTATTGCCAAAGGAGTTTGTAACTTCAGTATATGAAATAACTCCAGAAAAGTTATCGAATTTAGGAATAAAAGGTATTATTACGGATTTAGATAATACGCTAATTGAATGGAATCGACATGATGCAACAGAAGAGATTGCCAATTGGATGAAAGAAATGGAAGCGGCAGGTATTAAAATAATCATCGCCTCAAACAACAATCAAGAAAGAGTGAAACGATTTGCAGAGCCATTAGGAATTCCCTTTATATATAAAGCAAGAAAACCATTAGGTGCCGCATATTTAGCAGCTTTGAAAGAGCTTCAATTAGAGCGTCATGAGGTTATTATGGTAGGCGATCAATTGTTAACGGATATTATGGGAGCAAATCGTTTGAAATTATATACGATTTTAGTTCGACCTGTAGCAGAATCAGATGGACTTGTAACAAAATTTAATCGTTTTGTTGAAAGACGTGTGTTTAATTCATTGAAGCGTAGAGGTATTAAAACATGGGAGGAAAAAGAATGACAGAGGTGCTACATTGCATAGGCTGTGGTGCAAAAATTCAGTCTGAAGATCCAAAAGAAGTGGGGTATACTCCTGCTTCTTCATTAGAAAAGGAAACAATTATTTGTCAACGTTGTTTTCGCTTGAAAAATTATAATGAAATACAACCAGTAAGTTTAACTGACGATGATTTTTTACGTATTTTGAATGGCCTAGGAGAACAAAAAGGTCTAATCGTAAAAATCGTCGATATTTTTGATTTTAATGGTAGTTGGCTACCTGGTTTACACCGTTTTGTTGGAAATAATCCCGTCCTTTTAGTTGCAAATAAAGCAGACTTATTACCAAAATCGGTGAAGCCGAAAAAAGTAATAAACTGGCTAAAGAAAGAAGCAAAGGTTTTAGGATTACAGCCTATTGATGTTCTATTAGTAAGTGCTCATAAAGGACAAGGTATGGAGGAAGTTGTCGAAGCAATTGAAAATTATCGAGAAGGTCAAAATGTTTTTGTTGTAGGTTGTACGAATGTTGGAAAATCCACATTTATCAATCGAATCATTAAACATGCAACTGGTGAAGGGAATATTATAACGACTTCATATTTTCCTGGTACAACATTAGATATGATTGAAATTCCGTTAGATGATGGTTCGGCACTTTTTGATACACCTGGTATCATCAATCATCACCAAATGGCTCATCATATTGACGCTAGTGAGCTTAAGTATATTACGCCGAAGAAAGAGATTAAGCCAAAAGTTTATCAACAAAATGAAGGACAGTCACTGTTTATAGGGGCATTAGCAAGGTTTGATTTTATAAAAGGCGAACGTTCAGCCTTCACTATTTATGCAGCTAATGACCTACCAATCCACCGTACAAAGCTTGAAAAGGCAGATACGATCTATGAGGAACATAAAGGGGAGCTATTATCTCCACCTTCACAAAAATTTATTGATCAACTACCTGAATTGGTTCGTCATGAGTTTTCTATTAAAGATGGGAAAACAGATGTTGTAATTTCAGGTCTTGGTTGGATAACAGTACAACATCCAAACGTAGTAGTTGCTGCTTACGCGCCTAGAGGTGTTGAGGTGTTTATAAGACCTTCATTAATTTAAAAAATATAAAGAAATGATAGTAGAGATGAGGATTGGGAAATGAAGAAATGGTTTGCTGTAATCGGTGATCCCATTGAACATTCAAAATCACCGGAAATGCATAATACTTGGTTTGAAGAGATGAATATTGATGCTACTTATATTCCTATTCATGTAAAACCGGAGCAGTTAGAAGAAGCAGTCTCAAGTTTAAAGCTATTAGGGGCAAACGGTTGGAATGTAACGATTCCGCATAAAGAAACAATCATTCCATTTTTAGACGAGCTAGATGAACTTGCAGAAAAAATGGGTGCTGTTAATACCGTTGTACGGACTGAACAAGGGAAGTTAAAAGGGTATAATACCGATGGAAAAGGATTTGTTCATTCCTTAGAGGAAGCAATAGGTAATCAGCATAGGGAAAAGCAAGTTTTAATCGTTGGTGCTGGTGGTGCAGCAAGAGGTATTGCATTTGCCCTCAAGCAGTATGGCTATAAAAATATAAGCATTGCCAATCGAACAATCGGTAAAGCTGAAGCCATCATCAATGAGTTGGAAATCGGTAGCGCTATCAATTTATTACAAGCTGAGCAAACATTAGATTCATTTGAGATTATTATACAAGCAACTTCGGCAGGACTTGCAAATGGTGATTTCCAGCTACCTTTTTCACTAGAGAAGTTACAACCAGAAGCAATCGTAGCGGATATTGTGTATAATCCATTAAAGACATATTTTTTAAACAGTGCGGAAAAGTTAGGGGCAAGAACAGTAAACGGTCTTGGTATGTTTGTTCACCAGGGTGCAATTGCTTTCGAGCATTGGTTAAAACAATATCCAAACACAAATTCAATGATTAAAAGACTAACAGAACGGCTCGAAGGTGAGTAATATAATACAAAGTACTCGTACGGCTGATGGTCTATAGGAGGACATATATTTTTTATGCTAACAGGAAAACAAAAAAGATTTTTAAGAGCAGAAGCACATCATTTAACACCAATATTTCAGGTTGGAAAGGGTGGCGTGAATGAACAAATGTTACGTCAAATTAGCGATGCCCTTGAAGTTCGTGAATTATTAAAAGTGCGTATTCTAGATAATTGTGAAGATGAGAAAAATGATGTTGCTGAAGCTTTAGCAGAAGGAACAAATTCTGAATTGGTTCAACTAATTGGTTTAACGGTTGTTTTATATAAGGAATCTAAAAATAATAAAAAAATTGTTTTACCGAAAGTAAATAATAAATAAGGTGTGTTCCATTATGAAAAGGGTAGGCATTTTAGGAGGTACCTTTAATCCTCCTCATATCGGACATTTAATCATGGCAAATGAAGCATTTTCTGCTCTTGACCTTGATGAAATTCGATTTATGCCAAATGCGATTGCACCACATAAGCAATTAGTTTCCGATGCCTCCATTGAAGAAAGACTGAGAATGGTTGAAATAATGATCGAACCATATCCTAACTTTAAAGTGGAAAAAATTGAGGTTGAGCGCGGTGGTGTTTCATATACTTACGATACGATGGTCTCTTTATGTAAACGTGAGCCGGATGTACATTTTTATTTCATAATTGGTGGGGACATGATTGATTCACTTCATACTTGGTATAAAATTGATGAATTAATTAAACTTGTACAATTTGTTGGGTTAAAAAGACCGGGTACAAAATCTCAATCTAACTATGAAGTATTGATGATAGAGGCACCTGAAATAAATTTGTCTTCTACACTTATAAGGCATCGTTTGGCCGTTGGGGGAACGTTAATGTTTTTACTTCCTAATGGTGTGGAAGAATTTATTCGGAAGGAAGGTCTATATGGAACGCGCTGATTATTTAGAAGCAATTAAATCACGTATGCCTGAAAAAAGATATATTCATACTATGGGCGTAATGGAAACAGCGATACATCTAGCAGAAAAATATGGTGAAAATGTAAAATCAGCTGAAACAGCAGCTATTTTACATGATATCGCTAAATATGCAGATGAAAACTGGATGATTCAAATCGTTAAAGACAACGATTTGGATCAAAGGTTGATTACTTGGGGTCCAGAGCTTTTGCATGGTCCTGTAGGTGCATGGATTGCTGAGAATGAGTTTAATATACATGATGAAGATCTTTTAAATTCAATCCGTTTCCATACGACTGGGCGTGCGGGTATGTCTAAACTAGAAAAGATTCTTTATATTGCTGATATGATTGAACCAAATCGAAATTTCGATGGCGTTGAAAAACTTCGTTCAAAAGCTGATGAAGATTTAAATAAAGCGATGAGAGCTTGTATTAGACATTCCATTAAGTATCTGGTGAAAACGAAACAAAAAATTTATCCCGTTTCAATTGAATGTTATAACGATTTAATTGAACTGGATGAATATTAAATGTTATGTTGAAAATAACTATATAAGAAAAGTGAGGAAACGAAAAAGAATGACGGAAAACTTATTACAGGTTGCATATAAAGCGATTGACGACAAGCGTGCTGAGGATATCGTTGTACTAAATATGGAAAATATTTCTCTTTTGGCGGATTATTTTATCATTTGTCATGGTAGCTCAGATCGTCAAATTCAAGCAATTGCACGTGAAGTTCAAGAGAAAGCATATGAAAACGGATTTGATGTGAAAAGAGTAGAAGGTTTTGACTCTGCTCGCTGGGTTTTAGTCGATCTTGGTGATGTGGTAGTACACGTTTTCCATAAGGATGAACGAGCATTTTATAACTTAGAACGTTTATGGGGTGATGCACCTCAATTAGACGTACCGACTGCGGAACTATGAGTAGCTACGAAAAATTTGCCCAAGTGTATGATAAATTAATGCAGGATGTTCCTTACGACCAATACGTTGAGTGGATAAAAACACATGCTCCAAGCAATGCCTATCCAAAATTGCTAGACGTTGGTTGTGGAACGGGAACTCTGTCACTATTATTTTATCAAGCGGGCTATGAAGTAAGTGGTATTGACTTATCAGAAGAGATGTTAACAATCGCAAATGAGCGTATGCAATCTCAAGGTGTGTTCATCCCTTTCTATCAGATGTCTATGGATGAAATCGAAGGTTTTGAAGATATGGATATTATCGCCATTCCCATCGATTCAATAAACTACTTAAGTTCTGATGATGCAGTCATTGAAACATTAAGACGTTCATACGCCGCATTACGAATAGGTGGACAATTAGTTTTTGATGTTCACTCCCTTTATAAAATGAATGAAATATTTATGGACTCTCCATTTACTTATGATGATGGAGAGATTCTCTATGTTTGGCATACAGAAGAAGGGGAAGTTGAGCATTCAATTTATCACCAAATGACATTTTTCGTAAAAGATATGAAAACGGGACTTTATGAGCGGTTTGATGAGGAACATTTTCAAAGAACTTTTCCAACAGATACTTATATCGAATGGTTAAAGGAAATTGGTTTTTCGAAAATATTTATTTCAGCAGATTTTTCTGAGAATGCACCTAAAGCCAATAGTGAACGAATATTTATTCGAGCAATTAAATAACACTAAACACCTTTTCAACAGAAGGTAAATTTTGTATAATACAAATATCTCCATATGATTTACCTTCTGGAAGGTTGGTGTTAAGTGTTCCAGGAGTTCCTTAAGAAGTATGGAAAAAGTGTGCTAATCCCCTGCATACTTTGTTTTGCTATCCTTTACATTTTTCTTCAACAAAACAACTCTGTCCCTCAAACGGACGAGCTTGTCACAACCATTCCTTTACCTACAGATGAACTCGATAATGATGAACAAAGTAACGAAATTACTGAAGACGAAACAAACCAAACTGTTTTTATAGATATAAAAGGTGCAGTGAAGCATCCTGGTGTTTATGAGCTTCAGGCTGATGATCGAATCATTGATGCCATTGAGCTTGCTGGTGGATATCGAGATGATGCGGTAACAGAGGTAATCAATCATGCACAAAAAGTACAAGATGAAATGGTTATTTATGTTCCTAAAAAAGGTGAAATCTCAGAGGAAATTGATATAGGACAAGTGGTGTCATCTTCAACTACTACGATTTCAAGCTCAGAAACAGAGAATACGGTAAACATTAATCTAGCGGATGAATCTGAATTATTAACATTACCCGGTATCGGACCTTCTAAAGCGCAAGCAATTCTCGCTTACCGTGAAGAAATCGGGAAATTCCAATCAATTGATGATTTGAAGAATGTTTCAGGTATCGGTGAGAAAACCTTTGAAAAATTAAAAGATTACATCTCTATAAATTAGTAGAAATGTATTCTTGCATTGCAACAGCTACCATTTAAGTCTAAACTAGATTTAGAGAAAAAGTTGGAGGTAGTCATATGGAGCGTATTACTTGGGATCAATTTTTCATGGCACAAAGTCATTTACTAGCTTTAAGAAGTACTTGTGCTAGACTTACAGTTGGTGCAACAATTGTCCGCGAAAAAAGAATTATTGCTGGCGGATACAATGGATCTATATCAGGAGATGAGCATTGTATCGAACAGGGCTGTTACGTAGTTGACAATCATTGTGTACGAACTGTACATGCGGAAGTAAATGCATTATTACAATGCGCAAAATACGGTACTCCTACTAACGGAGCGGACCTATATGTCACGCATTTTCCTTGTCTACCTTGTACGAAATCAATTATTCAAGCGGGTATTAAAAATGTTTTTTATGCGAAAGATTACAAAAACAGCACTTATGCATTAGAGCTTTTTGAAAAAGCAAATGTAAATGTTGTACATGTACCCTTTGATGAGGCGAAAATTGATTTCTTAAAGGATGAAAAACTTGATCTTGTGCTAGAGATGCTAAATAAACTTCGCATGTCAGGTGCTTCCACTGATGAATTGCTCCCATTTGAGGAGAAGGTGAACGAATTATTTGGTAAACTTATTAAAGCATAAATGGATTTATTACGCTCTATCGGTTTTAGTTGCAGCTATTGCAGCTCATGAATCGATAGGGCTTTTATTTTTACTATTTTTAACAGTTATCCTTTGTTTATATAAACGTTTTTCTGTTACTTATTGTTTATCGATTTTATTTATCGGTTTAAGTATGTATTTCATTTTTGTATTTCAATTAAACGACCTTAAGCAGCCTCTTGAATGGCCAAGTACTTTAACATGGACTGATAAGTATAAAATAAATGGTTCAAGCCTCAGAGGGATTATGAAGGATCCTAAAGGAAGAGATGTTTACGTTGCCTATCAATTTAAAAATGAAGATGAAAAGAATTGGTATGAAGATAACCCATTAGTAGGCATGCAGTTTGAAGTAAAAGGTGAATTACAAGAGCCTGAATTACCTGCACATCAATATGCTTTTAATATGAAGAGCTACTTAAAGAGTATAGGAGCAATAGGTGTTTTAGAAATTGATGAAATGCGCTTTACGGAAATTAAATCTACGTTACTGCAAAAGATTAGTCTACACAGATTTTATTTAAAGCAGCATATTGAAAGTACTTTTCCTGAATCCCTTGTTGCAGAAGCGCAAAGTTTAATCATTGGTCTACAAGAAAATGTTGATACCGACACCCAACGTGCCTATCAAAAGTTAGGGATTACTCATTTATTTGCCATATCAGGGCTTCATATAGCAATTGTGACCTTTATACTCTTTGAAGGATTACTTCGACTTGGTGTAAAAAGAGATCTTGCCATAGTTTTTTTAATCGTGCTGTTACCGGTCTATGCCATTTTAGCTGGGGGTGCACCATCAGTTTGGCGTGCTGTTTCAGTTGTGGAATTAATATTATTAACGCGTTTCAAATGGAGACTACCGATAGATGATGCGTTAGCGATTAGTTTTATTGCTTTTGTTATGCTAGAGCCTTGGTCAATTTATCAAATTGGGTTTCAACTGTCCTATTTAGCTTCTTTTAGTTTAATCTACTCTAGTCATTTATTAAGCCGTTCAAAGTCTTGGTTAATACAATCCTTTTTAATTACCTTTGTATGCCAGCTATTTGTCTATCCGCTACTTCTCTTTCATTTTTATGAAATTAGTTTATCCTCATTTTTTGTAAACATTGTTTTTGTGCCTTTGTTTTCTTTCGTTATTTTACCAATAAATATCATTCTCCTTGTTGTTTCATTTATTCCAGGGAGCTTTTCAGAGCTTCTTTTTATGATTTATAGTCCATTACGAGAAAACTTAAGCGCGCTGATCATGTGGCTTCAATCCCTGCCTAATCAAATGTGGATTACAGGAAGATTATCATTATTTTTTATAGTTCTTGCCTATTTGAGTGTGTTTATTAGTTTTTATTTAATGGATAAAAAAGAACGTCTATGGAAATTGATTTTCATCTTACTAATTCCTGTACTGTTAATTGAAACAGTTGATTTATTTTCGAAGGAATTGAAAATCTCATTTATTAATGTTGGACAAGGTGATTGTATACTCATTGAGTTACCTTATAAGGAAGAAGTATATTTAATCGATACGGGCGGTGTATTACGATTTAAACAAGAGGAATGGAAGAAATCAGATTCTCCTTATGAAATTGGAAGACAAATTGTTGTTCCTTATTTAAAAGGGAAGGGAATTAGTCATATTGATAAATTGATATTAACACATGCTGACAGCGATCATGTTGAAGGTGCGGAGGAACTTGTAAAAGAGTTAACAGTCAGTGAGATTCATATATCTCCAAGTTCATATAAAGAAGATGCCTTAAAGGAACTGCTAGCAGAGGCTAAAAAAAGAAGAATCCCTATTAAAGAGCAAATGGCTGGTACTAAATGGCATGTAGGCGATATAAACTTTCAGTATTTATGGCCAAAAGATTTAGATTATGAAGGAAATGATGATTCCCTAGTTTTGTATGTAACAAATGGCTCTTTTCAAGGTCTATTTGTAGGTGATTTAGAATTAGAAGGAGAAGCAGGAGTTTTGCAAAAATATCCTCAAATACGTAACATCCAATTGTTAAAAGTAGGACATCATGGAAGTAAGACCTCCAGTAGTCAATCATTTTTAAATCGACTGAAGCCCAGTTTATCGATTATAAGCGCAGGTAGAGATAATCGCTATGGACATCCCCATATTGAGGTGATGGAAAGATTTCGTTCATTAGGTTTAAAAACATTAAACACAGCGGTGGAGGGAACGATTGAAGTTACAGTGAGCAAAGGTCGTTTGCAAATAAGCACTAGTAATAATTACTTTAAATAAGAAAAAAAGCTTTGTCCGTTTTAGACAAAGCTTTCTTTAAGGTTAAGCTACTGCACCAATTACAACTGCAATTATAAACATAAGTGCAAAGAATACGAATGAAGCAGTAAATCCTACACCAGCGTCAATAGCTTGGTTACGCATTGAAGCGCCATTTTCACCTTCAAATGGATTGTGTGTAACAAAGTTTTCAGTATTATGTGACATACCTATCCCTCCTACTCAAACTTCATTATAAGTCAATGATTACTAAAAATCTATATCCATTCAAGTAAAATATACTAATTAACTTTCCTTTAATCGTCACAGATTATACATACATTTTAACAACCGAAAGAAAAAACGTGTATACTATTAAAAGCGAAAACTTTTAGGGGGCTTTTTAATGTTTATAAAAGTTTGGAATGATATAAAAAAAGGGAATATTGCTCCTGTATACTGTCTCGTTGGGGAAGAAACCTATTTTATTGATGAAACGATTACCCGGTTAAAAAGGGCTTTAGGCAATGCTGAAGAAGTGGAAACAACTATGTTTGATCTTGAGGAATCTCCTGTCGATGTAGTAATCGATGAAGCAGACACTTTTCCATTTTTCTCAGATAAAAAATTAATCATTGCGAAAAATGCATCATTTTTGAAGGCGTCTGAAAAAGGAAAAGAAAAAATTGACCATGATTTAAATCGATTAGAAAATTGGTTGAAAAATCCATCAGATTTCGCTGTAATGGTTTTTATTGCACCCTACGAAAAATTGGACGAGCGTAAAAAAATTACAAAACAAATGAAGCAGAGCAGTGTGCTTCTCGTTTCTGAAACACTGCAAGAAAATGACTTGAATGTGTGGATACAAAGTGAAGTATCTCGATTCGGTAAAGCAATTACAGACGACGCCATCGATAAACTAGTAGAAATGGTTGGCACAAATATGTTGCAACTACAAAAAGAGATTGAAAAAATTGCTCTTTATTTAGGTGAAGACTTAGAAATTACAACAAAGCTAGTTGAGGATTTAGTGGCAAAAACGTTAGAGCACGATGCCTTTAAAATGTTGAATGCTTATCTATCACATAATAATACTCAGGCTATTCAAATATATCACGATTTATTGCGACAAAAAGAAGAACCTATCATGCTCGTCGGACTTCTTGCATCCAATATTCGGACAATGAACAACGTTTTTTATTTGCAAAAAAAAGGCTATCATCCTTCGCAAATTGCGAAACAATTAAAAATACATCCGTATCGTGTAAAACTGATGGTCGAACAAAAAAATAAACCAAGTGAAGAACGCTTATTAAAAGCCTTACATAAATTATCGGAGATTGATTTGATGTTAAAATCGGTAAGTGGCAATAGGGAACGATATTTAGAAATGTTTTTACTAAAAGCATTATAAGGAAAATAAAAAAACCATCTCATTACGAGGATGGTTTTTTATTTTAAGGTTCAAAATAAACCTTAGTTTGCTTTTTTAGCTAAACGTGATTTTTTACGGCTAGCCACGTTTTTATGGATAAGGCCTTTTGAAGCCGCTGTATCAAGAGCTTTATGAGCAGCAACTACTAATTCTTGTGCATTATCAGCACCAGTAGCTAAAGCTTGTTCAGCTTTTTTCACAGTAGTACGCATAGCAGATTTTGCTTGAGAGTTTGCAGCGTTTGCTTTTTCAGCAACTTTAACGCGTTTGATTGCAGATTTAATATTTGGCATTACTTTCACCTCCTAAATAAGGTACGAGATGATATCTTCTCAATATTTTTCATTTGTTAATACAACAAAAATCATTCTACCAAAGGAAATGTATAATTGCAATAGATAAATGCAAAGAATATTTACTTGACAGTTTGACCAACATAATATTTGAGGTGATATTGATGGCAGAAATAGAAGTAAATTGGAGTAGAACCGACCTAATTGATGAAGCGGAAGAAGTTGTTCAGCACCAGACCAAGCAACAAAAAACAAAGTTAGATAAAACGAGCGGTGTGGTCATTGAAGAATTTACCGAGGGTCGAGTAAAAGTTACGAAAGTAAATGTTGATAAACAAGGCTCTGAAGAAATTGGTAAAAAGGAAGGTGTTTACGTTACTCTATCAGTTCCAACGTTAACGATTGAAGATGAAAATGGCTTTGAACAGCTAGAAAAATCATTTGTTAAATATTTAGATGAAATTCATAAAGATGTTGACATTAAAAAAGATAGTAAAGTATTAGTAATTGGTTTAGGCAATAAAACCATTACCCCTGATGCGGTTGGCCCTTTTGCTATTGATGCGATGCAGAGTCAGCACTCAGATAACCCGAATGATCATTTTATTATGTATGCTCCTGGTGTAACAGGTCAAACAGGTTTTGAAACAAGCGATTTTATACATGCGCTCGTTGAAAAGATAAACCCTGCGCTAGTTTTGGTAATTGATGCTTTAGCCACAAGAGGTTCATCACGTCTTTGTAAAACAATTCAAATTACAAACACCGGAATTCACCCAGGATCAGGTGTTGGCAACCAACGTACGGAGGTTTCAAAAGAAGTTTTTGGCGTTCCAGTAACAGCAATTGGTATACCGACTGTTGTTGATGCAACTGTAATTATTGCAGATGCTGTCGAAAAAGTTTTCCGTTCAATTGCTGCGAGAGTACAGGAAAAAGAAAAACCATCTAGCAAGCTTTCTGTAACTTCATGGACACCTGATTCGAATGCTAGAGTAGATTTAAATGTGGTAAAACCAATATTCGGAGAATGGTCAACCTGGTCTTCAGAGGATCGGCTTCAATTGTTTGAAGAGGTATTATCATCACATCCAGAAAGATTAATTGTCACACCAAAGGAAGTTGATGTTTGGATAACAAAGTATTCTTTATTGGTAAGTGATACATTATTTAAATGGATGAAGAATAGATCAAAATAGTTCTAAAAATCCTCTTCTCTCCATAATGTAGTGGAAGGGGAGAGGATGTCATGATAAAACAAATTCAAATTTTATCAGCTTTTTTAATTTTCTTTTTTGTTTTACCGATAATAGCAGGAATCTTACCATTTCCTAATAACGAAAAAATTGAATATCCGAAAGCAGAGCAACAACCTGTTGTCTATGCAGCAAGCAACGAGACAGAAACAGCCACAGCTACTGACGTTTCTCAACCGTTAAATCCATTTGACGTTTTGTTATACTTCACCCATTCTCATGAAACGTATAAGCCATTTGTTCAAAGTGCTAGTGGTACAGTTGCTGTATATGATGAGCATACGAATTTATTTACAATGCAAGATATGATAGAAAATTATTTTCGATTAAATGGGCTAACACCTAAAACTTTAGATGTTGATGTAATGAGCGTAATGAAACGTAATGGATTAGCATTCTATCAAGCCTATGATGCTGTGCGCCCATATGTTGAGAAAGAGTTACAGCAAAATGAATATGATTTAATTTTAGATATTCACCGGGATTCTCAGAAGAAGGATGTATCAACGATAACGCATAACAATGTTTCTTATGCAAAAATTGCCTTCGTAATTGGAGCTGAAAATCCTAATTACAAGGAAAATGTAGGTTATGCAAAAGCCTTGAGTGATTCATTAAACAAAATCATCCCGAATATTTCTCGAGGAGTGATCGAGAAAAAGGGTGCGGGTGTTGACGGTGTGTACAACCAAGATTTGGCTGGTGAATTATTAGTTGTAGAAATCGGCGGTATTGATAATACGGAAGATGAAGTATATCGCACAGTTTCAATTTTAGCTCAAGCCATTTCGAAAACATTTGTGACAGAGGAACTTTAATGAAATTCATATAAATATCTCTAAATGGAAAACGCAAGAATGTTGGTTTGACAGCATTTTTGCGTTTTTTATTACTTTCATTTGATAGTATAAATATGTCACTATACCCAAAGTCCTTTTATCCTTTAGATTTTTAGTAATTATTCACAAATTGTAGTCAATCTTTGAATAAATAAGCATTTAAGTTAATCATCAAGTTGCTTACTACCTATTTAGAATGATATAATTTAATCTAGTTTAGCTAAGTAGTGGTATCTTCTTAGTAAATTGGTATTTATAAGCATACGATGCTTTTTAGGTTAAAGCCTCCGCCAGATGACAACACTTAAAGTATGTCATCATTTCGCGGAGGCGTATTTGATTAGGAGTGGACATGAATGAATCGAGAAGAGCGTTTAAAACGTCAGGAAAACATAAGGAATTTCTCAATAATTGCCCATATTGACCACGGGAAGTCAACGTTAGCTGACCGTATTTTAGAACAAACAAAATCTGTTACTCAGCGTGAGATGAAAGCACAGCTATTAGATTCCATGGATTTAGAGCGTGAACGTGGAATTACAATTAAACTAAATGCAGTGCAGTTGAAATACAATGCGAAAAATGGCGAACAATATACATTTCATTTAATCGACACCCCAGGACATGTCGATTTTACTTATGAGGTTTCTCGTTCCCTTGCTGCTTGCGAAGGCGCTATTTTAGTTGTGGATGCAGCACAAGGTATTGAGGCACAAACATTAGCAAACGTCTATTTAGCCCTTGATAATGATTTAGAAATTCTCCCTGTTATTAATAAAATAGATTTACCTGCTGCTGATCCTGAGCGAGTAAAAAATGAAATTGAAGATGTAATTGGATTAGATGCGTCAGAGGCGGTTCTTGCATCTGCAAAAGCTGGTATTGGAATTGAAGATATTCTAGAGCAAATAGTTGAAAAAGTACCTGCTCCAACAGGGGATCCTGATGCTCCTTTACAAGCGTTAATTTTCGACTCAGTGTATGACGCGTATAAAGGTGTCATCATCTCAATTCGTATTGTGAATGGTACAGTTAAACCAGGTGATAAAATCCGAATGATGGCTACAGGTGCGGAATTTGAAGTAATTGAGGTTGGAATTCATACACCAAAAGCAGTTCCGCAAGCAGAATTAACGGTAGGAGATGTTGGTTATTTAACAGCATCTATTAAAAACGTTTCAGACACACGAGTGGGTGATACGGTAACCTTTGCAGGAAGTCGTAGTGCAGCACAGCCTTTGCCAGGGTATCGTCGATTAAATCCTATGGTATACTGCGGTTTATATCCTATCGATACAGCTAAATATAATGACTTACGTGAAGCACTTGAAAAATTAGAATTAAATGATTCCGCTCTACAATATGAGCCTGAAACGTCACAAGCCCTTGGTTTTGGTTTCCGTTGTGGTTTCTTAGGACTTCTACATATGGAAATCATTCAAGAACGTATTGAGCGTGAATTTAATATTGACCTAATCACAACAGCACCATCAGTAATTTACGAAGTATTTTTAACTGATGGTACGTCAATCAAAGTAGATAATCCATCAATGATGCCTGATCCACAAAAAGTTGATCGAGTTGAAGAACCATATGTAAAAGCTACGATTATGGTACCAAATGATTATGTTGGTGCAGTAATGGAGCTTTGTCAATTGAAGCGCGGTAATTTTATGGGAATGGACTATATCGATACAACTCGAGTTCAAATTACTTATGAAATGCCTTTATCTGAAATTGTGTACGACTTCTTTGATTACTTAAAATCAAGTACAAAAGGATATGCATCATTTGATTACGAGTTAATAGGATATAAACAATCTAAATTAGTGAAAATGGATATCCTATTAAATGGAGAACAAGTCGATGCATTAAGCTTTATTGTACACCGAGATTTCGCTTATGAGCGTGGAAAAGTAATCGTTGAGAAATTAAAAGAGTTAATTCCTAGACAACAATTTGAAGTTCCAATTCAAGCTGCTGTTGGTCAAAAAATCGTTGCTCGTTCAACAATTAAAGCAATGCGTAAAAACGTACTTGCAAAATGTTACGGTGGTGACATTTCTCGTAAGCGTAAACTTCTTGAAAAACAAAAAGAAGGTAAAAAACGCATGAAACAAGTAGGTTCTGTAGAAGTTCCTCAGGAAGCATTCATGGCTGTGTTGAAAATGGATGATAAGAAATAACGTGGTTTTATTGAGTTTCTAGCTTTTAAAATATATCTAAATGGTGGGGTTTGCCACCGATATGCCCTTGCTTTTATAAAGCATTCATGGCTGTGTTGAAAATGGATGATAAGAAATAATAAAATACATTCGTATTTTTAGACAGACTCGAATCGAGAGTCTGTCTTTTCATCTATTTACCCCCGAGGAAGAACAATTGAATTATTATGACGAACGATTACAATGAGTAGATATGAAAGTCTTAAAAATAGAAAGAAGTGAAGAAAATGGCGCGAGGTGTCTATATCCATATCCCTTTCTGTCACCAAATTTGCAATTATTGTGATTTCAATAAAGTATTTTTTAAAAACCAACCTGTGGATGAATATATCGAAGCAATAGGAAAAGAATTGAGCCTTATTCAAAAACAGCAACCAGAAGTTTTTAATCATATTGAAACCATTTATTTAGGTGGAGGAACACCAACAGCCTTATCTGCTAGTCAAATTACTAGACTATTGGAGATCATTCAATCGCAAATACCTACAAGTGAATTAGTTGAGTTTGCATCAGAAGCAAATCCTGATGAATTAACAGTAGATAAATTAATAGCATTAAAAAATGGTGGCGTAAATCGAATAAGCTTAGGTGTACAGTCATTTGATCAAACTTTGTTAAAAAAGCTAGGAAGAACACATTCAAATGAACATGTCTACGAAACAATTGAAAATGCGAGACACGTTGGATTTAATAATATAAATATTGATTTAATGTATGGTTTACCTGGGCAGACTATGGAGCAATGGGAGGATACTCTTGAAAAAGCACTTGCATTAAACCTACCTCATTACTCTGCATACTCTTTAATTGTTGAACCGAAAACAGTGTTTTATATTCAGTATGCAAAAGGGAAATTAAATTTGCCAACTGAAGATTTAGAAGCAGAGATGTACGATATATTAATGAAAAAAATGGAGCTTCATGACCTAAAGCAATATGAAATTAGTAATTTTGCGAAGGATGGTCATATTTCAACACATAACAAAATTTATTGGGATAATGATGAGTATGTTGGAATAGGAGCAGGTGCCCATGGCTATATACAAAATATTCGATACTCCAATATAGGGCCAATAAGAAAGTATTTGGATACCATTCTAAATGGGGAAAGACCGATACTTCACGAGCATGAAGTAACAATTGAAGAAAAATGTGAAGAGCAAATGTTTTTAGGCTTACGTAAAAATGAAGGGGTATCCTTCGAAGCCTTTGAGAAGAAATTTGGTATTTCTATGTTGGATAAATATAAAGGTATCATCGATCAGCTTGTAGCTGAAGAGCTATTAATCGCTGATAAATGGGGAATTCGATTAAGTCGAAAAGGACGCTTTGTAGGGAATGAAATTTTCCAGCAATTTTTATTAGGGGACTAGGGCGATTCCATTGACATAAAAAGCGACTTTTGATAACTTAATAATAGCATTAGCACTCTTTAGTTGTGAGTGCTAACAGAGGTGATGAATTTGTTAACAAATCGACAATTACAAATATTACAGGTAATCGTTGATGATTTTGTTAGTTCAGCTCAGCCGGTAGGGTCACGTCAAATTTCAAAAAAGGATTGGATTAATTTCAGTCCTGCGACAATTAGAAATGAAATGGCTGATTTAGAAGAGTTAGGTTTTTTAGAAAAAACCCACACATCTTCTGGGAGAGTGCCGTCAGAGAAAGGATATCGTTTTTATGTAGATCACCTGTTACAGCCAAAGACTATGCCGATTAAAGATATAGGTTTGATTCAATCATTATTTAAAAGTCAAATGATAGAGATTGAACAACTAATTCGTGAATCAGCTAACATATTGTCTGATTTAACATCTTACACAACAATATTACTTGGACCGAATGTTGGCAAACATCGTGTGAAAAAGTTTCAAATAGTTCCGTTAACAGATCAGGCAGCTGTGGCTATCATTGTAACTGACAACGGTCATGTGGAAAATCGCACCATTACATTACCGAAAGGCTTTGATGCATCGGACATTGAAAAAACTGTTAATATTTTAAATGAACGTTTAGCGGGTGTCCCTTTATTAGAACTTCAAACAAAGCTAGAATTTGAAGCGCTTGAAGTTTTAAGACAGCATATAAAAACGGGAGATTCTTTTTATCAGTCACTAAACCAAATGTTATCGGTTGAAAAGGAAAGTGAAATATACTTTGCTGGTAAACTTAATATGTTGAATCAGCCTGAATTCCACGATTTAAACAAGGTTAGAATGTTGATGGACTTAATGGATAAGAAAAGTCAGGTGATTTCTCTATTCCATCCAGAAGATAATGATATCCATATCCGAATCGGTTCTGAAAATAACCATTTAGCAATGGAAGGCTGTAGCGTAATTACTGCTACTTACTTAATAGGGAATGAACAGAAAGGGTCAATTGCCATTATTGGGCCTACCCGCATGGATTACCAACGAGTAGTTTCTTTAATAGATGTCATGAGAAATGCCCTTACTAACACTCTTACGAAGAATTTGATGGATGGGCTATAAGGAGGATTTATTGTGTCTGAAGCGACAGAAAAGAAGGACCAAGAATTAGAAGAAGTAATCAATCAAGAAGAGAAGCAAGCTGAAGGTGTAGAAACTATTGAAAATGATTCTATTGAAGGTGCAGAGCAAGGAGCACAAGCCGAACTTTCAGTTGAAGAGCAATATGAAGCAAAAATTGCTGAATTAGAAGCAAAACTACAAGAAGAAGAAAATCGCTTTTTACGTTTAAGAGCTGATTTTGATAACATGCGCCGTCGTAATCAACTTGACCGTGAGGCGTCTGAAAAGTACCGCTCTCAAAAATTACTAACAGATTTATTGCCTGTCATTGATAATTTAGAGCGTGCTTTAGAAGTAGAAGTGACTTCAGAGGATGCAAAATCTTTATACAAAGGTATAGAGATGGTTTATCGTACATTAGTAGATGCAACAAACAAAGAAGGATTAGAAGCCATAGTAGCTGAAGGTGAACAATTCGATCCGAATGTACATCAAGCAGTTATGCAAGAATCCGATACTGAAAAAGAATCTGGTATCGTATTACGTGAGCTTCAAAAAGGTTATAAACTTAAAGATCGCGTATTAAGACCATCGATGGTATCTGTAAACGAATAATTTTTGAAGATTGTAAAATGCACTTATTTTGGTGTTTAAATATAGGAGGATAAATTTAAAATGAGCAAAATTATTGGTATTGACTTAGGAACAACAAACTCATGTGTAGCGGTTTTAGAAGGTGGCGAACCAAAAGTTATTCCAAATCCAGAGGGTAATAGAACAACTCCATCTGCGGTTTCATTTAAAAATGGTGAGCGTCAAGTTGGGGAAGTTGCAAAACGCCAATCAATTACAAACCCGAACACTATTCTTTCAATTAAATCAAAAATGGGTACTAACGAAAAAGTAAAAATTGAAGATAAAGAGTATACTCCTCAAGAAGTATCAGCAATGATTTTACAATATATAAAAGGTTATGCAGAAGAATACTTAGGTGAAACTGTTACAAAAGCTGTTATAACAGTGCCTGCATATTTCAATGATGCTCAACGCCAAGCAACAAAAGATGCTGGTAAAATTGCAGGATTAGAAGTAGAACGTATTATCAACGAACCAACAGCAGCAGCACTTGCATATGGTTTAGATAAACAAGATCAAGATCAAAAAATCCTTGTATTTGACCTTGGTGGTGGTACATTCGACGTATCAATCCTTGAATTAGGTGATGGCGTATTTGAAGTATTAGCAACAGCAGGGGACAACAAGCTTGGTGGAGACGACTTCGACCAAAAAATTATTGATTATTTAGTAGAAGAGTTCAAAAAAGAAAATGGCATCGATTTATCAAAAGATAAAATGGCAATGCAACGTTTAAAAGATGCAGCAGAAAAAGCGAAAAAAGATTTATCTGGTGTAACTTCTACACAAATTTCATTACCATTTATTACAGCGGGAGCAGACGGCCCACTTCACTTAGAGGTTAACTTAACACGTGCTAAATTTGACGAAATTACTCGCGATTTAGTAGAACGTACAATTATTCCTGTGCGTCAAGCTTTAAAAGATGCTGATTTATCAGCTTCAGATTTAGATAAAGTTATTTTAGTTGGTGGTTCTACTCGTATTCCAGCTGTTCAAGAAGCTGTGAAAAAAGAAACAGGTCACGAACCACACAAAGGTGTAAATCCTGACGAAGTTGTAGCAATGGGCGCTGCAGTTCAAGGTGGAGTTATTACTGGAGATGTTAAAGATATTGTATTACTTGACGTTACACCACTATCTTTAGGTATTGAAACAATGGGTGGCGTATTTACAAAGTTAATCGAACGTAATACAACAATTCCAACGTCTAAATCACAAGTGTTCTCAACAGCAGCAGACAATCAACCAGCAGTAGACATTCATGTATTACAAGGTGAACGTCCAATGGCTGCTGATAACAAAACATTAGGTCGCTTCCAATTAACAGATATTCCACCAGCTCCACGTGGTGTACCTCAAATTGAAGTAACTTTTGATATTGATAAAAACGGTATCGTATCTGTTAAAGCAAAAGACTTAGGAACTCAAAAAGAGCAAACAATCGTAATTAAATCAGATTCAGGTCTTTCAGAAGAAGAAATTGAACGTATGGTAAAAGATGCCGAAGCAAATGCAGAGGCTGACGCTAAACGTAAAGAAGAAGCTGAACTTCGCAATGAAGCAGATCAACTAGTCTTCCAAGTAGATAAAACAATCACAGACCTTGGTGAACAAATTACTGAAGAAGAGAAAAAATCAGTAGAAGATGCAAAAGAAGAACTGAAAAAAGCATTAGAAGCTGGTGAACTTGAAGGAATTAAAACTTCAAAAGAAAAACTAGAAGGCGTATTACAACCACTTGTTATGAAAGTGTACGAACAAGCTGCAGCTGCGGCTCAAGCAGCACAAGGTGAAGCAGGTGCTGATACGAACACTAAAAAAGATGACGGTGTAGTAGATGCTGACTTTGAAGAAGTAAAAGATGATAAATAAGAGGTAGTCTTTCTAAAACATCACGAAATACGTGTTAAAGATAACTAAAATTCTTTTAGGAGTTTCAATTCTTAAAGAACAACTGACCGAAAAAACACTACATCCTGTTAGACTTACGCATAAAAGTACGTTAAATTTTCACCCGTACAGGATCGTATTCATTAGCTAGCGGCGTAGTTAGACATTATTGAAATTACTGAGATATTTATTTGAGTCGAAAAAGTCAAAGCCGAAAACGGACTTTGACTTTTTCATTGTAACAAGAAAAGCGAAGCACGTTCGTTTTGCCGCGAAGTGCGCTGGAGACTCTAACCACGCAGGCGCTTTTTGCCTTCGTGGATAGAGTCGAAGTGACACGAGCGGCAAACGTGCGGAGCTAGATATTAAGAAAAGCAGAGTGTTTTAATAAATTCACAAAAGTTTTCAGCCAAAGTATGCTACAATAAACGTTATGTAAATAGAGCGGAGTGTGAACGATGAGTAAACGCGATTATTATGAAGTACTTGGAGTAAGTAAAAGCGCAACCAAAGATGAGATAAAAAAAGCATATCGCAAACTATCTAAACAATATCATCCTGATATTAACAAAGAGCCAGGTGCCGATGAAAAATTTAAAGAGATTGCTGAAGCATATGAGGTCTTAAGTGACGATAACAAACGTGCTCAATATGACCAATTTGGTCACGAAGGTCCTAGTGCCGGCTTTGGTGGTGGCGGTTTCTCTGGCTTTGGTGGCTTTGATGATATTTTTAGTTCGTTCTTCGGTGGTGCAACTCGCAGATCTGATCCGAATGCACCTCGTAAAGGTGATGATCTTCAATACAGAATGAAAATATCATTTGAAGATGCGGTGTTTGGAAAACAAACTGAAATTGAAATTCCAACAGAAGAAACATGTGATACTTGTAGCGGATCAGGGGCAAAACCTGGCACTTCTCCAAAAACATGTACAAAATGTAATGGTGTAGGGGAAATTAATCAAGCAGTTGAAACACCATTTGGTCGTATGGTAAATAGAAGAACATGTAACACTTGTCGTGGTACTGGTAAAATTATCGTTGAAAAATGCGCTACTTGTCACGGGTCAGGTACAGTTCAAAAACGCAAAAAAATCAAAGTTACAATTCCAGCAGGTGTAGACGATGGTCAACAGTTACGCGTATCAGGTCAAGGTGAACCTGGTAAAAATGGCGGACCAGCTGGTGATTTATATATTGTATTTATCGTTAGTGATCATGAGTATTTCGAACGAGATGGCGATGATATTTACTATGAACTAAAGCTTACATTCCCTCAGGCGGCGCTTGGCGATGAAATAGAAGTTCCAACTATTCATGGAAAAGTGAAGCTGAAAATACCAGCAGGAACACAATCGGGTGAAAAATTCCGAATGAAAGATAAAGGTGTTAAAAATGTTCACGGTTATGGCCAAGGTCATCAATACGTTATTGTAAGAGTTATAACACCAACAAAGCTAACAGAAAAACAAAAGCAGTTATTACGTGATTTTGCTGAAATAAGTGGAGATATTCCTGAAGAACATGGTAGTTCTTTATTTGATAAAATAAGAAAAACATTTAAAGGTGATTAATTACAGTGAATAGGTGGTTAATCCTTAGTGAATATAGTAATGATAAATTATTGATTTGCTATGAATATTTAGAGGAGCTGAATGCAAGTGAAATGGACAGAAATTTCATTATTAACAACAAACGAAGCAGTTGAAGCTGTTTCGAATACTTTCCACGAAGCAGGTGCAAGTGGAGTTGTTATTGAAGATTCAACAGAAATTGTAAAGGAAAGAAAAGATCAATTTGGTGAAATATATCAACTAAATCCGAATGATTATCCGAAAAATGGAGTAGTTGTAAAAGCATATTTACCTGCATCTAGCTTTTTAGCAGAAACTGTTGAAGAAATAAAACTTGCTTTAGCAAATCTAAAAAACTTTGATATTAACATTGGCGATCAACTATTGAAAACAGCTGTTGTTGATGAAGAAGATTGGGCAACAGCATGGAAACAATATTATCATCCTGTCAAAATTTCCGAGCGTTTTACAATTGTACCAACTTGGGAAGACTATACACCAGTTAATACCGATGAATTAATCATTGAACTTGATCCAGGTATGGCTTTTGGGACCGGTACGCATCCAACAACTGTCATGTGTTTACAGGCACTTGAAAAAGTGGTGAAAACGGATGATGTAGTGATAGACGTAGGTACAGGTTCAGGGGTTTTATCTATAGGTGCTGCCCTTCTAGGTGCTCGTAAAGTTCATGCATTAGATTTAGATGAGGTTGCTGTGAAAGCGGCTCGTGAAAATGTGGAATTAAACAGAGTGAGTGATAGAGTTGAAGTATTCCATGGTAACTTATTGGATTCAGTAAGTGCACCAGCGGATATCGTAGTAGGAAATCTATTAGCTGAAATTATTCTATCCTTTACGGACGATGCTTTTTCGATTGTAAAGCCTGGTGGTAAATATATCACTTCTGGTATTATCGGATTTAAAAAGGATGAAGTAAAAGAAGCATTAGAAAAATCAGGATTTACCATTGATGAAGTATTAATGATGGAAGATTGGGTTGCCATTATCGCTTCACGCCCTTAAAAATGTACAGAGGCAGATCCAAAGTAAACACTTGGGTCAGCCTCTTTCTATTAAAAAAATACTTATTTGAATGCAGGAGGTACGAAATGCAACGCTATTTTGTACAAGACACTTTTGATGATAAAAATGAATTAACCGTTACAGGAGAAAGTGCACGTCATATTACGAAGGTAATGCGTATGGAAGTTGGGGACAAAATTGTTGCTGTCGTATCTCAGGTTGCATACATATGTGAAATTGTTAATATTGGACTGGATGTAATGATTCGAAGTACTGGAGTAATTGTTCCGTCTCCTGAAATGCCTATTCGTGTCGATATTGCATGTGGCCTTCCCAAAGGGGATAAATTAGAGTTTATTGCCCAAAAAGGGACAGAGTTAGGGATGAATGGTCTTATCCCCTTTAAAGCAGAACGCTCTATTGTAAAATGGGACGACAAAAAAGGGGAAAAGAAAACAGAACGACTACAAAAAATTGCTCAGGAAGCGGCAGAACAATCTCACCGAACTGTTGTACCGAATATAGCAAGTCCGATTTCTTTTAAAGAGTTATTATCAATTATTCAAAATTACGATGCAGTCTTTGTAGCAGATGAAGAAGATGCTAAGGGAGAAATACGCACAAGATTTGCGGATAAACTAAAAAAAGTGTATGATAATGAATCGAAGTCTATTTTATTAGTATTTGGCCCTGAAGGTGGAATTTCTCGGATTGAAGCAGAAAGCCTTATTAAAGCTGGTGCGGAAACGATGTCACTTGGACCAAGAATATTACGAGCAGAAACAGCGCCCGTTTATGCGCTTTCTGCCATTTCATATGAATTTGAATGAAAGAGGTGTACAAGCCTTGGCAACAGTGGCTTTCCATACATTAGGTTGTAAAGTTAACCATTACGAAACAGAAGCGATTTGGCAGCTATTTAAAGAGCAGGGATATGAACGTACGGAATTTGAACATCAGGCGGATGTTTATGTCATCAATACATGTACAGTTACAAATACTGGTGATAAAAAATCTCGTCAAGTTATCAGACGTGCAGTTCGTCAAAACCCAGATGCTGTTATTTGTGTAACTGGTTGTTATGCTCAAACATCACCAGCAGAAATTATGGCAATACCAGGTGTTGATATTGTCGTAGGTACACAAGATCGCCAAAAAATGCTAGGTTTTATTGAACAATACAAACAAGAAAGACAACCAATTAATGCAGTACGCAACATCATGAAAAACCGTGTTTATGAAGAATTGGATGTACCTTACTTTACTGATAGAACACGTGCGTCATTGAAAATTCAAGAAGGCTGTAACAACTTCTGTACCTTCTGTATTATTCCATGGGCACGAGGTCTTATGCGATCCCGCGATCCACAGGAAGTAATCAAACAAGCACAACAGCTTGTTGATGCTGGCTATTTAGAAATCGTATTAACTGGTATCCATACAGGTGGATATGGGCAGGATTTCAAAGATTACAACCTAGCACAATTGCTTCGTGATATCGAATCAAAAGTAAAAGGTATTAAACGTCTTCGAATTTCTTCTATTGAAGCTTCACAATTAACAGATGAAGTAATTGAAGTATTAAAAAATTCAAATATCGTTGTGCGTCATTTACACATACCGATCCAATCTGGTTCAGATACAGTATTAAAAAGAATGCGCCGTAAATATACGATGGATTTCTTTGCAGAAAGACTACGTAAATTAAACGATGCATTACCTGATTTAGCGATAACATCGGATGTTATTGTTGGTTTCCCAGGTGAAACAGAAGAGGAATTTATGGAAACATATAATTTCATCGCAGAGCACAAATTTGCTGAGCTACATGTTTTCCCATTCTCAAAACGAACAGGAACACCTGCAGCACGTATGGAAGACCAAGTGGATGAAGAAGTGAAAAATGAACGCGTTCATCGTTTAATTACATTAAATGACCAATTAGCTAAAGAATATGCGTCTCGCTTTGAAGGTGAAGTATTAGAAGTTATTCCTGAAGAACACATAACTGAAGGCAATCAGGAAAACCTAATAGCAGGATATACTGACAACTATTTAAGAGTAGTATTTGAAGGTAGCGATGAACTAATTGGTAAATTAGTTAAAGTAAAAATTACAAAAGCTGGCTATCCTCATAACGAAGGTCAATTTGTGAGAGTATTAGAAGAACAGGTACAGTAATTACAAAAGTCGGTAAAAATCCTTTTAAGGTTTTACCGACTTTTTATTTTATAAAGTTGTCTTAATATTTCATATTTTTCACTTCATTTATATTAATGGTATTATTAGACGTACGTACAACTTAAAAATGGAAAAAGGGGCAATCTATATGTCAACAAATTATGCAGCTTACATTGATCATACTTTACTAAAGGCAGATGCAACGAAAGAGCAAATTGAAAAAATTTGTGAAGAGGCATTACATTATCAATTTGCTTCAGTATGTGTCAATCCAACATGGGTAAAGCTTTGCGCTGAAAAATTAGGAAATTCTGAGGTAAAGGTTTGTACTGTAATAGGATTTCCATTAGGTGCCACTACTTCAAGTGTAAAAGCATTTGAAACAAAAGACGCTATTGCAAATGGTGCTACTGAAATTGATATGGTCATTAATATTGGTGCATTAAAAAACAAGGACTATGAAGCAGTATTAAATGATATTAAAGAAGTGGTCAAAGCTGCTAATGGTACATTAGTAAAAGTAATTATTGAAACATGTTTACTTACAGATGAGGAAAAAGTAAAAGCCTGTGAATTATCAGTTCAAGCGGGTGCAGATTTTGTAAAAACTTCTACAGGTTTTTCAACAGGTGGAGCAACTGCTGAGGATATAGCATTAATGAGAAAAACTGTAGGACCAACAATTGGAGTTAAGGCTTCCGGCGGAGTTCGTAATTTAGAGGATATGAAAAAAATGATCGAGGCTGGAGCAACTAGAATTGGAGCAAGCTCGGGTGTTGCTATCATGAATGGATTATCATCTGATTCAAACTATTAATAGAAAAATTCCGGATAAAAATGGAATTTTACACTTTCTATTGACTAGGCTTTTACATTACGATATAATTCTTTAGTACACAAACTGTGATTCATCCACAGATGTGTATTGACGTGTGTTCGGAGGGAGGGAAAGAGAGATGTCAAAAACTGTCGTTAGAAAAAACGAATCGCTTGAAGATGCTCTTCGCCGCTTCAAACGTACTGTATCAAAAAGTGGTACTATTCAAGAGGTAAGAAAACGCGAATTCTATGAAAAACCAAGCGTAAAACGCAAAAAGAAATCAGAAGCTGCACGTAAACGTAAGTGGTAATTTTTCCTGTCAATCCCTACGTTCATAACACGCAATTTTAGTTCTTCTAAATTTCGAAATGACATACCCTAGTGTTTGTTTTATACAAACACTAGGGTATTTTTCATTTTATTTTATTTTTTACAAACAGATGACTTTCATACATCATTATGTAGTGTAAAATAAAATCATAGAAATATTTGAAACCTTTAGATAACCGTAACCGTATACATAATATAAGTATTGGGAAAGGAGGAGTGAATTTAGACTATGAAGCGATTTAATTGGATTGTTTTATTATCATTTGCTTTGTTATTTATTTTCCCAAGTGTTCAAGCTTTTGCAAATGAGAAGGTTTACCATATTCCTTTAGAAAATCAAGTTGAAAAAGGATTATACGCTTTTTTAGATCGTGCATTTGATGAAGCTACTGAAAATGGTGCTGAAGCAATAATACTGGAAATACATACACCAGGTGGTTACGTTGATGCAGCTTATGATATTGCAAAATTAATGGATGAAACAGACCCAGATATTATTGCCTTTATTAATTCACATGCACTTTCTGCGGGGGCATACTTAGCCTTACATGCAGATAGAATATATATGGTGCCAAATGGAACCATTGGCGCAGCACAAATAATCGATGGTGAAGGAAATGCTGCAGAAGCAAAGGCAGATAGTGCATGGAAAGCTCAAATGCAAGCCGCAGCAGAAAGTTCCAATCGAAACCCAGAAATTGCACTAGCAATGGCCGATCCTTCGCAAAATTTCCCTGAATATCGGGCGCCAGAGGGTAGTCTATTAACTTTATCTGCTGAGGAAGCAATAAAAGTAAAGTATTCAGAAGGCACGGTGCAAAATTTAGATGAGATTTTAGCTATAGAAGGACTAATAAATAGTGAAATCGTCGAAGTAAAACCAACTATTGCAGAAGAAGTTGCAAGATTTATCACGAATCCTGTTGTTGTAACTTTATTATTAACAATAGCAAGCGTAGGATTAGCAATAGAGTTGTTTTCACCTGGATTTGGCTTACCAGGAACAGTAGGTATCACATCGTTAGCATTATTCTTCTTTGGGCATACCGTCGCTGGATTTGCAGGCTATGAGTCAATCATCTTATTTATAATTGGTTTTGCATTGCTGCTAGCAGAGTTCTTTGTTCCAGGCGGTATTGTTGGTCTTATTGGTGGAGCTCTCGTCATTATTAGCTTATTGTTTGCAGGGGAAAGTGTTGTCCATATGGCATATTCAATTTTAATTGCAATAATTATTGCTGTGATAGGAATGGTGGTTATGATGAAGTTCCTTGGAAAAAGGTTACACTTCTTTAACAAGCTTGTTTTAAGAGATGCAACTACTACTGAAGAAGGCTATGTATCGAATGAAAATCGACTAGATCTAATTGGGAAGATGGGAGAAACCTTAACTCCTTTACGTCCTGCAGGTACTATTCTAGTCGATAATGAAAGAATCGATGCTGTTTCAGAGGGTAGTTACATCAATTTAAATAAGAAAGTAGAAATTATTAAGGTAGAAGGTTCACGCATTGTCGTGAGAGAAATAAAAGAGGAGATGAAATAAAATGGGAATTTTTGAAGATGGAGCATTAATCAGTTTTATTATTATAGCTGTTCTTGCCATTATTATCTTATCAGTGTTCTTAACGTTAGTTCCAGTTGCACTGTGGATTAGCGCCCTTGCTGCTGGGGTTAGAGTAAGTATTTTTACATTAATTGGGATGAGATTACGTCGTGTTATTCCTTCACGTATCGTTAATCCATTAATTAAAGCACATAAAGCAGGGTTAGGTGTATCAATTAACCAATTAGAATCCCACTATTTAGCAGGAGGAAACGTAGACCGAGTTGTAAATGCACTAATTGCATCACAAAGAGCAAATATCGAATTATCCTTTGAAAGATGCGCAGCAATCGATTTAGCTGGTCGAGATGTTTTAGAGGCTGTACAAATGTCCGTTAATCCAAAAGTGATTGAAACACCTTTTATCGCGGGTGTAGCTATGAATGGTATTGAAGTAAAAGCAAAAGCACGTATTACAGTACGTGCAAATTTAGACCGTTTAGTCGGTGGTGCTGGTGAAGATACAATCATCGCTCGTGTAGGTGAAGGTATTGTTTCGACAATCGGTTCAAGTGAAAGTCATTCTAAAGTATTAGAAAATCCAGATTTAATTTCTCAAACGGTATTAGCAAAAGGACTAGATTCAGGTACTGCCTTTGAAATCTTATCCATTGATATTGCGGATGTTGATATAGGTAAAAACATTGGTGCTGAATTACAAATCGAACAAGCGCAAGCTGACAAAAATATTGCACAGGCTAAAGCTGAAGAGCGTCGTGCGATGGCTGTAGCACAAGAACAAGAAATGGTTGCGAAAGTACAAGAAATGAAGGCGAAAGTAGTAGAAGCAGAAGCAGAGGTTCCAATGGCAATGGCAGAAGCATTACGTTCAGGAAACTTCGGGATTATGGATTATATGAACTATAAAAATATCCAAGCGGACACTTCTATGCGTGATTCAATCGCGAAAGTAACAAATGAAAAACCAGATACACCTGAAAAATAATGTGAGTTACACACCTTCTGAAGGGAGTGTTCGTACTGCATGGAAGGTATAATTTTAATGATAATATTTGCTGTCTTAGGTTCTTTGTTTTCAAATAAAAATAAAAACAAAAACGACAAGCAAATGCCACCTTTCAATAACAAACCAAACCCATCACCGATGGAATTTGATGATTTTAATGATAAGCGCTTTGAGGAGAAAAAGAAGCCAATTCCAACTGCCATGTCGTTAGAAGATTTTGCAAGAGACATTTTTGATCAGCTTAATAATAAAAATGAACCTCAAGAAACTAATGGTAGAACGATTCAAACTTTTGAACAACCAAAAGTTGAACAGGTTCGTTCAGATTCAAGAGATTTAGTGCCTCCTTCTCCAAATGTAAGAGAAACTAGACCTACATTGGATGTGACAAGATCTTTAAGAGGTAAAGAATCAGAATTAATTAAGATGAAAAAAGATCCTATTAAACAAACTGAAATTGGATCCTTTGTACCAAAGACAAGAAAGGCATTGGTTCAGGCTATCATTACGTCAGAAATTATTGGCCCTCCAAAAGCTAAACAAAGATAACTTTATGATTTAAATCATGTCCCCCTATCGTATTGCATATAATTTTGCGAAAGGGGGGCGTTTTTATTTGAAAAAATTATTCCAAACAGAACCTTTAATGGAAATATCAAATTGTGAACAATTAAAATTTATTGGAAAATATAAATTTTTAGAAGCCTCAGAACGCCACTGTGCTTTTACATATGAACAATTTTATATAAACGTAAAAGCAGAAAAAGTACATATTGATGTGTTGAAAGTGGAAGAATTAATAATACATGTAGAAGATTTGCAAAGTATTGAAATGAAGAAACAGGGGGATCATCATGAAACTTGATAATCGTCCTGTTGAAATAAAAATTACGAAAAATGATAAAGTTCATTCATTTATCTCACAACTTCATCAAAAAAACGTAAAGATAAAAAATCTGGTTATTACAAATACTGAGGTTAAGTTTGAGATTACAAGAAAAGATATAAAAACATTACGTGCTGTTAGGAAAAAATATCGATTAAAGCTTAAAATTAGATACTTACAGTCATCGAGGATTTTCCAAAAGGAAATTTGGACTTTCGTTGGACTGTTACTATTAGTAATTATTCCAATTGTTTCTTCCCAATTTATATGGGAAGTGCAAGTAGATGCTGAAACACCCGAACTAAGAGTGGCTGTGGAAAATGTGATTAAAGAGAAACTGTCACTTGATAGTCCTGTACTCAAAAATAATGTAGAGTCTGACTTTGAAATTAGACAAACGATCATGGAAGAAGTAAGAGATCTTTCATGGGTGCATATTTTTAAAAAGGGTAGCAAGGTAACCATTGTACCGCAACTCGCACCAATTACTGATAATAAGGACGAAAAACCTGATCAACTGAATCATTTAGTGGCTACTAAAAGCGGTGTCATTACACATTTCGTTTTATCGAGTGGGGAACGGCGAGTATTACCTAATACGACGGTTTATGAAGGTGATACGTTAGTTTCAGGAGTGATTACTGTGGGTGATAAGTCCGTTGCCGTCGGAGCTGTTGGGGAAGTATATGCAGATTACTGGCTGGAAACGGAATTCACTATACCTAAAAAAGTCCAATTTGTTTCTGCAACAGAAAGGAAATGGACAATCAATTTTAAAATAAATGATGAGAAGGAGCAGGAACAATCGTTTCGAGAAGTCAGTTTACCGGGATGGCTTTCAAGCTTTGTCGAAATCAAAGAGACTCAAGAGTTCATTACATCAACGCAAGAGATTTCAGAAGACCAAATCGAATCGTTTATTTTGCCACTCTTGCACGAAAAAATATTAAAATCTTTGCCACCAAAAACAATCATAAAAAAAGAAAACATTTTGCACGTCACCTTCGATGGTGATAAAGTTAAAGGGAAAGTCCTATTTTTGGTAAATGAAAACATTGCAAAACCATACCCTATTCGTCAAGGAGATTGATTTAATGTCAGAACAATTATCAGTACTACAAGTGGAAAACCCAAATGAAGCAGTTATGCTACTTGGAATGAAGGACGCAAATATTAAATTAATTGAAGAAACATTTCAAGTTCAAATTATTACACGCGGAGAAGTTATTCAAATCACTGGTGAAGCAGAACGAAAAAAACATGCTACTGAATTATTACAAGCACTTCTCAAAGTAATTAGAAAAGGGATTAATATTGATTCTCGGGATGTTGCGACGGCAATAGAAATGGTGAACAAAGGGACGATTGAATATTTTGCAGAATTATATGAAGAAGAAATTGCACGAAACTATAAAGGAACACCAATTCGAGCAAAAACAATTGGTCAACGCGAATACATAAAAGCGATTCGTCATCAAGACCTTGTTTTTGGAATTGGTCCCGCTGGAACAGGGAAAACATATTTAGCAGTCGTAATGGCTACTCAAAGCTTAAAAAATGGGCATGTAAAAAGAATAATTCTAACTCGACCAGCTGTTGAAGCAGGTGAATCTTTAGGATTCTTACCTGGAGATTTAAAAGAAAAAGTAGATCCATACTTGCGTCCACTTTACGACGCTTTACATGATATATATGGGGCAGAACAAACTCAGCGTTTACTTGAACGTGGCACGATTGAAATTGCACCTTTAGCTTATATGAGAGGGCGAACATTAGACGATGCGTTTGTCATATTAGACGAGGCACAAAATACAACCCATGCTCAAATGAAAATGTTCTTAACTCGTTTGGGCTTTGGTTCAAAAATGGTTATAACGGGAGATAAATCACAAATTGACCTACCGAAAAATACGGAATCAGGCTTAATCGTTGCTGAAAGAACATTAAAATATGTAAAAGACATACATTTTCAAGTGTTAGAGGCGGGCGATGTAGTTCGTCACCCATTAGTGGCTAAAATTATTCAGGCTTATACAGAGCAGGAATTATAAAATAAGATTAATGTGAATTGACCTAAAGCGAAAAATTAGTGTTAAGTAGAAGCTTATACTTTAGATATAATAAAAATATGGAATTTCCTACACAGATGTACATCAACTCGACCTAATTTAGGTCGAGTTGTACTTTTCATGTTACAAATAAAATAAGTTTTATTACAAACAATGAAATTATTATGATATATTGGTAAACTAGTATATATATACTATTGGGGGTGCGTTAATATATGCACTATAAAAATAATCTAAAGTTTATAAACTTTAATCTTTTTTTAATAATTGTCTTAATCATAACTGGTATATTGCAATTTTTTCTAATGTTTGAAAATGTGCGTGGTGTTACATATGATATTGAAACCTTTGAATTAGCACCAGATACGATCAGGTCTGCTAAAACAGTTGAAGATACATTTAAAACAGAGCAAGAGCGTAATGAAGCTGAAAAGGCTGTTGAACCTGTTTATTATTTTAATGAAGAAACTGCGGAGCATCGCGTTGAACTTGTTTCTTCTATATTTGAAATTGTTTTTGATGTAAGGGACGAAATTGAAAAGAAAAGTCAAGTTATCGTTGAATCAGAGGAAGCGGAAAACGTAGTTCGTATTCCTTCTAAACAGGAACAAATTGAACAACTGAGAGAGAAGTTAAATGAAATAACTGAAAGTCAGTCATTATTAACTTTTTCAGATGATCATTTATGGTCTTTATTGACTGCGGAAACTTCGGATATCCAGAATGCAAGTAATACAGTTCAATCGCTAGTAAAATCAAAGCTATCAAATCCAATAAGAAAAGAACAACTTAATACTGCAAGAAATGAGCTTGAAAATGAGCTGCGACAAAATACTCAAATTAATCATTCCATATTAAATGCAGTTATTATTGTTGGACGAGCAGCAATCGTTGAAACAGAATTTCTAGATCAAGCAAAGACAGATGAACTAATTAAACAAGCCCGCGATTCTGTTGAACCAACTAGAATTTTACAAGGTCAAATCATTGTTCAAGAGGGTAACTTAGTTGATCGAGAAGTCTATCGTCAGCTTGAGTTACTTGGAATGCTAAATAACCATTCATCTATTAACCCGATTATTGGCCTACTGATTTTGATCGCCACTCAAATGACCTTTTTATATATATTATTTGATCGTTTGAAAATGGAAGTAACAAAAAAACGAAATGCTGTCCTTGTGACTTCAATTGTTTACTCACTTTCAATTATATTAATGGAACTAATGAGTCTACTTGTTGATGAATTTGATGTAAAAATTGCATTCCTGTATCCAACAGCATTAGCAACAATGCTTGTTCGACTTTTATCGGATGAAAGAGTAGCAAGCTTAGTAACGATCTTAATCGCAACGTCAGCGGGGATTATATTCCATGAAGGATATGCTGCCGTATTACAAATGGATATAGCGCTTTATATTATATTTGGTGGATTTGCAAGTATTTACTTTATGAGAAGTATTGAAAAAAGATCAGATCTTTTAAAAGCATGTGGTGTTGTGGCAATTATCAATGTTGCTTTTATCGCCTTCTATTTATTAATGATTCAAACAGATTACGGACTTCTGGAATTGTTATTTTACGCCATAGCAGCTACGGTATCAGGTTTACTTTCTGGTGCTTTAACAATGGGATTATTACCGTTCTTTGAATCAGCTTTTGGATTATTGTCGACAATGAAACTAATCGAATTATCTAATCCAAACCATCCGCTTTTGAAAAAAATATTAACGGAAACACCGGGTACTTATCATCATAGTGTTATGGTAGCTAATTTAGCAGAAGCAGCTTGTGAAGCTATAGATGCTGATGGATTGCTCGCTCGTGTTGGTTGTTATTACCATGATGTAGGGAAAACAAGGAGACCGGCATTCTTTATTGAAAACCAAATGTCAGGCATAAATCCTCATGATTCATTGCCACCTGAAAGAAGTGCTGAAATCATCCTTGCCCATACAACAGATGGTGCAGAACTATTAAGACGACATAAAATGCCGAAAGAAATTATCGATATTGCCTTACAGCATCATGGGACAAGTACATTAAAATTCTTTGTTCATAAAGCAAAAGAAGAAGGAAAAGAAGTCGATGAAGCATTATTTTCTTATCCTGGACCGAAGCCTCAAACGAAAGAAGCTGCCGTTATTAGTATCGCGGATAGTGTGGAAGCTGCCGTTCGTTCGATGAAAAATCCAAATGCTGAAAAAGTGCGGAATCTTGTTCACTCAATTATTCAAAGTCGTGTTCAAGAAAATCAATTTGATGAATGTGATGTATCAATTAAGGAACTAAAAATTATAGAGGAAGTATTGTGTGAGACATTAAATGGGATATTCCATTCTCGAATTGAATATCCAAAAGATGAATAATGTCAATATTTTGGAGGAAACCATGAGTATCAATATAGATTTTTTAGATGAAACAAACGAAGTAAAAGAAAAGCATATTGATTTAGTTGAAAAATTACTTCAACATACAGCAACAGTAGAAAATGTTCATGAAGGTACAGAAGTATCGGTTACATTTGTTACTAACGAAGCAATTCACGAAATAAACCGTAATTATCGTGATAAAGATCAACCAACAGACGTCATTTCTTTCGCTTTGGAAGAATTGGGTGAAGGGGAAGTTGAAATAGTTGGAGAAGATATTCCGCGTGTATTAGGTGATATTATCATCTCCGTAGACCGGACGAAGGAACAGGCTGAGGAATATGGCCATTCCTTTGAAAGAGAACTAGGCTTTTTAGCAGTTCATGGTTTTCTTCATTTGTTAGGTTATGACCACATGACACCAGAAGATGAGAAAGTAATGTTTGGTAAACAAGATGAGATATTATCTTCATTCGGTCTAGGTCGTGATTAAATGAATTTTCAAAGATTAATTAAATCATTTGGGTACGCATTTCAAGGAATATTCAGTGCCCTTAAACAACAAAATATGAAAATCCATGTAGGCAGTATGCTAATCGTAATTATTGCCGGATTATTAACAGGACTATCCTTACTTGAATGGTTAATCATTATTATTGTTATATCATTAGTAATTGGTGCTGAAATGATTAATAGTGCTATTGAGAGCGTAGTTGATCTTGCATCACCCAAAATACATCCTTTAGCAAAACAAGCTAAGGATATTGCTGCAGGAGCAGTTCTCATTTTTGCTATTACAAGTGTAATTGTAGGACTGCTCATATTTGTCCCAAAATGGTTTAATGGATAGATGTAATTGAGAATTAGAGAGGAGAGTTGAATTCCAAATGACAGTTGATATGAACACATTAATAGAACAATCAAAAATTGCGCGAGAAAAAGCTTATGTTCCTTATTCAAAGTTTGCTGTAGGGGCTGCACTATTAGCGGAAGATGGCAAAGTATATTTAGGATGTAATATAGAAAACGCTGGCTATAGTATGACTAACTGTGCGGAGCGAACAGCCTTTTTTAAAGCTGTATCCGAAGGTGTAACAAAATTTAAAGCAATCGCAGTAGTAGCCGATACAGATGGCCCATGTGCTCCATGTGGTGCATGTAGACAAGTGATGAGTGAATTTTGTGATGCGAACATGCCAGTATACTTAACAAACCTTAAGGGAGATACACAACAAACAACAGTAGGCGAACTTATACCATTCGCCTTTTCACCGGAGGACATAGATTATGCAACAGGAAAATCAAAGCTTTAAATCAGGATTTATATCAATCATAGGTCGACCTAATGTAGGGAAATCTACTTTTTTAAACCGTGTAATTGGTCAAAAAATTGCTATTATGTCAGACAAGCCACAAACAACTCGTAATAAAATTCAAGGCGTTTTAACAAGAAGCGCAAGCCAAATGGTATTTATTGATACACCGGGTGTTCATAAGCCAAAACATAAGCTAGGCGAATTTATGTTCAAAGTAACAAAAAATACATTGCGTGAAGTAGATATTGTGATGTTTATGGTTAACGCTGAAGAAGAACTAGGAAAAGGTGACGAATTTATCCTTGAGATGCTCGAAGGAAATTCAACACCAGTGTTTTTAGTAATCAATAAAATTGATCAAGTACATCCAGATGAGCTACTCGTCTTTATCAATTCATTTAAAGATAAATTTCCTTTTAAAGAAATTATCCCTATTTCAGCTCTAGAAGGAAATAATGTTGATACTCTTTTAGAAATGATCGAGAAATATTTACCTGAGGGTCCTCAATATTATCCAGCAGATCAAGTAACTGATCACCCAGAGCGTTTTATTATTTCTGAGTTAATTCGTGAAAAAATTCTGCATTTAACACGCGAGGAAATTCCGCATTCAATAGCTGTCGTCATTGATAAAATCAAACGTGATGAAGAAAATGAAAATATGATTCGCGTTCAAGCAACAATTATGGTGGAACGAGATTCTCAAAAAGGAATTGTCATTGGGAAACGTGGGGCATTGCTAAAAGAAGTTGGAACACAAGCGCGGAAGGATATCGAAATGCTTTTAGGTTCAAAAGTTTTCTTAGAACTATGGGTAAAAGTACAAAAGGATTGGCGAAATAAGCAAACACAGCTACGTGATTTCGGCTATCGTGAAGACGAGTATTAAAAGAGATTCATTAAATTGCACCCAGTTATTGGGTGCTTTTTTTAGTTGAGATGATATTTGATGAAAATAATTCGATAGTACCATTTATTTGGTAATTAATTATTTCTATATAACTTAAAATTTAGTCGATAGAAAATAAATAGAGATTTTAATACTATTTTAATACGAAATCATTTTATAAAAGAATAATTTTATTTTTATTTTAAACTAGTTTATTTAGATGATATCAGTAATAAGTAAAACATTGTTTAGGAAAAAATATGAGATAAAATTGCTAGGAAGTAAGTGCTTTCCTGAGATTTGTTTTCAGGATAGGTTTAGTTTTTTAAAGGAATTTAAAGATTCTAATTGTAAAATAATGAAATTCAATTTCAATACTAAAAATCATTTATCTTTTCACAGCATCAAAGGTAAATATTATTTTATTATAATTGAATGTATTGTTTAAAATAGTTTAAAGGAAAATTAAAAGTAAAGTTGCAAAAGGTTAATGTCATGATATTTAATTAGCATTATTAAACAATGAATAATCTAAAAATGATATCATTTTATTTTTTCCCTTGAAAAAAATAATTTTTTCTAATATCTTTGTATTTATCAAAAGAATGAAAGGAGGTAAAACATGGTATCATCTAAAGATGTTGCAAAATTAGCAAATGTTAGCCAAACAACCGTATCTAGAGTGTTGAATTCTCCAGAATTAGTACGCCCAAAGACGGTTGAAAAAGTAATGAAGGCGATTAAAGAATTAAACTATCACCCGGATCCAGTTGCAAGATCTCTTGTAAGTAAGCAAACGAAAACGATTGCTTTAATTTCAGGCCCTCTATATAATCCATTTTTTGTGGATACAACTAGTGCTATTGTTGATTATGCGAATGAAAAAGATTACCAAGTAATTGTTCATTTTTCCAATGATGACAAAGAAGATATAACAAATCGTTATATTTTTAAAAATAAGGTGGACGGCATTATCATGTCATCAATATTAATGGATGATCCAATCTATGAACAAATGAAGTGTTTGGATATACCAATTATTTTCTTCAACCGACGTCACAGTAAAGAATGTAATTTTGTCGAAATAGATAATGAAATGGCAGGCTTTTTACTAACAGAACATTTAATTCAAAAAGGCCATAAAGAAATTGTTTGGATAAGTGGGCAGTTAGATAAAAGTACATTTCATGACCGTTATAAAGGTTATGAACGCGCCTTAAAAACATATAATTATCCGATGAAAAAAGAAAATATGTTTATTATTGATACCGATCCAAACACGATTAAAAGTGTTTTTAAAAAAATTATTAGTAGAGAAAAGAAAATAACAGCCATTGCGGCATCGACAGACGCGATTGCATTACTATTGCTCGATTTATACGGGAAGCTTAATGTAAAAGTACCTGAAGAAGTAGCGATTATTGGAATAGATAATGTGGATTTATCAAGCTTGGGATATGTGCAGCTTTCAACAGTTGGACCTAGTGAATCTTATAATCTAGGAAGAGTGGCTATTGAAAAGCTATTTGACTTAATCGAGAAAAAAACAGATAAGGTTCAAATAACAGCGCCAGTACAACTTTACGAGAGAAAGACAACATAATTTTTTAAAAAGTATTGACAAGATTTATGGAAGATGATGTAATATCAGTATTACAGCGAAATGTTTACGTATTCATTTCACTTTTACTGGTATTCTTCAATCAGCCTTATTTTTTTAAATTAAAATGTTTACGTATTCATTATAATGTAAGGGGTTTCATTTAATTGTAAGGGTTTTACAAGATTTATAGTTTAGGTGACATTTTCAAAATCCAATTTTGAAATTGTACATAAATCAAATTTTACAATTATTAGGGGGATGTAAAAATGAGGAAATTATCTTGGCTTTTGTTTGTCATAGCTGCGGTAATCATGTTGTCTGCTTGTGGTAATTCTTCAAGTGATTCAAGCACAGATACTGAAACGAGCTCAGAAGGTGACACAATTAAAATCGGTACTATTTTACCGCTTTCAGGTGCATCAGCTCAGCTAGGGGAGAACAGTAAAAAGGCTATAGACATGGCCGTTGAAGAGATTAATGAAGCAGGGGGAATTAAAGCTTTAGGGGGTAAAAAATTAGAAATCGTTTATGCAGATAGTCAAGGAGATCCGCCAACAGGTGTTTCTGAGGCAGAGCGTTTATTATCAGATCCTGAAATCGTTTTGTTAAACGGGGCATGGCAATCAGGGGTTACATTACCAGCTTCAGAAGTTGCAGAACGTAACGGTAAAATATGGATTGCTCCAGTTCCATCTGAAGATTCTATTACAGAACGAGGCTTTAAATATGTATTCCGTTTAGCGGATACTTCAACGATGCGTGTTGCAGCACAGATAGCTTTCTTAAAAGACTTAAATAAAATTGAACCAATTAAAACAGTAGCTGTTCTATACGAAAATACAGCTTGGGGTACTGGTGTAGCAGATACTTGGAAAGAAGAACTTCCAGCAAATGGATTTGAAATCGTACTTGCTGAAGGCTATGACGGAAATGCAGCTGATTTAACACCAGTTGCAACGAAAGTAAAAAATGTAAATCCTGATGTTGTATTAATGGTTTCTTATTTAAAAGATGCAACACTTCTTACAAATGCATTTGTTCAACAAAAGGTAACACCTAAAGCATTTATCGGTACTTCAGGTGGCTATGCGGATGCGGAATATTTAAAGAATGTAGGAACGAATGCACTGAACTTCTTTGATGTTGCTGCTTGGGAATCAGATGTTAACCGTCCGTTTTCTCCTGAGGTTAATAATAAATTTAAAGAAAAATATGGCCACGATATGAATGGTGAAATGGTAAAAGAATATGTGGCAATTTACACAATTGCAGATGCATTAGAACGTGCTGGAACGACAGAATCCGAAGCATTGCGTGAAGCATTTGCATCTACAAGTATTACAGAGGGTCCAACACAAATGTATGCTTCAGAAATTCACTTTGATGAAACTGGAACACTACCGGATCCTGGTTTAGTTATTGTTCAGTTCCAAGAGGTTGATGGGGAAATGCAACGTGTAACAGTGTATCCATTTGCAGATGCTCGTGAAGGGGCAGAGCTTGTCTACCCATACCAACCAAAATAAAAAAATTAATAGTTTCATAGGAATTGATTTTAGAAAGAAATTCGATTTTTGTTGAACATTGACTAAGTAGGGGGCAACCATAAGTAAATACAAAACTTATGGAATAGCCCCTTTTTAAAAAGATTGTAAAGGGGGTAACAACTTATGTTATCTGCAATTGTGCAAGGTATATTAATGGGTTCCATTTACGGATTAATAGCGTTAGGACTAACACTTATTTTCGGCATTATGAAAGTAATCAACTTTGCACATGGAGCATTTTTAATGCTTGCAATGTATATAAGCTATTACGTAATTGTCGGTTTAAACTTACATCCGTATGTATCATTAATCATCGTTGTGCCTGTCATGTTTTTATTCGGCTATATTGTAAATAAGTTTTTAATCCAATATGTATTAAAAAAGGAAGCAGATACACGTGAACCAATAGGCGCATTATTATTAACAGCGGCGTTAGCAATCATTTTAGAAAATGGTGGATTAGGTTTATTTGGAACTGATTACAAAACTGTTATCACAGGCTTCTCTTCAGAATCCATTGAAGTAGGTTCTATTATTATCACGCTACCAAAACTATATGCATTTATATTATGTTTCATCGTGACAATTCTGTTTTACATCTTCCTACATAAAACAGAAATTGGACGAAAAGTAAGAGCGGTTGGTCAGGACCGTAATGCGGCAAAGTTGATGGGGATCAATGTTGAAAAAACCTTTAACATAGCATTTGGTGTGGGAACAGCTCTACTTGGTACAGCAGCAGTTGCCATTGTACCATTTTATAATTTACATCCAACTATCGGAACTACTTTCGGAACAATGGCATTCGTAACAGTTGTGCTTGGTGGATTAGGTAGTATTCCGGGAGCAATAATCGCAGGTTTATTAATAGGAATAGTAGAATCTGTTTCATCTTTATTTGTTCCATATACTCTTTCACCAATGATCGTATTTTATGGGTTTTTAATTTTCTTATTTATTAAACCGTCAGGATTATTTGGATCACCACATGACTGGTAAGGGAGTGAAAAAATGAAAAGAAATATAGTTCCATTAATCGTCTTTTTAATATTAGCTGCAGTATTACCGCTGTTTGTTACGAATACTTACTATTTAAATACGTTAATATTAATTTTACTTTATAGTTATCTAGCATCTTGTTGGAATATTGTAGGTGGATTTGCAGGACAATTATCCTTTGGACATTCTGCTTTTTTAGCGATCGGAGCGTATACTTCAACAATTTTATTTAGTCAATTTGGAATTTCTCCTTGGATTGGCATGATATTAGGTGGAGTTATTGCTGGTTTTATTGCAGTTTTAATCGGTATTCCTACATCACGCTTAAGAGGGGCATATTATGCTATTGCAACGATTGCCTTTTCAAGTGGACTGATGATTATTCTTTTAACTGTGAAAAATATAGGACCTATTAACATTGGGGGAGCAGAAGGTCTAAACGTAACTTTTTTAAGGGAAGCAACATTCTTAGATTTCCAATTTATGTCTAAAGTTCCATATTATTATATCATTCTAGGATTTAGTATATTGATTTTATTTATCTCTTGGTTGATTGACCGTTCAAAACTTGGATTTTACTTAACGGCTTTACGAGAAGATGAGGAAGCTGCAAAAGCATTAGGAATTAATGTAGCAAAAACAAAACTGATGGCTGCTGGTATCTCAGGCTTCTTTACTGCAATTGGTGGAACGTTTTATGCGCAATACTTCCGTTACTTAGAGCCACACTTTTTAGCTGGTCCGGATTTTTCAAATCAAATGGTGTTTTTAGCAATTGTCGGAGGAATCGCTACTGTGTATGGTCCATTTGTCGGCGGTATTATTTTAACGACTATTGCAGAAGTAACACGAGTAACGTTTACAGATTTACCTTCTGGAACACATTTAGTTATTTACGGTGCAATCGTACTGTTTGTGATTTTATTCTTCCCAAAAGGTATTACTGCTCCTATCCAAGAGAAGTATCACCAAATATGTAGCAAACTGTTTGATAAGAAATTGAAGGTTTAGGGGGGGATAGTATGTACTTACTTGAGGTAAAGGACCTTAATAAGAAGTTTGGAGGTCTGGTTGTAAGTAAAGATATTAATCTTCAAGTACAAGAAGGGCAGATTTATGGAATCATAGGACCTAACGGAGCTGGGAAATCCACACTATTCAATCAAATATCCGGATATATAAAGCCTGATTCTGGAAACGTCATTTTTAATGGAAAAGACATCACAGGATTACCTCCTCATAAATTGTGCTTAGAAGGTATTGGTCGTACGTTTCAAATTGTAAAGCCTTTTGGTAATAAAACGGTTTTATATAACGTTGCTGTAGGTGCATTTGCAAGAACGAATAACCGTAAAGAAGCGTTTGAAATCGCTGAACAAGTTGTAAAACAAGTAGGGCTAGAAAGTAAAAGAGATTTTTTAGCAAAAAATTTAACAATTGTAGATCGAAAAAGGCTAGAAATAGCAAAGGCACTCGCGACGAAACCGAAGCTTTTATTATTAGATGAAGTGTTAGCAGGCTTAACTCCGAGTGAAGTTGATGAAGCGATTCTACTAATCAAGGAATTACGAGATTCAGGGATTACTATTTTAATGATTGAACATGTAATGAGAGCTGTAATGGCACTATGCGAATACGTACTTGTAATAAGCTACGGTACTGAAATCTCTAGGGGGACACCAGAAGAGGTAACCCAAGATCCAAATGTTATTACAGCATATTTAGGAGATGATGACGATGCTGAAAGTAGCTAATTTAAGTGTACATTACGGTGGGATGCAAGCATTGGCAGATGTATCTATTGTGGTAAACGAGGGTGAAATATTAAGTATTGTTGGATCCAATGGTGCTGGGAAAACGACCTTCATTAATGCCGTATCAGGAATGCGGAATGTGACAAACGGAAAAATTGAGTTTCTAGGTGAAGATATTACAAAAATATCTGCCCATGACCGTGTACCTCTAGGAATAGTACAGGTACCTGAAGGTCGTAAGCTATTTTCTTTAATGTCAGTAGAAGAAAATTTACTTTTAGGTTCAAGTCATACAAAAGCAAAAGAGAAGCGAAAAGAAACTTTAGAATACGTTTATCAACTTCTACCTCGTTTATATGATCGTAGAAATCAAGTTTCCAAAACTTTATCTGGTGGTGAGCAACAAATGGTTGCCATAGGTCGTGCACTGATGTCACAGCCAAAATTGTTAATGTTTGATGAACCATCCTTAGGACTTTCTCCATTATTAGTGAAGGAATTATTTCAATTAATTAAAGATATCAATCGCCAAGGCGTTACAGTCATGCTAGTAGAACAAAATGTAAAGCAAACTTTAAGTATTGCAGATCGAAGTTATGTTCTAGAAAACGGTCACATTTCGTTATCAGGTACAGGTCAAGAATTACTCAATAATGATCATGTTAAAAAGGCATTTTTAGGTATGTAATCTTTAAAAGGATGGTGAACAAAATGGACTTATTTAGACTTGAAACCGGCTCAATTATCAATGGTGAAATTCGTAAAGGCAACGGCCGACAAGTTCACGAAGTTCGGTTTCCTTATAACCAACAATTAGTAGGAACGATTGATTTTGCCCTTGAACAGGATATCGAAGACGCAATTGAAGGAGCGCATCAAACATTCCACAACGAATTCAAACATATGCCTGCTTATAAGAGAAGTAAAATTTTACGAAAAGCTGCTGAAATAATGGAACAACGTAAAGCAGCATTAGCAGAGATTTTAACTTTAGAGGTCGGAAAGCCAATAAAGGATGCTTTTGGTGAAGTGGGGAGGGCTATTCAAGTACTTGAATTTTCAGCAGAAGAAGCGAAGAGAATTCAAGGTGAATCCATTCCAATGGATGCAGCAATTGGTGGAGAAAACAGATTAGGAATTGTGAAAAAGTATCCACTAGGTGTAGTCCTTGCCATTACACCGTTTAACTTTCCGGTAAATTTGGCATTGCACAAAATTGGACCTGCCATTGCAGCAGGTAATACAGTAATTTTGAAGCCAGCTGAAAAAACACCTTTATCAAGTGTTTATTTATACGAAATTTTTAAAGAAGCAGGTTTACCAGATGGGGCACTTCAAATTGTTATGGGAGAAGGCATTCATGTTGTGCCTCCATTAGTGAAAAGTGAGAAAGTATCAAAGGTATCCTTTACAGGTAGCTACGCTGTTGGTAAATCTATTTACGAGATGGCAGGGTTGAAGAAGGTTACGTTAGAACTTGGCTCAAATTCACCAAATATTGTATTGAATGATGCCGATATTGAAGAATCTGCTAAATCTTTAGTCAAAGGCTCATTTGTCAATGCAGGTCAGGTTTGTATATCTGTTCAACGAATTTATGTCCAAAAAGAAATTTTTGAAGAATTCCAACAACACTTTGTTCATTATACAAAACAATTAAAGGTTGGGAATCCATTACTAGAGGAAACAGATGTTGCAAGTCAAATTACAAAAGAATCCTGCTTGAAGGCGAAAAGTTGGGTAGATGAAGCGGTAGAGCAAGGAGCTAGTATTGTTGCTGGTGGCGAAATTGTTGATGGACTTTTACAACCTACCGTTTTAACAAATGTAACAGCTTCAATGAATGTAGTATGCAATGAAATCTTTGCACCAGTTGTTTCGATTATTCCATTTGAGACGGATGAAGAGGCATTAAAGCTTGCGAATGATTCGTTATATGGATTACAAGCAAGTGTATTTACAACAAATATAAACCGAGCAATTTCCTTTGCAGACCAGTTAGAAACTGGTGGTGTTTGGATAAACGAAATTTCAACTTATCGACAAGATAACTATCCTTATGGCGGTGTTAAACAAAGTGGGGTAGGTAAAGAAGGAATTGCTTATGCAATCCAAGACATGTTACAGACAAAATTTATAGGGGTTAAATATTAAAAATTAAGAGGGTGCTGTTATGGGAATTACATTATATCGTTCTCCTGATTTGTTAATGATGGGTGAAGGTTCAATTGCAAATATTGGAAAAGAGGCAAAGAAATACGATGCGAATCATGTGTTAGTAGTAGCAGATGCATTTTTAGTTGAAAATAAAATAATCAATCATGTTTTTGATTATTTAACAAATGAAAACATTACCTATGATATAAATCAATCCATTATTCCAGAACCACCTTTTGAATTGTTAGAAAGAATTGGTTCGGAAATTCGTGAGAAAAACTATGATTTAATTATTGGAATTGGTGGAGGAAGCGTTCTTGATTCTGCAAAAATTTTATCAATTTTAGCAAAATACGAGCTAGATTTAAGAAGCGTTGTAGGAACAAATTTAGTGCCTGAAAAAGGGTTGCCTTTCTTCTTAACACCAACAACTTCAGGTACTGGCTCAGAAGTGACTTGGAATGCGATATTCACTGATGAAAAGGATCATGTAAAAAAGGGGATTGTAAGTCCATATTTGCTTCCACAATTATCTATAGTAGATCCTGAACTAACATACACAATGCCTCCATCAGTAACTGCGGCAACTGGAATGGATGCTTTAGTGCATGCAATTGAATCCTATACATCTTTACGCACGGATGAATTAAATAAAGCTATTGCATTACAAGCGATAAAATTAATTAACAAATCACTACGTAAAGCGGTTCATAATGGTAAAGATCGTGTAGCCCGTGCTGATATGTCCAATGGTAGTTTACTAGCTGGAATTTCCCTCGCTAATGCGGGAGTTGGGGCAGTGCATGCTTTAGCTTATCCGTTGGGCGGTAAATTTAAAGTACCTCATGGTGTATCGAATTCAGTATTACTACCGTATGTAATGGAATATAACGTAATTAGTGATTTAGATGCTTTCGTAGAAATCGCTGAAGCATTAGAATTGCAAACGGATAATCTTTCGAAAAGAGAAATTGCAGACGAATTTGTATCATATTTAAAACAATTTGTGAAGGATATTGGAATTCCAACATCTATGAGTGTATTTGGTGTGACGAAAGAGGATGTTCCAAAAATGGCTGAAGAAGCAAGTAAAATTGAACGACTATTATCTAACAATCCTCGTAAATTATCAGTAAACGATATCGAACAAATTTATTACAACGCGCTTGGGTAGTGAGTTGTAGCAACTTTTATAATCTAATAATAATGATATACAGAATACAGCCAAACTCGAAAAAATCTGAGTTTGGCTTTTTTATGGAGTAAATTAAGAAGGAACTTTTTAAAGAAAAAATACCTGAAAGTCAGTAAAATTCTGGTTAACATATTTTGGTTTATAAGAGGAAAATGATTAACTAAAGTAGAAATAATGGTTAAGAACGAAATGGGATGGGGTGTCGATTTTGTTAGATAAATTATCAATTCCGGTTATAGTAGCGCCTATGTTTCTTGTGTCTAGTGTTGATATGGTTATTGCATCGAGTAAGAGTGGGGTAGTGGGATCAATTCCAATGTTAAATGCAAGAACAGCGGAAGAATGCGAAGAAATGTTAAAACAATTAAAAGAAGCTTTACCAACAGAGCCATGGGCGGTAAATTTTATTGCTCATAAAACAAATAAGCGTCATGATTCAGATTTAGCATTAATAAAAAAATATCAGCCACCAATTGTCATTGCATCTCTTGGTCATCCAGGAGTAGTAACGGAAGTAGTCCATAGTTATGGAGGACTTGTTTTTTCAGACGTTGCAACTGTTAAACATGCGAAAAAAGCGGCAGAAGCTAATGTTGATGGTTTGATTTTAGTTGCAGCAGGTGCAGGAGGGCATGCAGGTCAATTAAATCCTTTTGCTTTTGTAGACGCGGTTCGTGAGTTTTGGAAGGGCTATATTATTTTAGCTGGTAGTATCTCAAGCGGGAAAGATATACTTGCAACCGAAATAATGGGTGCTGATTTTGCCTATATGGGGACAAAATTTATTGCAACAAAAGAAAGTGCTGCATTTGAAGATTATAAGCAAATGCTAGTAGATTCCTCTATTGAAGATATTGTTTATACAGATGCTATTAGTGGTGTTCATGCGAATTTTTTAATTCCAAGTCTTTTAAAAAATAATATCGATTTGAATAATTTGAAGTCAAAAGAGGCCATCGATTTTTCAAGTATGTCTGAAGTGAAAGCATGGCGTGATGCTTGGTCAGCAGGTCATGGTGTTACAACGATTAAATCAATTGAAAATGTCTCAGATGTAGTAAAGCAATTAAGGGATGAATATGAAGAGGCAAAATTAAAAATACAACATTCGTATAATATTTAATGTCCCGCAACTCGGCCTTTAATGGTCGAGTTGTATTTTTCTATTGTATAATAGATGAAATGATTATTGAAGGAAGTGCGGTAGTGTTACATAAGTGGGAAGGAATTGTATTAAAATCTCGTTCTTACGGGGAATCGAATAAAATTGTGACTCTATTGACAAGAGAAGCTGGTAAAGTGGCTGTTATGGCAAGAGGAGCAAAAAAACCAACGAGTCGATTAGCTGGCATTACTCAAACTTTTATGCATGGAATGTTTGTCTGTCAAAGGACAAGCGGAATGGGGACATTGCAGCAGGGGGAACATATTAACTCAATGCGTCATGTTCAAACAGATATTATTGCGACAGCCTATGCAAGTTATATTGTGGAATTAATCGATCGACTTGTCGAAGAGGGGAAATCCGAACCTTATGCATTTGAAGTATTACTTCAGGCATTAACGGCAATCGAGGAAGGTTATGACCCAGAAGCGATTACTTTATTTGTCGATTGGAAAATGCTTCCCTATACAGGTGTACAACCAATATTACATGCATGTGCATCTTGTGGTTCGGTTGATGGTGAATTTGCATTTTCATTTTCTCAAGGTGGATTTTTATGTCACAGGTGCTTTCATTTGGACCCATATATTATTCGACTTTCTCCAAAGCAATTAAAACTCATTCGAATGTTTTATATGGTGTCGATTGATCAAGTAGGAAAATTAGATTTGAAACGAGATACGAAAAGATTTATTAAAAATATTGTCACTACAATATACGAAGAACAGACTGGAATGCGATTAAAATCAAGATCTTTCATTGATCAGCTCGAAAGAACACCTGAATTACTACCAAGGAATAAAAATGAATCTACAGATTGAAAAGGAGGTTAGCGAATTGCTAACCTCCTCTTAGTTCAGCTAAAATGGGCATTAAATCTTCCTTATATGCGTGCCAAAACGTTTCCTTTAATGGGTGTAAAATTTCATGTTTTTTATATTCAATTAATTCTATATATAGCGTATTGATTTTATCATCTAATAAGGATAGGCGGTGATTGATGAGATCACGATCATTTTCAATATTTAATGAAATATAAGAATCAATAATCAGTTCAAATTGATGGTAGTTTTTTGTCGTTATTTCATAGGCATCCTTATGAAAGGTACCTATCGAAGTATTCAAATTAATATGTTGTCGGTGATAAGAGGTTAGTTGTCGCAATTCTTCAAGTCGAGAATTAGCAGTGTAAAGCAGATGATGCGCGGTGAAATGTGATGGTATTTCATTTTTAAGCATTGTTGAAACAATAAATTGTAGCTGCGAATATAAATCTTCATTGTTAACGCTTTCATTATGATGTTGTTTCATTTGGAAAAACATACAAATCCCCCCTGATATCATACTCCCCTTTATAAATAGTATAAACAAATGGGAAAAATTTATCATTATGGAATTTATAAATATGATTGGAGAAAGCTATAAGGTAATAAGTATCTCCCAATGAAATTGACATGCAAATATAAAAAGAAAGATGCCTCATTGCGTGAGACATCTTTCGTAGTAATACTAGAATTGTAAATGCTTTTCAATATACGCTTTTACTTCTGTAATAGGCATGCGGATTTGATCCATGGAATCACGGTGACGAACTGTTACTTGACCGTCTTCTTTTGAATCAAAGTCATATGTGATACAGAATGGTGTTCCGATTTCATCTTGACGACGATAACGTTTACCGATTGATTGAGATTCATCAAAGTCAACAGGGAAAGCTTTACGTAATTCAGTCCAAACTTCACCAGCTTCATCTGATAATTTTTTTGATAATGGAAGAACAGCTGCTTTGAATGGAGCAAGGGCAGGGTGGAAGCGCAATACTGTGCGTACATCTCCGCCTTCTAATTCTTCTTCATCATAAGCATCACATAAAAATGCTAAGGTTACACGGTCAGCACCTAATGATGGTTCGATACAATAAGGTACATAACGTTCATTTGATATAGGATCAATGTAAGTGAAATCTTCACCGGAATGCTCAGCATGTTGTTTTAAATCATAATCTGTACGATCGGCAATTCCCCAAAGCTCGCCCCAACCAAATGGGAATCGGAATTCGATATCTGTTGTTGCATTAGAGTAATGTGATAATTCCTCTTGACCATGATCTCGCAGACGAATACTATCTTCCTTCATATTTAAATTTAATAACCAGTTTTTACAAAATTCTTTCCAATAGCTTTGCCATTCAAGATCTTCACCTGGTTTACAGAAAAATTCAAGTTCCATTTGTTCGAATTCACGAGTACGGAAAGTGAAGTTACCTGGTGTAATTTCGTTACGGAAAGATTTTCCGATTTGTGCAATACCAAAAGGTACACGTTTACGCATTGAGCGTTGTACGTTTTTAAAGTTTACGAAAATACCCTGTGCTGTTTCTGGTCGTAAATAAATTTCGTTTGTAGATGTTTCAGTAACACCTTGGAATGTTTTAAACATTAGGTTGAACTGGCGGATATCAGTGAAATCGTTTTTCCCACAATCAGGACAAGTAACTTCCAACTCTTCCATTTTCGCTTTCATTTGATCAAAGCTCATACCATCTACAACGATTTCTTTTCCTGTTTTCTCTAAAGATGCTTCTTCAATTAGTTTATCTGCACGATGTCTTGCTTTACATGATTTACAGTCAATCATTGGATCATTAAAGTTTCCAACGTGACCTGATGCAACCCATGCACGAGGGTTCATTAGAATAGCTGCATCTAAGCCTACATTATATTGTGATTCCTGTACGAATTTTTGCCACCAAGCTTTTTTTACATTGTTTTTTAACTCAACGCCAAGTGGGCCGTAATCCCAAGTGTTTGCTAAGCCTCCATAAATTTCTGAGCCAGGGAATACGAATCCTCTGTGTTTTGCTAATGCGACAATTGTTTCCATTGATTTATTAGCCATTGTGATAATCCTCCTAAAAATATAATAAAATAAAAGCACCCGTCTCCGGGCACAATAGCTTATGCCCAGGGACGAGTGCATTACCCGCGGTTCCACCCTGATTGATTTATCGATTGAAGTCAAGCGCTCGCATTCGTTGTGGTATACAAGCAGCGTTCAATACGAAAAATCCTCTTTTAAGTTTCTTGGCTCAAGGGTGCCGTTTCTCTTTTCGTTGTAGGCTTTCACCATTTCCTACTCGCTTGTTTTGAAAAGATACTATAATCCTCTCATTGCCTATAATATTTAATTCTTTGGCATTAGTTTATGCCAAAACTCTAAACTGTGTCAATATTGTAGCACGTTGTACTTTTCTTCGCAATCAATAATAAAATAGTATATAATATTTAAGAAATAAGTATAACACTATTTGAGGCGGGTGAGTCCAATAGAACTCAATAAACGTCAGGACACAATTCTGCAAATCGTAAAAGAAAATGGGCCAATTACAGGTGAACAAATTGCAGAGCGACTCAATTTGACACGTGCAACGTTAAGACCAGATTTGGCCATACTAACAATGGCAGGGTTTTTAGATGCTAGGCCTAGAGTTGGTTATTTTTATTCAGGTAAGAAGACGATGGCAAGCGTCACGGAATCCATGATGAACCTAAAGGTAAAGGATTTTCAATCTGTACCTGTTGTAGTTTCGGAAAATATGACAGTATATGATGCAATTGTGCATATGTTTTTAGAAGATGTAGGTACACTTTTTGTAGTGGATGACCATTCAAACTTACAAGGAGTACTTTCTCGAAAGGATTTATTAAGAACAAGTATTGGTACTCAAAATTTGAATACGATTCCTGTTCATATTATTATGACAAGAATGCCCAATATTGTTTATTGTAAAAAAACAGATTCTTTAATAGTAGCAGCGAAGCGACTAATTGAAAGGCAAGTTGATTCCCTTCCTGTCGTGAATGAAAAAGAGGATGGCTTTGAAATAGTAGGACGTCTTACAAAAACGAATATAACAAAAGCATTTATTTCATTAGCTGAAACGCATGATTTATAAGGAGTGCTACTTTGGAAAAATTAAATGTATTCGTAGTTTCTGATTCTGTAGGTGAGACAGGTGAACAGGTAGTAAAGGCGGCAGTAACACAATTCCGTCCGAATTTTGAAAATACCGTTATTCGTAAATTTCCACATATTAATAATATAGATCATATTGAAAAGATTGTAGAACTAGCAAAAATACAAAAAGCAATTATTATTTTCACATTAGTCGAAGAAAAAATGCGAAAAAAAATGATGGAATTATGCAACCAAAGTGGGATTGTTACGTTTGATTTATTAGGACCTATGATTCGATTGTTTGAAGATCAAACGAATCAAAGACCTTTAGAAGAACCAGGTCTTGTTCATAAATTAGATGATGAGTATTTTAAAAAGATTGAAGCTGTAGAATTTGCGGTAAAATATGATGATGGACGAGATCCGAGAGGGATTTTATTAGCAGATGTCGTGCTAGTAGGTGTATCTCGTACATCGAAAACACCGTTGTCACAATATTTAGCTCATAAACGCTATAAGGTGGCAAATGTACCGATCGTACCAGAAATAGATCCTCCAGAAGAACTATATCAGGTGGATCGTAAAAAATGCTTTGGTTTAGTTATTTCTCCAGAAAAACTAAACGTTATTAGAAAAGAAAGATTAAAGGCATTAGGTTTAAGTGATGACGCAACTTACGCAAAGCAGTCAAGAATTGAAGCGGAATTAAATCATTTTCAAAAAATAATCGAACAATTGGGCTGTGATGTGATAGATGTTACGAATAAAGCTGTTGAAGAAACAGCAAATGTGATTATTCATAAAATTGAACAAGGTAAATGATGAAAAATACCACCTCCTACTAAAAAATAGGTGGTTTTTTTCTGATTTTCGCAAAAAAATAGTGGAATTTTCGAACTATTTGTTTTATAATAATAAAATTGTGGTAAAAATATTTGTGAATAATTTTTTACTTGTAGACTATAAATTTTGTCGTATAATAGAGGATTTTTTAAAAATATCTCGAATTGTGTATTAAGTTAACTATAAGTTGGTGATTTAATGACTGGGAAGATACCTGAACAATTGATTGAACAAATACGTTCGCAGTCAGATATCGTTGATGTAATCAGCGAATATGTACAGTTAACGAAAAGAGGACGTAACTGGTTTGGATTATGCCCATTTCATGGGGAAAATACACCTTCGTTTTCAGTATCACAAGAAAAGCAAATTTTTCATTGCTTTGGCTGTGGAGCAGGCGGGAATGCTATTACTTTTATAATGGATATTGAAAATATTCCTTTTCTTGATGCTGTATCAAAATTAGGTAATCGAGTAGGAATTCAGCTTGATATCCAAAGCTCTAGTATAGATAAAAGCAGCAGCTCTTATTCAAAAAGTGAAGAAAATATGCTAAAAGCTCATCAATTCGCAGCCGACTTTTATCATCATTTATTACTTAATACAGAAGATGGTGAACCTGCATTAAATTATCTTCTTAAAAGAGGATTTACAAAGGAAGATATCGAAACGAATGGTATAGGATGGTCACTTCCGACTTGGGATTCACTTTCGATACTGCTCCAAAGGGAACAATATTCATTAGATGAAATTGTAGAAAGTGGATTGATTATCAAAAAAGAAAATGATCAAACCTACTTTGATCGATTCCGTGATCGGATTATGTTTCCTATAAGAGATGAGTTTGGGAAAATTATTGCATTCTCAGGTAGAATCATACATCAATCATCAAATGAAGCAAAATACCTAAACAGTCCGGAATCGCCAATTTTTCACAAGAGTCAAGTTTTATATAATTTAGATAAGGCTAGAGGCTCAATTAGAAAAAGTGGACAAGTCATTCTAATGGAAGGTTTTATGGATGTCTTAGCCGCAAATCAAGCAGGTATATATAACGCAGTTGCAACAATGGGTACTTCCTTAACACCACAGCATATCACAAAGCTAAAGCGCTTAGTTGAAAAAATAATTATTTGTTATGACGGTGATAATGCTGGTTGGGAAGCGGCTAAACGTGCATCTGAAATGTTACATGCTGAAAAGTTAAAAGTAGAAATTGCTGTATTACCAGAAAAACTTGATCCAGATGAATATATTCGGAAATATGGTGCTGAATCATTTAAAAAAATATTAGATAAACCGCACGCTTATATTGCATTCATAATGATGCATGCTAGACGTAATAAAAATTTTCAATTTGAAAATGATGTCTTGCAATATATACAAGAAGTACTTGAGCACCTAGTTGGAAAATCACCTATTGAAAGGGATCTTTATATAAAACAACTTGCAGGTGAAACAAATATTTCTGAAGATGCGATTTATGCACAATTTCGTAAATTTGAATCAGATCATGCAAAAACGATAAAACGTAACTATCAAAAAGATGGACAAACTATTGACATACAAACTCGACAAAATAAAAAGTTGACTGCAACAGAGAGAGCAGAAAGATTGCTTCTTTCGCATATGCTTAATAGAGCAGATGTTGTAGACCGAATTTTTGTTGATGAATCACAACCATTTGTAAGTGATGAGTATAATGCGGTATTTGTACGTTTAGTTGGATTTTATGAAGAGCATGAGTCATCAGATTACCAAAGATTCTTGGAAATGCTTGATGATAGTAGTCTTAGAAAAATTGTCATGGAAGCTGCATTAACCGAGCGTGATCCAAATCATGTAGAGGCTGAGATTGCAGATTGCATAAAACAGATTAAAAAGCATCGTATTGAAAATGAAATAAACAGATTAATACATGATTCTCAGGAAGCAGAAAAAATGCATGAGCATAAACGTGCCCTTGAAATCGCGCAAAAAATCATAAGTTTAAGAAAATCATTATCAGCGATTTAGCTTGATTCGGTTGTTAGAAGGAGGAGAGTTTATGGCTGACAAGTCAGAACGTTCAAATGAAGTAGTTAGTGATCAAAAATTAGAAGAGGTAAAAAAACTTCTCCAAGAGAAAGCAATAAAAGAACGTGAAATATCAATGAGAGAAATTTCAAATTCACTTGCTTCATTTGATTTAGAAAATGAAGAAATTTTTAGTTTTGCTGATGATTTAGAAAAACATCATGAAGTAACAGTAAATGGTAAAGAAGAATTTGAAGAAGAGGCTCTATCAAAACAAGAAGCGAGCGAAGAAGAATTCGATTTAAATGACTTAAGCGTTCCTCCTGGAGTAAAAATAAACGACCCTGTAAGAATGTATTTAAAAGAAATAGGAAGAGTTGACTTACTGACTGCAGAAGAAGAAATCAATCTTGCCGAACGCATTGAACAAGGTGATGAGGAAGCAAGAAAACGTCTAGCAGAAGCTAACCTTCGACTTGTAGTTTCTATCGCAAAACGCTATGTAGGACGTGGCATGCTTTTCTTAGACCTGATCCAAGAAGGAAATATGGGCTTAATCAAAGCGGTTGAAAAATTCGACTACCGCAAAGGATTTAAATTTTCTACTTATGCGACATGGTGGATTCGTCAAGCCATTACACGTGCTATTGCTGACCAAGCGCGTACAATCCGAATTCCAGTACACATGGTTGAAACGATTAATAAACTAATTCGTGTTCAACGTCAATTATTACAAGATTTAGGTCGTGAACCATCTCCAGAAGAAATAGGAGAAGAAATGGACCTTACACCTGAAAAGGTTCGTGAAATCTTAAAAATTGCCCAAGAGCCAGTATCATTAGAAACACCTATTGGTGAAGAAGATGATTCTCACTTAGGTGACTTTATTGAAGATCATGAAGCACAGTCTCCTTCAGACCATGCTGCATACGAACTTTTAAAAGAACAACTAGAAGACGTATTAGATACATTAACAGACAGAGAAGAAAATGTTCTTCGTTTACGTTTTGGTTTAGACGATGGACGTACACGTACGCTTGAAGAAGTTGGGAAAGTATTTGGTGTTACACGTGAGCGTATACGTCAAATAGAAGCAAAGGCATTAAGAAAGCTACGCCATCCTTCTAGAAGTAAACGTTTAAAAGACTTTCTTGAATAATTGAAGGCATCCATTGGATGTCTTTTTTTCTTTTGTTTATTATATCAAATATTTAATAAAATAGGTTGGAATATGTCGTTGGAATTTTTATTTAATTTAACGATCTATATTACTTTCTATGGATAGGAAAATAATGAAAGGTAGGATAAAATAAAACTATACATACATAAAATGTTGGAGTAAAAACCTATGCCAAATACACGTAAACAAATCATTCTAAATGAAATTCTCTTCTGGAAGCAAAATAAACTATTACCTGAACATTACTGTGATTTTTTGATGACTTTATATACGGAAGGTGAAGTTGAGCCTGAAGAAAATGTAAGTCATAAAAAAGCAGTAAAAGCAAAAGAAAAACGAAATTTTAATCTTTTTAGTACTTTGCTGGTATTGATAGCTTTAGTTTTATTAGTACTGCTATTTACCGTCAACCAACTATTTGTTCTGTTTATAATTGTCATAAGTGTTCTTACAATTTTGAGTATTGTGGGAGCTATAATATATACAAAAAGAAAAAATTTGTTAGGACCAATTTTTCAGATTGTATCAGCTCTGTTCATATTTGGGCTGTCAGTCAAAATGAGTATTGTATTTTTTGATAATCATCCGATTGTTCTTTTTGTTATATTAATGATTAATTGCCTTTTATGGTTAGTAGCGGGAATATTAAGCAGGCTTATGTATTTTACGATTTCAGGATCATTAGGGATAATTGTATTAATTGGATATAAGCTATTCTTTAGTTAATCAACATGCTAAAAGATGATGAAGATAAACCTTCCCATCCTGTAGCATGTTTTTTATTGGAAATTATAGTTTTAATCAATTTTTCCTCCGAATATTCTATGATAAATGTTTTATTTATGTTTAATCTAAGGAGGAATAAAATGAATTTTAATTTAACAACAGAACAAAATATGTTATTGAAAACGATGAAGGAATTTGCAGATGAGGTTGTAGCTCCTGGTGCAGTTGAAAGGGATCGAACGAAAGCATTTCCATTTGAAATATTTAAACAACTCGCAGAAATGGGGATAATGGGTTTACCATTTCCTGAGGAGTTTGGAGGTGCTGGTTCGGATACCATTAGCTTTGCGATTGTAACGGAACAATTAAGTCGAGCGTGTGCCTCAACAGGTATTACCTACTCAGCTCACATTTCTCTAGGAGGTGCACCAATCCACTTATTTGGAACGAAGGAGCAAAAAGAGAAATATTTAGTGCTAATCTGTAAAGGTGAATCCTTTGGTGCATTTGGTTTAACAGAGCCCAATGCTGGTTCTGATGCAGGAGGCACTGAGACAAAGGCAGTCCTAAAGGATGGTCATTTTACAATTAATGGTTCTAAAATATTTATTACAAATGCAAGCTACGCAAAATTCCTAGCATTAACAGCAATCACGGGTTATAAAGAGGACAAAAAAGAGATAAGCGCAATCATTGTCCCTACAGATAGTAATGGTTTTACTATTAAAAGTGACTATGAAAAAATGGGGCTAAATGCATCGAACACAACAGAACTTATTTTTGAAGATGTTCACGTACCTGAAGAAAATCTCCTTGGAAAACGAGGGAATGGATTTAAACAATTTCTAATTACTCTTGATGGGGGAAGAATTGGCATCGCAGCAATGGCGGTTGGAATTGCACAGGCTGCCTTTGATAAAGCGCTTAGCTATTCAAAAGAACGAAAACAATTTGGGAAAACATTGGCTTCATTTCAAGCAACCCAATTTAAATTGGCTGATATGGCTGTGAAAATTGAGCTTGCTAGGAATATGGTATATAAAGCAGCGTGGTTAAAAGATGAAGGCAAGCCTTTTAGTAAAGAGGCGGCAATGGCAAAATATTATGCGTCTGAAATGGCAGTTGAAGTTTGTGATGAATCAATACAAATTCATGGTGGTTACGGGTATATGAAAGAATATGAAGTGGAAAGATATTTAAGGGACGCAAAATTATTAGAAATAGGGGAAGGAACTTCTGAAATCCAAAAATTAGTCATTGCGAGGAAAATCCTTAATGACTAACATAGATTTGTCAATTTTGTTACAGTGTAGATAAAAAGTTGTAGCTTAGGTCTTTTCGTTTTAGAGAGATTGCAGTACAATTATTAGTGTTGACTAGATTCTATATTAAATAGAAGTAGATATAAAACAGTAGGGAGGGTAACTTATGAAAAACAATCCAATTATTCCTTATATCCTAATCATGGCATTTGGTATCGGACTTATCTTCTTTATGTCTATGGAAGGCGTTGGAAATAAAGAAGAAATCGCTCACGGTGGTGAAGATGTTGCTGAAGAGGGCGGTGCTACTGCTGAAGAAGGTGCAGGCGGTGCTGAATTAGTAAGCGCTTGTATCGGTTGTCACGGTGGTGACTTAACAGGTGGAATGGGTCCAGACTTACATGGTATTACAGATGTTGAACACATTAAAAACGTTGTAATGAACGGTCAAGGTCAAATGCCACCAGTAGTTCAAGACGAAGCGGAAGCACAAGCAATCGCTGAGTACATTTCTACATTAGAATAATATTTTACATAGATCCTTAGTTGTTTTACGACTAAGGATCTATTTGTATACATAGTAGTAAATATAAACACTTGAATGAACTACCGAATATAATTTATAAGTATTTTGACATATCTACATATATAGATAGGAGGCTTATCACTAAGGATTGGTGATAAGCCTCATTTTCTAATATAATAGTGCTATCTATTGAATTTAACAAAGGCGGTAATAATTAGTGAATGCAGAAAAACTATCAAAACGATTAGAAACTGTAGCTTCTTTTGTGCCAACAGGAGCAATAATAGCAGATATTGGCAGTGACCATGCCTATTTGCCATGCTATTTAATAAATAAAAAAATTGCTAAAAAAGCAATCGCTGGAGAAGTTGTAAAAGGGCCATTTGAATCTGCAGTTCGCCAGGTAAGAGAAGCGGGCTTAATGCACAAGATTTCGGTTCGACTTGCAGATGGACTGGATGCGATAGATGAATCGGATAAGGTAGATACAATTACAATTGCGGGTATGGGAGGTCCTTTAATTGTCTCTATTTTAGACAAAAAACCAGCTGTCTTGCAAAATGTAACGAGATTAATTTTACAACCAAATATTCATGCGAAAGTAATTCGTCAGTGGGGGCTTGACAATGGCTGGGCAATTTTAGATGAAGTTATTTTAGAAGAAGACGAAAAAATATATGAGGTTATCGTGCTTCAACGAGGTGAAATGACTCTTACCGAAGAGGAAATATTACTTGGGAAATATTTACTTAATGAAAAATCGGAAACCTTCATCAAAAAATGGACGAAAGAAGTTGAAAACTGGAAGAGGGTATTAGAGTCCATTGAACAAGCAGAATCATCTTCAAGCATCATCGCTAAACGAGGGGAGCTACTACACCTTATAGCATTAGTGGAGGGGATTATTGAAAATGAAAAAGCCTAATGGAAACGAAATAATTCAACTATTTGAAAGCTGGTCACCTAAAAAAATCGCATGTATGGAAAATGACCCAATTGGTTTAGCGATTGGGACGTTAAATAAAACCGTTTCAAAAGTATTAGTTACTTTAGATGTTACCCACGAAGTTTGTGATGAAGCAATTGCAAAAGGGTGTGAGCTAATCATTGCCCATCATCCGCCAATTTTTCGAAAGTTATCGAATCTAAGAACTGATACACCTGAAGGAAAGCTTTATGAAAAATTAATTAAGCATAATATTGCCGTATATGCAGCGCATACAAATTTAGATGTAGCTGAAGGTGGTGTAAATGATTTATTAGCAAATGCCTTACAGCTAGAAAATTGCGAAATACTAGAACAGACCTATAGTGAGAATCTAGTGAAACTTGCTGTATTTGTTCCAGATGGACACGCCGATGCCATCCGTGTTGCTTTAGCAAAAGCCGGAGCAGGTCATATAGGAAATTATGATTCCTGTAGTTTCTCATCAAATGGTGTAGGAAGATTCCGCGTACTTGAAGGAGCAACACCGTATATTGGAGAAGTTGGTGAAATGGAAGCAACCGACGAAGTAAAAGTTGAGGTAGTTTTCCCCACGTCGATAAAAAATAAAGTATTAAAAGCGATGTTAAATGCACATCCATATGAGGAACCTGCCTATGATCTATTTACAATGGCTGTTGAAACAAATCAAATGGGTTTAGGACGTGTAGGAACATTAAAAGAAGCAATGACATTGGAGCAATTTGCTAACCATGTAAAGATAAGTTTAAACGTTCCAGCAGTCCGTGCAGTCGGGGAGTTAAATACAAAAATTTCAAAAGTAGCAGTTGTAGGCGGAGATGGCAACTCTTACATTTATGCAGCAAAAAGGTCAGGTGCAGATGTATTTGTAACGGGGGATATTAAATTTCATGTAGCCCAAGATGCTCAAAACTTAGGATTAAACATTGTAGACCCAGGTCATCATGTGGAAAAAGTAATGATAAGCGGGGTAGCAAACAAAATGACTCAGCTCTGTGAAAAACAAAAATTAGAAGTGGAATTTATACAATCAGAAATTCATACAGAGCCATTTCAATTTATTTAACAAATGAACAAATCCCGAGTAGTGAATGAAAATACTATTCGGGGTTTTTATGTGAAGAAACGGCTCTATTAACGATAAAATTGTTTAAACTAACATTGAATTTAGAATAGGGAAGTGATGGAATTATGTTTTGTGTGGATATAGGTTAGTAATTTCTTGTCTGGATAATTTAAATTTAATTTTCCTTTCGGGTTGACAATATACCTTACGGGGTATATGATAATGACTATCAGTAATGATTAAACAATTGAGAAGGGGGCGGTATACTTGAATTCATATGATGATAAAATTAAAAATCGAATTAAAAGAATAGAAGGTCAGCTTCGAGGTATAGTGAAAATGATGGAAGAAGGAAAAGATTGTAAAGCCGTCATCACTCAACTTTCTGCTGTTCGCTCAGGAGTGGATCGATCAATTGGGCTGATTGTAAGTCAAAACTTAATTGAATGTATCCAAAATGCGAATGGAGACGAGGAAGTATTAAATGAATCTGTACAAGAAGCTGTAAATTTATTTGTAAAAAGTCGTTAATTATTTTAAACGACTTTTAATTTGAAATAGTAAAATACCCCATACGGTATGAGGAGAGATGTTAAATGGAAACTTGGATTATCATTATTGTTGCAGTTTTATTTATTGTATGGCGTATGAAGCCGATTAAAGGTATAAAGACAATTTCAACAGATACCCTAAAAGGTATGTTAAATGATAAAGATAAAGTGTTTATAGATGTTCGAACTCCTGGTGAACATAAAGCCAAAAACATTCATCAGTTTAAGAACCTCCCTTTAGGCTCTGATTTATCAAAGCTTCCAAAAGATAAAGAAATAGTTGTAATTTGTCAAAGTGGCGTGAGAAGTTCACAGGCTTGTAAACAACTTAAAAAATTAGGATATGAATCCGTCACAAATGTTCGTGGTGGAATGAGTGCATGGAAAGGATAAAAATAAATTTAGGAGGAGAATGAAATGAAAGAGATTAGTACGAAAGAACTTCAACAACGAATAGAAAATGGTGAAGAATTAAATTTAATTGATGTACGTGAAGTAGGTGAAGTCCAAGCAGGTCATATTCCTGGAATAATTCATATACCATTAGGATTACTAGAATTCCGTGTCCATGAGCTTGATAAGAATAAACCTTACATTTTGATTTGTCGTTCAGGTGGACGTAGTGGAAAGGCAGCACAATACTTACAGGATTATGGTTATGACGTTACAAATATGATAGGTGGAATGCTATCTTGGGAAGGGAAAGTTGAATAGACCTTCTCTTCAAAAAAATTTTAAACATATTAATACCCTATACCGTATAAGGAGTTGGATAAAGATTGTCAATTAAAGCAGACGTTCAATTAGATGCAAAAGGGTTAGCTTGCCCAATGCCTATTGTAAAAACGAGAAAAGCAATGAATGATTTAACTGATGGACAAATTTTAGAAGTGCAAGCTACAGACAAAGGTTCAATTGCTGACTTAAAAGCATGGGCTGAAAGTGTTGGTCATCAATATATCGGTACGACGGAAAATCAAGATATTTTACTTCACTACATTCGTAAAAATGGTGATGATGAAGCAATCGAAAAGAAATTTGAACAAACGATAACAAATGATGAAGTGATTAAGCGAGCAGCGAATGGTGGAATCATTCTTGATATTCGTGAACAGGCCGAGTTTGCTTTTGGTCATATTGATGGGGCAATATCAATGCCAATGGGTGAATTAGATGATCGTACAAATGAATTAGATGCAAATCAAGAAATCTTTGTTATTTGTCGTACAGGAAAACGTAGTGACTTAGCTGCACGTAAACTTTTTGAAAAAGGCTTTAAGAAAGTGTATAACGTTTTACCAGGAATGAGTTCTTGGACTAGCGATATAACTAAAAAATTATAATTAACTGGAGGAATTTATTATGTCTAACAAAGTAGCGATTATTGCAAGTAACGGTGGTCTTTTTGATGCTTATAAAGTATTTAATATTGCAACTGCTGCAGCGGCAACAGAAAAAGAGGTTGCCATATTTTTTACATTTGATGGACTTAACTTAATTCATAAACAAGCAATGCAACAATTACCGATGCCAGAAGGTCGTGAACACCTTGCAGAAGGATTTGCGAAAGCGAATATACCAGGCATTCCACAATTAGTGGAAATGGCTCAAGAAATGGGTGTGAAATTCATCGGGTGTCAAATGACGATGGACGTAATGAATTTAACAAAAGATGATTTTATTGATGGAATCGAAGTTGGGGGAGCCGTTACATTCCTTGAATTTGCAAAAGATGCAGCACCGACTTTAACATTCTAAAACTACAGTAACTTAAATTAAAATTTATAACCTTGTTACATTGGATGAACTGATGGAAGGGATATTCCCTTCCATTTAAAAACTAAAAATAAATACCTATGGGGGTAATATTGAATGGCAATTAATAAAATGACAGCAGCACAAGTTGCTCGTAAAGTAATTGAAGATCAACCTTTATTTATTTTAGATGTTCGTAACAGAGATGATTATGATGACTGGAGAATTGAAGGTCATAGTTTTGATTATTTAAATATCCCATATTTTGATTTATTAGACGGTGTAGAAGAAATCTTACCAAAACTTCCAACCGATCGGGATATATTAGTTGTTTGTGCAAAAGAAGGGTCATCAATAATGGTGGCAGAAATGATCTCCGAAACAGGCCTAGACGTATTCTATCTTGAAGATGGGATGAAATCTTGGAGTTCATATCTTGAACCAATTAAAATAGGTAACTTAACTGGTGGCGGAGAGCTTTATCAATTCGTACGTCTGGGGAAAGGTTGTCTTTCGTATATGATTACTTCTGGAGGTGAAGCAGCGATTATTGATGCGGTTCGTTTTACAGAAGTATTTACTAACTTTGCTAAAGAGAAAAATATAGAAATTAAACATGTATTCGACACACATTTACATGCAGATCATATTTCTGGTGGTCGCTATATTGCAGAAGAAACGGGTGCTACTTACTACTTACCACCAAAAGATGCAGAAGAAGTAGTTTTCGATTACACACCACTTGAAGATGGCTTAAAAGTGGAAATTGGTGAATCTCAAATTGAAGTTGGCGTACTTTATTCACCGGGCCATACAATTGGTTCCACTTCATTTATCGTTGATAATAAGTATTTATTAACTGGCGATATTTTGTTCATTGATTCAATTGGTCGTCCAGATTTAGCTGGTCTTGCAGAAGATTGGGTAGGAGATCTTCGTGAAACATTATACCTTCGTTATCGAGAATTAGCAGAGGATTTAATCGTTCTACCAGCTCACTTTATGATAATAGATGAATTAAATGAGGACGGGACTGTAGCGAAACGTTTAGGCGATTTGTTTGCTGAAAACCACGGGTTGAATATTGAAAGTGAAGAAGAATTTCGACACACAGTAACGAATCATTTGCCCCCACAGCCAAATGCGTATCAACAAATTCGTCAAGTAAATATGGGGAAAATCACCCCTAACAACGATGAACAGATGGAGATGGAAATCGGTCCTAACCGATGCGCTGTTCGTTAATCGATAGGAAAAATATGATTGTAATTCTTTTGCATATTCAAAGTGAGTTGTTCATCAACTCACTTTTCTTCTTAATGTGTAGTCTCATAAATTTTAATATAAAGAAAGAAGGGAACAACATGGAAACTAGTTATATGATCCTCCTATTCCTAATTGGTTTTATAGGATCATTTCTTTCAGGAATGCTAGGAATAGGTGGTGCTATAGTTAAATATCCAATGCTTCTGATGATTCCACCGTTGTTTGGGTTTCATGGTCTAACAGCACATGAAGTTTCAGGAATTAGTGCACTTGACGTCTTGTTTGTATCCATAGCAGGTGTCATTGGTTTTCGTAAGGGAGAGTATTTAAATAAACCTCTAATTATCATTATGGGTATATTTTCCTTAATTGGTACTTTAATTGGTAGTATTGAGTCACAACATTTATCAGAACAACAAGTGAATATTGTTTACGGAATTTTAGCTTTGTTGGCAGCAATTATGATGTTTATTCCTAAGAAAGAAAATGATTGTATTCCTTTAGATAAAGTAACATTTAATAAACCACTTGCTGGAATTTTAGCATTTACTGTCGGAATTGGTGCGGGTATCGTAGGTGCTGGAGGAGGATTCTTGTTGATTCCAATTCTATTATTAATACTTCGAATTCCTACACGAATGACTATAGCATCTAGCTTAGCGATTACGTTTATTTCGTCCATTGCAGGTTCCATTGGTAAATTAACAACAGGGCAAGTTGAATATTTACCAGCGGTTGTTGTGATTATTGCCGGAATAGTTGCAGCTCCTATAGGTGCGAAAATTAGCAAAAAGATAAATACAAACGTTTTAAAAGGAATATTAGCGGTTTTAATTTTAGCAACAACAATAAAAATATGGATCGATATATTGTAGAAAAGCATTTCCCAGAGACTAAACAAAGAAACGTTCAAAATTTAAAATGTAAAAAAACCCATTCAAGTTAAGTGCCTTGAATAGGTTCTTTAGATTTGAAATATTAAAATAGATCGAGCTTAAAGATTCACAGTCTACTGCATATATTAATATAGATTCACTCGAATGGCTTCATCAAAATAAATGAGATTCGTTTCTGTTTGACCGTAAAGAATAAAGGAATCTAAATTTATGTTCTCTTTCATCGTAAATGTTTTATACTGCTTTTGATCATCAGCTCGTAATTTGGCAGTATCCCATGCAATTTCGTTATCGACTGTTATTTCCCATTGATTAATCGTAGTTGTATTCGCATCTGAAGAAATTTCAAGTTGTCCATTTGGTAGGAGTTTTATTTCATATTCTGTGTCTTTATACGAGAATGTAAATGGTAATTGATCGACTGTTAGTGCATATCTTACATTCGTCGGTAGCTCAAACTTTGCACCAATCACTGATATGTAGCCACCTTCTTGTACTCTTGGATATGTGCCAATTGTTTCAGTATGGGCGTAACGATCATTTTGAATGCTAATAGTATCTTCAAGGTTTGAGCGATTTAATGTTTGTCCATCTGCGTCAATTACTTTATATAGAATTTGTGCATTATAACCTACAAAATGATTTTTTTCAGCTAATGGTAATTCGGCTGTATATTGAGCTACTTGCTGCTCTACAAATGTTGCCATATCCTCCGTGAATTTTGTATCAAATTTAACCATGGTGTTGTACGGACCATGTTGTGCACGAATGAAATTCACATTCACTCCATCTTTTTCAAAAGAAGAACGTAGAGTAACGTTTTCTGTTTTAGCTAACAATTCCTTACGATCAATAGGAACTTCAAAGGTCCAATGTCCATCTACGTCATAAATCCGTTTAAAATCAAAGAGTAGTTCAAACTCATTATATGGGACATCAAATAATGAAAACTCATAAGTAATTTCATTTTTTGATTGATCAGCATAAAAACCTATTGATTCCCTTTCACCATTTGGTAAAACAAGTGAGACTTGATTGTCATTATCGCTGATTGATTCATTAAAGAAAAGTTCATTACCATCATAGCCAGACGTAGCTAATATCACTTCTATGGAAGCGTCCGTAACATTAACCTCCTTTACGTTAATATTTACAGAGGAAGAACTCGTTACTGTTTCCATTGTTTTATCTTGTAAGCCTAAAAACACAAGAAATAATAATGCCGCTGATACAAATACTGTTGCAAACGCTGCTCGAAAGTCTCGTTTTTTTGTATCTACTGTCTTTGTCGCCGGTAACTGAATCATCACTTGATTTGTGAATGATTCATCAACACTTACAGATGGGAACATGGAAAACATTTCACTCTCCTCTTCAAGGAGTTCTTCTAATTGTAATGAGCAGGTCGCACACGATTGAATATGCTCATCAAATTTCGCCATTTCATCTTCATTTAATCGTCCCTCGATAAAATCATATAAGTCTTCAATCGATAAGCAATGCACTTTTCATATCTCCCTTCAACTTTGATTCTCTTAATCGCTTTTTTGTTCTATACAGACGATTTCGTACTTCTGTTAGTGGAATATGTAGTGTCTCGGCAATCTCTTCGTACGAGCAGTTACTAGCATACTTAAGGACAAAAATTTGGCGTGTTTTGTCTTCCAATGTTTCTAGCCATTGATGAAGCAACTTGGTTTGCTCTCTTTCAATCATTAATAATTCAGGGGTGTGAAGTGATGGTGTTTCCTCAAGTGGTGTTGCATCCTCTTTATGTTTTCTTTTAAAATCCATCAGTTGATTAATCGCAATGCGAAAAAGCCAAGCCTTAAAATGTTCACCCTTAAATTTAACTAAGTTTTCATAACATTTAATAAATGTTTCCTGTGCAATATCCTTTGCCAATTCCTCGTCTTTTGTTTGATAAGTTAAATAGCTGACGAGTGGCTGCTTATATGTATCTACGATGACACGAAATGCTTGTTTATCACCCGATATAATTTTTTGTATAATCTGCTCATTCAACAAAACCACCTCCTCACATTAAAAACGTAAATTCTTTAAAAAAATCTCAAGTAAATAAAAAATATTTTGAAATGGGAATAAAAGGATCGTTTAATTAAAATTTAGTTATTCTTGTTGGTTATAGAGACTGTTTAATATTTAACTATAACAATTAACGTACTCTCAAGTATAGTAAGTACAATAATAAGAAGTTATGTAAATGATTATCTTAAATTTGATAACTTAATGTAATAGATTTAGGAATAATGAAAGAAGGTTTTGTTTAAAATATAAAACTGAATTTTGGATAAATATAAACAAATTTGAAACCATTATTTTTTTGCGGCGTTATTAAAATAAAGTTGTAAATATTTGTTAAGGGGAATTGGAAGTCATGAGATAGCTGTCTTAAGGTAGTGTCAAAACTTCTATGAAAAATTGAAAATCACAAAA
>NZ_JPVQ01000140.1 GCF_000772965.1 Ureibacillus massiliensis 4400831 = CIP 108448 = CCUG 49529 | reverse complement strand
TGAGCCACTTAAAGCTGACTATTTTCTAGCCATTCTTTTGTATCTAATATTCGATAAGATGGGCCGACCATGTCAACCATATAGGCTCTATGTGTTAGTCGATCTGTTAAAGCTGCTGTTAAAACTGGATCATGAAATATTTCTTCCCATCGATCAAATGATAAATTACTCGTAACGATGGTGGATGCTCGTCCTGCCCGAAGGGAAAGATGAGTAAATAATAACTCGGCTCCTTCTTTATCAAAGGAGATATAACCTAATTCATCAATGATTACTAAATCATATTTTTCAAACTTCAGTTCAAATGAACGTAACGTTCTTTCAGAACGGCTCTCTTTTAATTGGTTTACTAGAGATGATACCGTTGTGAAAAATACTTTATATCCTGACAAACAAGCTTCAATTCCTAAACCTATTGCTATATGGGTTTTACCTGTTCCAGGTGAGCCAATTAATAGGACATTTTGTTTTTCTTGAAT
>NZ_JPVQ01000139.1 GCF_000772965.1 Ureibacillus massiliensis 4400831 = CIP 108448 = CCUG 49529 | reverse complement strand
GTTTAAACTTATTTGTGAAAAACTGTTTAATTTTACTTGACGGTTACAACTAGGTTTGTATGGTAAGCCAGTATCACTTGCAGGTAATGCAATTAGTGATGTAAGAACTATTGAAGAAAAAGAACTGCAGAAAGTTTAGAAAAAGTTTTTAATGAAATCATTTTAGGGATTAAACAGAAAACTTGTAATGGTATATAGGGATGAAAGTAGGGACAAGGGAACAAAACCTTGTCCTTTTTTTAAATGTTATTATGACTGTCATAATCAATTTCTAATAATTCTACTCTATTAATTTGGAATGATTTAAGATTATAAGAATACAATTTAAATAATTCAGAAGATTTAGATAAGTCGAGGTATTTTAATTATTGTAGAATGATTAAAATACATTAATTTATGCAATAGGATCTGATTTTCAATTATAAAGTAAAGGAGGTGTGTATTGCATAATAAAAGTGCAGACTAGTGCAACGAATTTGTACA
>NZ_JPVQ01000138.1 GCF_000772965.1 Ureibacillus massiliensis 4400831 = CIP 108448 = CCUG 49529 | reverse complement strand
CCAAATCGTCAAGCCAAAACCGCTTGACCATTTGGCTTACATCAACTATAGGCTGCTTACGTGAAGAAGGAGAAACTCTGCGTTGTTATAATCTCAACGCCATTTCTTTTGGGTACTCTGTCCCTTTATACAGTTCGTAGAACTCATTTGGACTCATATATTTTAAACTTCCATGATAACGGCGATTGTTATAGAAATCCATATACTTATCAATCCAATAATAAGCTTCTTCGTAAAAACTAAATGTGTGTTGTTGGTAACACTCACGCTCAATAATACTATGAAATGACTCGATATAAGCATTCAAATTTGGTGATTTAGGTGGAATTCGTTCATGATAAATCTTAAAGTTTGAACAAAATTCTCCAAAATGTTTGCTTACAAATTGGGGGCCGTTATCTGTTCGAATGATAATACTTGGATTATTACCCTTTGGAATTGGTATATTACGCGTTATAAACGCTTCTGTAAGCATGGTTGTAATATCAGTTGCTTGAC
>NZ_JPVQ01000137.1 GCF_000772965.1 Ureibacillus massiliensis 4400831 = CIP 108448 = CCUG 49529 | reverse complement strand
TATTTTTGGTACCGCAAGCAAGTGGACAACGCCATTTTTGCCGATTTTGAGATTTGTCAAACCCGTTGGGTTTCATCTCCTTCCCAATCGGACAGATTGGAACACCTGTCGGAGATATTTGAATATCACTTTCTGTACTAAAGTTCTTCTTTGTTCGAACATTTAAATCGATGAAGGGTTCCACATTTTGATGTTCAAGTAGCTCATAAATGGCCTCAGCATCATGCGCTGCATCAAGAAGAATTTTATCAATCGTGCCCAAGGTGTACCGTTGCGAAAATTCAATTGAACTAGCCACTAGGCTGACTGAATCATGCCGGGAAGCAGGATGCAGCCGTGGATATAGCGGTAAGTCGTATTGGCTATCGCTAGTGGATATCATGTAGAGATGATATCCGTTGAAGTACTTTTCCCTAGAACTATCCCAGCCTGAGTCGATGTCGGGTTGTGAATACTGGCGTGGGTGAGTACAGTTCGTTAGTCCTTGGGCACTACAATTACAGGTTGATTTACTTCTCGGG
>NZ_JPVQ01000150.1 GCF_000772965.1 Ureibacillus massiliensis 4400831 = CIP 108448 = CCUG 49529 | reverse complement strand
GGTAGCCGTATCGGAAGGTGCGGCTGGATCACCTCCTTTCTAAGGATATATAACGGAAATAAGCTCTAAGAGCTTATACATTAACGTTTTGTGTTCAGTTTTGAAGGTTCATCGAAAGATGACTTCAAACTTGTTCTTTGAAAACTGGATAAAACGACATTGATATAATAAGCAATTAGTTCAAGAATTTTATTGTAAGTCTAAATCTTCTCTTTAAGAGAAGTAATAACTTTTAGGTTAAGTTATTAAGGGCGCACGGTGAATGCCTTGGCACTAGGAGTCGATGAAGGACGGCACTAACACCGATATGCCTCGGGGAGCTGTAAGTAAGCTTTGATCCGGGGATTTCCGAATGGGGGAACCCACTATGCGTAATGGCATAGTATCTTCACGTGAATTCATAGCGTGTTGAAGACAG
>NZ_JPVQ01000135.1 GCF_000772965.1 Ureibacillus massiliensis 4400831 = CIP 108448 = CCUG 49529 | reverse complement strand
CCCAAAGTAATCGTTAAGTGGAAAAGGATGTGGCGTTGCTTAGACAACCAGGATGTTGGCTTAGAAGCAGCCATCATTTAAAGAGTGCGTAATAGCTCACTGGTCGAGTGACGCTGCGCCGAAAATGTATCGGGGCTAAACGATTCACCGAAGCTGTGGATTGACATCTAAGATGTCAGTGGTAGGAGAGCGTTCTAAGTGCGTTGAAGTCAGACCGGAAGGACTGGTGGAGCGCTTAGAAGTGAGAATGCCGGTATGAGTAGCGAAAGATGGGTGAGAATCCCATCCACCGTATGACTAAGGTTTCCTGAGGAAGGCTCGTCCGCTCAGGGTTAGTCGGGACCTAAGTCGAGGCCGATAGGCGTAGACGATGGACAACAGGTTGATATTCCTGTACCACCTCCCCGCCGTTTGAGTAATGGGGGGACGCAGTAGGATAGGGAAAGCGTGCCGTTGGTTGTGCACGCCCAAGCAGTAAGGCGTGGAAGTAGGAAAATCCGCTTCCTAATACGTTGAGCTGTGATGGGGAGCGATTCATCGCGAAGTTCCTGATTTCACACTGCCAAGAAAAGCCTCTAGCGAGGCGGGAGG
>NZ_JPVQ01000134.1 GCF_000772965.1 Ureibacillus massiliensis 4400831 = CIP 108448 = CCUG 49529 | reverse complement strand
GTTCTTGAAATCGTTGAAGCCCGCTTAAAACGAGCATCCACTATTTTCTGTTCTCAGTTTGCGCCTGAAGGCTGGCATGCCAAACTGGGACAAGCTCAAATAGCCGATGCCATTTTAGACCGTATTGTCCATGATTCTTATCATATTTTAATTGATGGACAAGTATCCATGCGTGAGCGTCATGGTCTAAAAATTGGAGGATAAGTTATTGGTCATCTTAACGAGAAAAAAGCTAGCTAAGCTAGAAGATTCATATTATTGGGGAGGGAATAGATCATGGACCCCATTTCCAAAGGAACTAAAGAAAAAGCTACTCGAAATGTATGGAGAAGAGCCTCTCCCACACACATGGACTGAACAAGACATCCATGAGGGAGCTAGAAAAATCATAAAAGCGTACTTCGAAGGTTAACGGAATCGCTTATCAAACGGCAGTTCAAAAGCTGCCAGTTAGTTCAACTTAATTAGAAAAGGAAAACAATCGCCAGAGTAAATGATTGTTTTCCTTTCTTATTTTTCTAATTGGCTCAATTGTCCGCAACAGGTGGCTCAAACATCCGCACTCGGTGGTATAAAGTTCCGCACTGCTGGCTCAAACGCTCCGCAATACTCA
>NZ_JPVQ01000133.1 GCF_000772965.1 Ureibacillus massiliensis 4400831 = CIP 108448 = CCUG 49529 | reverse complement strand
GATGAAAGTTCACTGTGGGCGTTGAGATATGCGAACCACTAGCCAAGCGCAAGGGTGTCCGTGGCGACGCGGAATCTGAAGGAAGCAGGAGGCAAAGCCTTGATCCGAGGTACACGAATCACATTCGAGGTTGTTCTATCTGGATAAGATTGCAAAACAAATCAAAGTCCAAAATATCTCCAGAAGATAGAGCAATAAATGTGGCGGATAGATGAGGTGAAAGTGGTCGGACTTACCCCGGGAGGTCTGATGAATACCTGGAAGCAGAACCTATCTAGCGATAGATAGCTGAATCATCAGAAGTCAGCAGAAGCCATAGTACCACTTGTGGGAAGGGCTGAACGAAAGGAGTGAACATGACTAGGAGCATTACACGACAGTAAGGACACAGCCAATCGAAAGACTCTTTAAATTACCCTGAAACGCAGAACGTGAACGGAGTGCTAGAGAGAGTGGAACTGTTCATGTGCATCCCTATCTCATGAAAACATATGGAATCAAATGGACTTATTTATTTAATAACAAACCGAGATAATTTGAATGAAGCTTTTAAACGGGTAAAACGAAACAAAGGAGCTGCCGGAGTCGATGCGAAAGATATAGAGGCAACTCGCCAATATTTAAAAGAAAATAATCATCAAATTATT
>NZ_JPVQ01000132.1 GCF_000772965.1 Ureibacillus massiliensis 4400831 = CIP 108448 = CCUG 49529 | reverse complement strand
GTTGCATCATGAATGAAGCGATTTTAACTCTCTGTAAACAATTAAGATTAGCACATGTGGCTGAGGCAATTAAAGAAGTGCCATTTACAGATCCAGAAGAATATATGTATCAAATTTTATTGAAAGAACAGCAAGGCAGGGAACAGGCGAAAATAGCCCGTAACTTGAAGCAAGCTCGCTTTATCGATACGAAAACGCTTGAAAGCTATCAGTGGCATAAAGATATTTGTTTACCTAACCATTTAACAAAAGATGAATTAGAGCAGTTGAATTTCATTCGTAGAAAAGAGAATGTTATTTTAGTTGGCGCACCTGGCACAGGCAAAACACATTTAGCTTCTGCACTTGGTCGCAAGGCTTGTGAGCAAGGGTATGAAGTACGTTTTTATCGTGTTTCGCATTTTGTTGAAGAGTTAGAGCAAGCGCTACATGCGGGGAAATTAAAGCAATTTAGAAGTAAATTAGAAAAAGTCGATTTAATGATTTTGGATGAAATGGGCTATCTGCCTTTCGGCAAAGAAGGAGCAGAGTTACTGTTTCAAATTATTTCAGAGTTCTATGAACAAAAAAGCTTAATTATCACATCAAATTTAGAATTTAGTCAGTGGAACCGCATTTTCTCGGATTCACGTTTAACGGCAGCTCTGG
>NZ_JPVQ01000014.1 GCF_000772965.1 Ureibacillus massiliensis 4400831 = CIP 108448 = CCUG 49529 | reverse complement strand
CTAATTTTTTGTGATTTTCAATTTTTCATAGAAGTTTTGACACTACCATTTTTCACTATTAACTTACTTTATGTAACTAAGTTTATTTTTTGATACAACATAAAGTCAATTTTATTGTTTCATACAAAAATAAAAAGACAACCATATGATAATGGTTGCCCTTTTATAGTGAGATATGTGCTGCCAATATGTTATGTAATGGCAAACTTGTCTAAGTATGAAGATTAATCTTCGTTAGAGTAATTACCTTCATATCCTGCAGTAAAGATTGCAGTTAAAATTGAGCCAATAATAACTACCATAATTAAAGTATTCATGGAAGAATCCTCCTCATGTAAATAAACTAAACTATTATAATAATTAGTATATCAAAAAATAATGACTTTACTACATTAAATTTATGACGGAAATGGTTCAAATAAATGAAGTTGGGAATATTACTTTCAAGGAGGGTGATAAATTGGAACCTGAAAAAATGGAGCCAAGTGGACATATGACGAATAATATGGAAGATGTTATTTGGTTAGGCAAGCAAATGGAGAGAATGCGTGATGGTTCACAGCTTGCGGAAGATATGCGTTTTCCAGATCCAATTGAATTTGATGCGGCAGACAATGATAATGATGAAAAATACAATTATAAGAAAAAAAATTAATAAATGGCCTTATTCGATATAATTCATTCGAATAAGGCCCAATCATCTACTAAGCTTTTACTTGATAATCTTTTAACTCCTCGCGTAACTTAGCCTTTAAAAATTTACCTACAGATGTTTTAGGAATTTCCGCTAAGAATACGATATCATCAGGAAGCCACCATTTTGCAAATTGACCTTCTAAAGAAGCGAGCAATTCTTCTTTGGTAGCGTTTTTGCCTTCTTTTAAAACAACACATGCAAGAGGACGCTCCTGCCATTTTTCATGCGGAATCGCAATAACTGCTGCTTCAGCAACTGCTTCGTGCGTCATTAATGCATTTTCTAAATCAACAGACGATATCCATTCACCACCGCTTTTAATTAAATCCTTTGTCCGGTCGGTAATTTTAATATAACCTTCAGGAGTGACAACTGCAATATCGCCTGTATAAAGCCATCCATCACGAAATGCCTCAGGAGTACGCTCATCTTTATAATATTCATGAGCAATCCATGGTCCACGTATACGAAGTTCACCCATTGTTTTTCCGTCCCAAGGCACTTCGCCTGCATCGTTTACGACCTCCGTATCAAGTAAAGAGACTGTTAAGCCTTGTGTAGCACGAATATCTAGTTTCTCTTCTCGTGTTAAATTTTTCATTGACGAAGTATAAGTAGATAAACTAACAATTGGTGTCGTTTCCGTCATACCATAACCGACAACAAATGGTACATTAAATTTATCTTCATAGGTTTTAATTAAGCCTTTAGGCGATGCAGAACCGCCACATACAACTGCACGCAAAGATGATAAGTCGCGTGGTTTTTTCTCCTGTTCTTGAGCAACACCCATCCAAATGGTTGGTACCCCAGCAGTTAACGTAACTTTTTCCTGTTCAATTAAATCTAATAATAATTGTGGTGTAAACATCGGTCCAGGCAATACTTGAGTGATGCCAAAATTCACCCCTGCAAATGGCATACCCCATGCATTAACATGGAACATTGGAACAACAGGCATAATCACGTCTTCTTCACGCAATCCAAGACTATCTGCTAAGCCAAGCGCCATACTATGAAGGACTAACCCTCGATGTGTATATACCACCCCTTTTGGCATACCTGTTGTTGCACTTGTATAACACATACCTGCAGGTGAATTTTCATCTAAATCAAGAGGGAATTCAAATTCATCAGATGCCTCTGCCAGTAGCTTTTCATAAGAGTGAACATTAGGGAAGCTTGATTCTGGAACTTCCATATTATCTTGCATTACAATCACATGCTTCACGGTTTTTAAGAATGGAATCGCTTTCTCAAATAAAGGGAATAAATCACCATCGATTAATAAAATCTCATCTTCGGCATGGTTGATTACATAAATAATATGTTCAGGACTTAATCGAATATTGACCATATGCAAGACAGCACCTGCACAAGGAACTGCAAAATACGCTTCAAGGTGTCGATGATGATTCCATGCAAAAGATGCAACCTTTGTTCCACGTTTCATTCCTAGCTTTGTAAGAGCATCTGCTAGTTTGTGAGTTCGTTTTACATAATCCTTATACGGAATTCGATGAATTGTTTCTGAGCTCGTCCTTGAGATAATTAATTTCTCTGGGAAGTATCGCTCTGCACGTTTCAAAAAGTTCGTTAACAGTAAAGGCGTATCCATCATAATTATCCATCCCCCAATATTTAAAATCTCACAAGTGGCAAGTGACAACCAAACATACTTATTGTTATATATTATTAATTAATAGCTAATAGAACGGGAAAAAGGCTTAATAGAAAAATTTTTATACTTTTTCAAATGGATAAATAGATTATAATCTCTCAATTGGTCAATGCATAATTATGTCGATATGGAAAAATTCATCGTATAATTGAATTAATGAATCGAAGGGGAGTGTATGGATTGACAAGTATACCAACAAAACGGTTATCAAATGGCGTAGAAATGCCTTATTTAGGATTAGGCGTTTATAAAATGACAAACAGTGAAGAAGCATTAAATGCAATGACGAAAGCACTTGAGTTAGGCTATCGTGCGATTGATACCGCTGCGCTATATAATAACGAGGTAGAAGTTGGAGAAGCGATTCGTGCATCCAATATTGCGCGAGAAGAAATTTTCGTTACTACAAAAGTATGGAATTCCGATCAAGGTTATGACAACACGTTAAAAGCATTTGAAACATCCTTAAAAAAATTAGGCTTAGATTATATAGATTTATACTTAACCCATTGGGCGGTACCAGATAAATTTGTTGATACTTATCGTGCCATAGAGCGCCTTTACGAGGAAAAATTAATACGTGTACCAGGTGTTTCAAATCATCACGAGCACCATCTAGAGAAAATCTCTACAAAAGCAAATGTGAAACCAATGGTGGATCAAATCGAACTACATCCATACCTATCCCAAAAACCACTTTTGAACTACTGTAAGGTAAATGGCATTGCAGTTACAGCATGGGCACCTTTAGGTAGAGGGAAAATTTTAGAAGATGAAACGATTGCAAAGATTGCTGCTAAATATAATAAAACAGCAGCTCAAATTATCCTTCGTTGGCATTATCAAAATGATGTGATGTCGATTCCGAAATCTGTAACCCCTAGCCGTATCGAAGAGAATATGAATATTTTTGATTTTGAAATGTCAGTAGAGGATATAGAAGCGATTGATGGATTAAATAAGGACTTAAGAACGGGCAAAGATCCTGATAATTTTAATTTTTAATAAAGGGGGAGCGATTTCACTTAATTAGTGAATCGCTCCTTTATCTTTAACCACTAACAGTTTATTTAAAAAAGGATGTTCGAATTCTAATTGAATTGCGTGTAATTCATAGTCATCATTTGCAGTTTTTCTTGCGTTGTACATTGTATCTCCGACAATCGGATGACCGAGATGAGCCATATGAACACGAATTTGATGGGTGCGACCTGTTTCCAATGTTAAATGGACAATTGTTGTCTGTTTCAAACGTTTAACCACTTTAAAATGTGTAACTGCATGCTGTCCAGTTTTGGCTACAACACGACGAGTGGCATGGTGGCGATCCTTACCAATGGGTTCACTAATGGTACCACTATCTTGACGGACACTCCCTTGTACCTCAGCCTCATAAGTACGAATAATTGTTTTTTCTTCAATCATTCGGTCGAAAATTGATTTAGCAATCGGATGTTTTGCTATTAATAGTAATCCTTTCGTACCGCGGTCAAGTCGATGAACATGCTCTGCATAATGCCCACCGTTACTCTGAATATGAGCGATAACATGATTCATACATGTATCACGGTCCCAAATATCGTTAGGATGTGTGGCCATACCTTTTGGCTTTGAAACAATGAGACAATGGTCATCTTCATATTGGATTTCTACTTCACAGGCTTTTGTAGGTACATAATTGGATTTTGGAATGTCAAAAGTAAACGAAAGGGTTGTACCAGATTTTAATTTTTCACTCCATAGTACCTGTTCTCCATTTTCGAGTGTTATCGCTTTTGCCATCCGCAGTTCATGGACGAGCTTTTTTCCAAGTCGCCATTTAGAACGAAGTAACTCTTCAATCGTTAAATCATTTTGTACAATTTCATATTGAAACATGGTCAGGTTCCTCCAAAAAAAGATATCGCGCTCTTATTGAACACGATATCTTTATTATATTACTGTTTCGCTTGTTCTAAAAATGCTTTTACTTTTTCTGGGTCGTCAGAATAGTCACCAACTAATGGTTCCCCAACAGCTTTCCCATCTTTAAAGAAAATTAATGTCGGTGTGTATTCAACTTTATAATCATTCCAACCTTGAGGGAATTCCAATAAATTGTATTGATTAATTTCTACCCCTAACTCATTGGCAATTGGTATTAAATTTGGTGTGAAGTTTAGACAGTGTGGACATTCTGGACTAAACATATATGCCATAACCGGATCACCTGATGCGATTTTTTCTTCAAGATCTTCAGGTAGGATAATATTTTGGTAATTTTCATTATCTAATAAGTCAATAGTTGATTGTTGTAAACTTGTTTTTCCATAAGGATTGTTTTTTAGTGGATTTTCAACTTGATTTAAGAAAGTTTTCAAACCGTCTAAATCATTTGAGTAGTCTCCAACAATACGATCCACTTCTTTGCCATCTTTAAAATAAATTAATGTAGGTGTCTCAACAACTTCGTATTCATCCCAGCCTTCGTCAAATTCTAAAAGGTTGTATTGATCAATAGGAATACCCATTTCATCTGCAATCGGCATTAAATTTGGCGTAAAGTTCATACAATGTGGGCATGTTGAACTAAACATGTAAGCCACAACTGGCGCACCAGAAGCGATTTTTTCTTTTAACTCATCAGGTAAAATAATGTTTTGATAATGTTCATTATCTAATAAATCGATGGTTGCTGGATCTAAGTCTGTCTTACCATATGGATTAGCCTGATTTTCAGTTTTACTTAAATTTTCTTCAATTTGTTTTTGATTTGAAATATTCGTTAAAATAATTAATGCTGCAAATAAGACAATAATAACAGCACCAATTATAGCTAGTTTTTTCAAATTATTTACCCTCCTTAGAAACTTTAATCATATAAAAACTAGTAATGGCAATTAATATAAATGCCGTTAAAGCGAGAAACGGAATTGTGATAAAGCCAAACCAGTTAATATATTCACCTGTACATGGAACTCTTCCACAGCCGGGAGCCGAATTAGATAGAAGTGCAAGTTTTTGAATTCCATAATGATAAAGTGATATTGCACCACCTATACAAGATAACACGGCGGTTGTTATAGCAATCTTCGCATTTTTTTGTAGATAAGCGATTAGAGTGATAATTACTAACGGATACATTAAGATACGTTGGTACCAACATAATTCACATGGCTCAAATCCCCTTATTTCAGAGAAATATAGTGAACCAAGTGTAGCAACGAATGATACAGCCCAAATAAACAGCAAGCTATTTTCAAGTTTTTTATTCATAATATCTCCTAAAAATGATTAATGGTAGTTTTGATTATAAATTCTTTATAAAAGGAAGTAAATTATTCTGATTTCGAAATATCTCGTTTATCCAAATTCTATTATACATATAATAGTGTTATTTTTCTGTAATCAAATCCATCAATAATTGAACGTTTTTCATTCAAAAGTATGAGATGTCAATAAATGAAAGATTGTTCAGTCAATGTTATGATGAAGATAACTAGGTTTGGACGAGGTGTAGCATGTCAGTGAATGAACATTCAAACATTACATTACTAAAAGAAATTGCTGAGTTATTAAATGAAGAAACTGATATGATTCCAATGTTAAAAGGGGCCCTAAGTAAATTTTTAAAGGGGACCAACTTTAAAACAGGTTGGATTTTTTTTATAAACGATAAAGGAAAACGGGAATTAATCGCCCACGAAGAACTGCCTGAAGCATTACAGCACAATGGATGTGAGCATCTAAAAAAAGGTGGATGTTGGTGTGTTTCACGCTATCGCAATAAAGAACTAAAAAAAGCTTCAAATATAATAGAGTGTCAACGAATCGAAGCGGCTATTGAATCGAAGGTTGGAGATAATGCTGGAATTACCCATCATGCTACTGTACCGTTGCAATCCGGTGGGGAACGATTTGGTTTGCTAAATGTAGCTAAGCCAAATACAGTGAGCTATTCAGAAGAAGAGCTAGAGCTTTTGGAGTCTGTTGCATTCCAAATGGGTTCAGCTATAAAACGAATTTATTTAACAAAGCAGGAACAAGAAATGGCCCTTGTAAAAGAGCGAAATAGACTGGCAAGAGACCTCCATGATTCTGTTAATCAGCTGTTGTTTTCAGTCACATTAACCTCACGAGCGGGTATTGAAATGTCAGACCAAAAGGACATAAAAGATACATTTCGAGATATTCAACAATTAACGCAAGCTGCTTTAACTGAAATGCGTGCACTAATTTGGCAGCTTCGACCACAAGGTTTAGAAAGCGGTTTGATTGAGGCGATAAAAGCATATGCGGACATGTTGAATTTAACTTTAACAGTGAATGTATCAGGAGTTCTTCAATTTCCATCAAGAGTAGAGGAAACTTTATTTCGGGTTGCTCAAGAAGCTTTAAATAATGTGAGAAAGCATGCGGAAACTCAAATCGTGGAAATGTTTATCAATGTAACTGCGACGGATATTCTATTTGTCGTAAAAGATGGCGGTCGAGGATTTATCAATGATTCTAAAAAAGCACTTCCTTCTATTGGAATGCAATCTATTAAAGATCGAGTACAAGCATTAGGTGGTACGGCTGATTGGGTAAGTGAAATTGGTAAGGGCACCGAGCTTTTAATACGAATACCTTATTAGGAAGGGGGGGAGCGGCCATGATTCGTGTTTTAATTGCAGACGATCATCACATTGTTCGCCGTGGATTAATAGTATTTTTAAAAACACAAAAGGACATTGAAGTAGTTGGGGAAGCAAAGAACGGGCTTGAAGCAATCGAACTTGTAGAGTCTTTAATGCCAGATGTGGTTTTAATGGACCTTGTCATGCCTGAAATGGATGGCATACAGGCAACAAAAAAAATAAAAGAACAATGGTCGGACGTGGAAGTATTAATGCTAACAAGTTTTTCTGATAAAGATCATGTATTACCTGCGATTGAGGCAGGTGCTGCGGGTTATCAATTAAAGGATATTGAGCCGGATGATTTAGTGACTGCCATTAGAAAAATCATGCTTGGAGAAAGCATTATGCACCCAGTTGCAACAACTCAATTAGAAGAAAGTATTCGTGAAGAAGAAAACCTTCCACATATAAAAAATCCTTTAACGCCAAGGGAAAGAGATGTACTTGCAGAACTTACAAAAGGAAAAAGTAATCGTGAAATTGCCTCTTCTCTATTTGTAACAGAAAAAACAGTGAAAACTCACATTTCGAATATTTTCAATAAACTTCAAGTCCAAGACCGTACACAGGCTGCTCTTTATGCGGTAAAGCATAATTTGACAGAGGGTAGTGGATTGCAATAATAAAAGACATCACAAATTTCTGAACTGCCCCGTAAAAATTAGATTAGTGTCTAACTTTCTTGGGTCAAATCAAAATGAGTGATGTCTTTTTACTATTAGAAATGATAATCCTCTTCTATAGCCTTTGGTATGACATGTGGCTCGATATGAACAAGAACCATACAATAAGGGTTAAACCGCTTAATAGTGGATTCTATTTTTTCAGTTATTCGATGGCTTTCCCATACATTTAAATTTGGATTTACAGTAACGGTCACATCGATAAATGTCATGTTTCCATGGGTACGACCTTTAAAATCATTTAAATCAATAACACCGTCTACATTACGAATGAGAACAGATAAAGTCTCTGCTTCTTCAATATCAAAGGCGTCAGTTAGTGTTTGTACAGCCTCCCAAAATATTTCCACACCAGTTTTAATAATAATGATCCCTACGATCAATGCCGTAATCGTATCAATGATAACAAAACCAAAAATGGCACCAAAAATCCCTATAGCCGTACCAGTACTTACTAAGGCATCTGAACGGTTATCGTAAGCTGCTGCACGTACAGCGGAACTTCCAATTTTTTTCGCAAGCTTTAAATTGTAACGATACACAAAATACATAACCACCGCACTTCCAAGGGCAACATAAGCAGTAAGAGGAGAAGGTGTTTCTCTTGATGGATTCATCAAATTAAAGCCAGAATCTAAGAGTACCTGTAACCCAACAACCATCATGATAAAGGATGCGATTAGGGAGGCGATTGTTTCGGCACGAAGATGACCATATTGATGATTTTCATCTGGCGGTCTTTGGGATATTCTCAATCCAATTAAAACAGCAATTGATGCGATGATATCCGTTGTATTATTAAGCCCGTCTGCCATTAATGCATCTGATGCTCCAAAATAACCAATGATAAGTTTAATGGCACTGAGAATAAGATATGTACCGATTGATAGCCATGCGCCTTTTTCCCCAGCACGCAAATTTGTATATAATTCCACTTTGTTTCCTCCAAGCAAGACTTCAGAACATGATAAAACGACTTTCTGATTATCAGAAAGTCGTTAGGATTAATAATCTTCTTCTACTTTTTGTTTTAACTCTTCATCTAAATCTTGATCCGCATCTGGATCTACTTCTGGTAATTTTGTTACCTCTAAATAAAGGATATGATGGCCGTCTAATTCTTTAATTTTAAACTCGTACCCCTCAAAGTCGAAACTGTCACCTTCAACAGCATCAAAACGTTGGGTTAAGAACCAACCACCAATTGTATCGATATCTTCGTCTTCAATGGTAGTACCAAGCATATCATTTACTTCTTCAAGTAACATTTTGGCATCTATTATATAATGGCCCTCACTAATTTCTTGTACTTCTGGTATTTCATCGAGGTCAAATTCATCTTGAATATCACCAACAATTTCCTCAATGATATCCTCAATTGTAACTAAACCTGAAGTACCACCGTATTCATCCATTAGAATGGCCATATGAATTCGTTCATGTTGTATTTTAAGTAGTAAATCGCTAACTGGAACAGTTTCAAATACTCGAATGATTGGTTGCATATAGTCGATGATTTTTTTATCGCCATTTACAGGATTTTTTATATACGCAGTCAATAAATGTTTTAAGTTAACAAGTCCAATTACGTGGTCTTTGTCGCCATCAATTACTGGATAACGAGTATATTGTTCAACACCCATTACTTCAAATACTTCTTTAACTGTTAAGTCTTTTTCGAAACTTACTATTTCAGTTCGAGGCACCATAATTTCTTTTGCTGTGCGGTTGGAGAATTCAAAAATACTGTTAACATATTCATATTCTGAATGGTTGATTTCACCGCTTTTTAAACTGTCTGCCATAATCATACGAAGCTCTTCTTCAGTATGTGCATCTTCACCTTCAGACATAGGCTGTAATCCAAAAAGTTTTGATAGACCGCGAGCAGATAAATTTAAGAAATGAATAAAAGGATACATAATTTTGTGGAATAAAAGTAATGTTCCAGAGAAGTTTAATGTCACCCATTCAGCACGTTGAATAGCTAATGTTTTTGGAGCTAATTCACCGGCAACCACATGTAGGAATGTCACAATTGAGAATGCAATAATGAATGAAAGAATTGATACAGCAGTACCTTCTAATCCGATTGCTTCAAACAATGGATGTAAAAGTATTTCAACTGTAGGTTCTCCTAACCAACCTAAACCTAATGATGTAATGGTAATCCCTAATTGACAAGCGGATAAATACTCGTCCAAGTTATTAACTACTTTTTTAGCTTTAAGGGCTTTTTTATGTCCTTCTTCCACTAATTGATCAATGCGAGTTCCTCGCACTTTTACAATTGCAAACTCTGTTGCAACGAAAAATCCTGAAAAGATAATAAGGATAGCAAATACTGCTAACCGTATGGTCAGCTCTACTATGTCTCCGTCCAAATACGTTCTTTGTTCCAAACCCGAATGAGGGAAGCGAACAAAGAGTACACCTCCTACTTTAGAAAAATTAAATTAATAATACAATGATAAAATATTTCCTTAAAAAATACAAATTATGAATAACTATTAAAATGGAATAAAAAACTTTTATAAAGTTACGTGAATAATCACAGTAGCCTATCATATATTTCCAATTTTAATTGACGAAAGAAATTCGAGCATGCTACCATTTAATGACGGGAGATTGGAGGATAAAGAACCTCCACTCTGATTATGAAACAGAAAGTAAATGGATTAGGTATAGGTATAAGCCTGTATCTTTTATTAGGCACTTATCTATAGGGATGAGTGTATTTTTTTTGGCAAAACAAATAAAAAGATATAGTATCGATGGAAAAGACTTTATCTATGACTTTTGGTTTTAGGTATCTTATTAAATATCTAATTTAAATCATTTTATGCAATATAGAAATTTTTGTTAATTGAAAGAAGGTGCAACATGTTTGATGTTCTCATCAAATTAAAATGGTTTTTTAAAGAACATTGGAAGAGATATTCATTCGCAATTATATTACTTATCGTCGCAAGTATAATAGAAGTTTTACCACCGTATATACTTGGTTTAGGAATTGATGAAATTACGACCAATACAATGACTAATCAATCCTTAACTTATTATGTGACGGTTTTACTTGTCATCATTTTCAGTAGCTATGCGATGAATTTTATATGGCAATATCAGTTATTCGGTGGTGCCATAACGTTAGAAAAGGTACTTAGAAGAAGATTAATGCATCAATTTTTAAAGATGACACCTACCTTTTATGAAAGAAATAGAACGGGCGACTTGATGGCGCGTGCTACAAATGATTTAAATGCTGTTTCGCTAACAGCTGGATTTGGTGTAATGACATTAATTGATTCAACACTTTATTTCGGTGCGATTATTTTTGCAATGGGATTTTTCATCTCTTGGAAGCTTACGGCGGTTGCGATGATTCCAATTCCAATAATCGCTATTTTAATGCAGCTTATCGGTAAATTAGTCCATGAACGTTATATAGCTGCCCAATCTTCCTTTGGTCAATTGAATGATAGTGTCTTGGAATCTGTTGCGGGAGTAAGAGTTGTTCGAGCATATGTTCAAGAGAAGAAAGATGAAGAGAAATTCCGTAATATGAGTGAAGAAGTATTTTTTAAAAATATCCATGTGGCAAAAATAAATGCATTATTTGGCCCTATTACAAAATTAGGGACTGGACTAACTTACATTATTACTTTAGGTTATGGTGCTTTTCTCGTATCTACAGGAGAATTAACAGTCGGCCAAATAGTATCGTTTACCATTTACCTTGGATTAGCAACTTGGCCGATTATTGCTATAGGAGAGTTAATCAATGTGATGCAACAGGGGAACGCTTCTTTAGATCGAGTACAGGAAACGTTAAGCTATGAGCAAGATGTAAAAGATCCTCAACAACCCGATCAGATTGAAGAAGTTTCATCCATAGGGTTTAATGAGTTTTCATTCCAATATCCACTTTCACATTTTCAAAATTTACAGCGTATCACATTGAATATTAAAAAAGGTGAAACCCTTGGAGTTGTAGGGAAAACAGGTGCTGGGAAAACAACCTTTGTGAAACAGCTTCTTAGAGAATATCCAATTGGGGAAGGTCAATTTACTATAGCAGATGTGGATATTTCAACGTTATCAAAAGAACAAATTTTACAGTGGATAGGTTATGTCCCTCAGGACCATGTATTATTTTCAAGAACGATAAAAGAAAACATATTGTTTGGTAAAGAGGATGCAACTGATGAACAGTTACATGAAGCTATCCGATTAGCAAACTTTGAAAAGGATCTAAAAAGTCTTCCGTTAGGAATTGAAACTCTTGTCGGTGAAAAGGGTGTTTCTTTATCTGGAGGACAGAAGCAGCGTGTATCTATTGCAAGGGCATTAATTAAAAATCCAGAAATTTTAATTTTAGATGATTCCTTATCAGCGGTAGATGCAAAAACTGAAAGAAAGATAATAGAAAATATACAAAAAGAAAGAAAAGGGAAAACAACAATCATCACTACACATCGATTATCAGCAATTCAACATGCAGATTGGATTATTGTATTGGATGAAGGGGCTATTGTTGAAGAGGGGACCCATGAAGAACTGTTATCAAAGGGAGGCTGGTACAAGGAGCAATACGATCGCCAGCAGCTTGAGGAGGTGTCCTCAGAATGAGTACGAGTAGACGCCTATTTATCTATGCAATGAAGTTTAAAAGGCCAATTATAATGGGTCTAATTTTATTGACTATTGCTGTGGCAACAGATTTAGCAGGTCCATTTATCGCAAAATATATCATTGATACACATATGACACCTGGTTTTTTAGATGTTGAGCCAATAGTCATTTTGCTAGCTATATTTCTTTTTCTGGAGATTTTGACAGCAGTACTTAGATACTTTATGTATATCTATCTTCAAATTGGAGCCAACCGAGTTGTACAAAAGCTAAGACAAGACGTTTTTGGACATATTCAAAAGTTGCCTATACAGTACTTTGATAGTCTACCTGCTGGAAAAATTGTTGCAAGAGTCACAAATGATACTGAGGCGATTCGGAATTTATATGTTCAAGTATTATCTCAATTTGTTACAAGCTTTATTTCAATATTCGGTGTTTATGTCGCGCTATTTATTTTAAATTGGCAAATGGCATTAATCGCTTTAGTCATTGTGCCAGTTATTTATCTATGGATGATTGGCTACCGAAAATTTGCATCGAAATATAACCAAGTCATTCGGGCAAAAATTGCTGATATTAATGGAATGATTAATGAATCTATTCACGGGATGAATATCATTCAAGCGTTTAAACGTGAAGATCAAATGAAAAAGGAATTTGCCTCTTTAAATGATGAGCATTTTGAATACCAACGAAAGCTATTATTTTTAGATTCTGGAACTTCCTATAATTTAGTTTCTGTGCTGCGTCTATTAATATTAACAGTGTTTATATTTTACTTTGGAACCCAATCAATGAATACAGCGGAAATCGTAACAGCCGGTACCTTATATGCCTTTGTTGATTATACGACTCGATTGTTTAATCCGATTGTCAGTATTGTTAGCCAGTTTTCTCAGCTGGAGCGCTCGCTCGTAGCAGGAACTCGTGTTTTTGAATTGCTCGATCAAAGTGGAGAAGAAGTAAGTGAAAAGTCGATTCCACGCTACGAAGGAAATGTCGTATTTGAAAATGTATCCTTCGCTTATCAAAAGGATGAATATGTATTAAAAAATATAAGCTTTGAAGCGAAAAAGGGAGAAACCATTGCACTAGTTGGTCATACAGGCTCAGGAAAAAGCTCTATTATGAATTTACTCTTCCGCTTCTATGATCCGCAAAATGGGAAAATATATATTGATGGAATAGATGTTTCGACTTTACCGAGACAAACGATTCGAGAACATATGGGAATTGTGCTTCAGGATCCCTACCTGTTTTCTGGAACAATAGCAAGCAACATTAGTCTAGACGACCCACGAATTACAAGAGAAACGATAGAAAAGGCGCTCATAGCAGTTGGTGGAGAGCGTGTACTAAAAAATCTCGAAGAAGGAATAGATGAGCCAGTGATAGAAAAAGGAAGTACCTTATCTTCAGGTCAAAGGCAATTAATCTCCTTTGCAAGGGCGTTAGCATTCAATCCATCGATTTTAATTTTAGATGAGGCAACAAGTAATATTGATACAGAAACTGAGGAAGTAATACAGCATGCGATGGACGTATTAAAACAAGGGCGAACAACCTTTATCATTGCCCACCGCTTATCGACCATAAAAAATGCTGATCAAATTTTAGTATTAGACCGCGGTGAAATTGTAGAACAAGGTACACATGATGAATTGATTGCTCTAGGTGGACGTTATGAAACGATGTACCAGTTACAATCGGGAAAAATGCCAGGCACAACATAATATGCCGGCATTTTTTATTCGTAAACATGAAACAACATATATTCATGAATTTGTTTCTCTACTATTAGAAGGTCATCGGGCGTATCGCCCATCCATTTAATACTGCCGTCCTTTTTATATTCCCCTGTGTAATATTTTTGTTTGTAATAAAATGAGATAGCCCAACCAGGTAATTGGGTATTTTCAAATAATGGTTTGAATCGGAAATGTGTAATCATTTTGCTCCCCCTTTGAAACCTCTCTTTCATTCAATCGTACTAGAAGATAGAAAAGAAGGCTAACATTATGTTACAAAATAATCCTTTGTTATAATGGAAAATAGTTTGAAAGAAGCGAGTGGATTGATAAATGGATAACCCAATCATATTAATACTTTTTATGGCAGTAATCGGTGCAGTAATTGGTGGTTTTACTAATTTTCTTGCCATTAAAATGCTTTTTCGCCCACATCATGCAATCTATATTAAATCTTGGCGACTCCCATTAACACCAGGGTTGATCCCGAAAAGACGTGGGGAAATAGCGAAACAATTAGGAACTACGGTAACGAATTATTTACTGACTCCTGAAGTATTCAGAAAAAAATTGTTATCCGAGGAAATTCGAAATGTCGTTTTACAATTTGCCCAAAAGACTGTTGAGAAAAGCATTTTTACAAATGAAAAAACGATACTAGACTGGGCTAAGTTTTTCGGATTACAAGACTTACCAAACACTGTAAACGGAAAAGTGGATGCAGTCATTGAATCACAGATACTTAACGTAAGGAATACATTATCTACGAAGTCCATTGAGCAAATTATACCTGATAATGTGCTGCATGCGATTGAAAGTAAAATACCAGTAGCTGCTGATTATATCTTAAAAAAAGGTGAAGAGTATTTCACTTCCTCAAAAGGTGAGATGACGATAAGAAATATGATGGATGACTTCTTATCTTCAAAAGGAACCATTGGTGGAATGATTCAAATGCTCTTTGGCGATTCCAATACAATCGTCGGTAGAGTACAAAAAGAAATTCTTAAATTTTTAAATTCCCCAGGTGCTAAAACTTTATTGATTAACGTTTTTAATCAGGAATGGGATAAGTTAAAGCAACAGCCTGCTGAGAATTTTTTGCATGAAATAGAGTTTGATCTGATTATTGAAAAGGTTCAAGCCTATGCGAAAAAGGAATTGGCCATTGAAGAACGTTTAAATAAACATATTAACGATTATTGGCCAAAAGGCAGTGAGTACGTCACAATGGAATTACTACCGAAGCTTATCGAGAAGGGTTTTGCCCTTGCTGAAAGTAAACTTGAGGAAATTGTGATGAGACTAAACCTTCAAGAGGTTGTAAGGGAACAAGTCGATTCCTTCCCAATAGAAAAATTAGAAGAGCTGGTACTTAATGTTGCGAATCGAGAATTGAAAATGATTACAGTGCTTGGTGCTGTATTAGGTGGAGTTATTGGTATTGTTCAAGGCTTGATTGTGTTATTGTTAAGTTAATGAGTCTCTATACAGAATGACCAAATAAAAACGAGAGTGGGAAATTTTTTGACAAACATTTATGATGATATAAACAAATTTGAAGGTAAATTGGTAAATACAAATGAATTTCAAACGTTAAAAGAAGCTGTTGACATCGTAAGAGCCGACGAAGAAGCAAAAACACTTTTTACAAACTTCCGTGATATTCAAATGAAGTTACAAGAAAAGCAAATGAATGGTGAAGAGCTACTTGAAGATGAATATATGTATCTTCAAAAAACAGCACAATTAGCACAACAAAATCCAAAAATTTTAGCAATGTTAGAGGCTGAAATGGGATTAAGTAAAATCATAGAAGAATTAAATCAAATTATAGTAAAACCAATTCAATCTTTATACGATGGACTATAATGATATTTTAAAAGGCCACACAATTTTTTGTGGGGTCTTTTAATTTGTCTTTAATATTAGATTGTTTGTTTCGCTTTTCATTCGATCAAAAGGAAATTTAGTGGAATATCACGCAATAATTTACGTTATTTTAATAATTTAATCTAAAATAGCCTTTTGTGGAAAGCTTTTCATTCATGATTACTATTTAGAAATGATAAAATAGAAAAAGTGTGTTTTAATGATTATTGATGATTGTAGAAAGTGAGAACAATATATGAAAACAATACAAGTGAACGAACAATTTAAAGAGGATTGGAATCGTGTATTAAATCATATAGCGAATTTGTTTTATGAGGACTCCAAGATTACGATAAAGTCTGAAGAAGCAGATATGTCTATTCAATTTGAGCATTCTATCGATCGAGACTATACAATTCATACAGCAAGCGAATTAACGGTCGATGGTCAAACATATACAAGCCGATATTCTATTGGCTATAAAACTGAAGGAACTGAAAAAGAACAAGGTATACGAATGAAACGTGCTTTAAGCCACGTGATGTTAGATGTCCTTGAGCAATATACAGGTATGACGCAGGAATGGGGTATTTTAACTGGCGTTAGACCGACAAAGCTATACCACAAGTATCGCAAGCAAGGATTTTCAGATGATCAAATTGCAGAAGTGTTGAAAGAAGATTTCCGAATTTCTGATGCAAAGATTTCATTAATGAAGGCAATTGTAGAACGCCAATTAGTGACAATACCAGATCTTGATGAAATCGGAAAAGAGCTTTCAGTTTATATTGGTGTACCATTTTGTCCAACAAAATGTGCTTATTGTACCTTCCCTGCTTATGCCATTGGCGCAAACCGTAAACAAGGACGAGTGGAATCTTTTATAGATGGATTGCATATAGAAATCCGTGCCATGGGGAAATGGTTAAAAGAGAATAATATGAACATCACTTCTGTTTATTGGGGTGGGGGAACACCTACTTCCATTGAAGCAGATGAAATGGATGCCTTATATAAAACGATGTTTGAATCATTCCCAAATCCAGAATCAATTCGGGAAATTACAGTAGAAGCAGGTCGCCCAGATACAATTACTCCTGAAAAAATTGAAGTATTGAAAAAATGGGGAATTGACCGTATTTCAGTAAATCCTCAAAGCTATACAGATGAGACACTAAAAGCAATTGGCCGACATCATACAGTACAAGAAACGGTGGATAAGTTTTGGTTATCACGAAATTTAGGGATGAAGAATATTAATATGGATTTAATTATCGGATTACCGAATGAAGGAATTGAAGAATTCCAGCATTCATTAGATGAATCTGAAAAATTACAGCCTGAATCGTTAACAGTGCATACGCTATCCTTTAAACGTGCCTCAGAAATGACACGCAATAAAGACAAATATAAAGTAGCAGATCGCAACACTGTATCTGAAATGATGGATATGGCAAGCCGTTGGACGAAGGAAAATGGGTATGTGCCTTATTACTTATACCGCCAAAAGAATATCCTAGGAAACTTAGAGAATGTTGGCTACTGTAAGCCTGGTGAAGAGAGCATATACAATATTGTTATTATGGAAGAAGTTCAAACTATTTTAGGGATTGGCTGTGGCGCCTCTTCAAAATTTGTAAACCCTAAAACGGGCAAAATTACACAATTCCATAATCCAAAAGATCCGGCGGCATACATTATGACCTTTGAAGATGCAATTGAAAAGAAAATCGAAATGTTAAATGACCTATATAATGTTCAACTGAGTAAATAAATATGAAGGGAACGGTTAAAGGCCGTTCCTTTTTCATTGATTAAACCCAATTGTTATAATGTGAAAGGAAGGAAGTGCGGTCAAATGCGAATAATATGGTCATTGTTTCTCGCTTTAATGATTGTAGTTGGTTGTTCGGACGCAACTAATGTAGACCAATCATTTGAACATCAAGGAGAATCTAATGAGAACAATACTGTAACTGACAACAATAGTGCAGCTGAAAGAGAGACAAAAGAGCAAGTGACCGAATTAGAAAATCAAGATGGTGCTGAGAAAATAATCGGTCCAGATTTTAGCGGGAAAGAGATGACTGTTCATTTTATAGATGTAGGACAAGGAGACTCGATACTAATCGTCTCACCGAATAATAAAACAATGTTAATCGATGGTGGTACAAAAAGTGCGGGGAATGATGTCATTCAATATTTACATTCTCAAAATGTGAAGCAGCTAGACTATGTAGTAGCAACTCACCCAGATGCAGATCACATTGGAGGGTTAATTTCTGTTTTAAACTCTATTTCGATTAAACAATTTATTGACTCTGGAAAAGTACATACTTCAGCAACCTTTGAAGAAATGCTAGGTCTCATTCAAGAGAAAAACATACCTTATACAGTACCTCAAAAAGATGACACAATTCCCCTTGATAAAGAGCTGGAAATTAATGTATTGAATGCAGATGGAAACGCATCTGATAATAACGATGCCTCTATTGTATTAAAAGTAACCTATGGTGAAGTTTCCTTTTTACTAACAGGAGATGCGGGAATTGAAATAGAGGAAGAGATGTTAAAAAGTGAGGATGTTTCTGCCACAATTTTAAAGGCTGGTCATCACGGTTCAAATACGAGTAGTTCTTTAAATTTTATTAAGGCGGTAGGTCCAAAGGCGACAATCCTTAGTTATGGACAGGATAATTCATACGGTCATCCACATTATGAAGTGATCGAAAATTTACGTGAAGTAAACAGTAAAATTTATGGTACGGCTGAATCGGGAACGATAGTGGTTAAAACGAATGGACATAGCTTCAACATACTTGCAGATGAATGGACTGGAATTGGGGCGACAAGCTCTATTTCACCACCAAAATCAAACAATCCAACAAACTCAAAAGCGATTAACAAAGGAACGAGTGAAATCGCGATTATTAATAAAGACTTAAAAGCAGATACAATCAGTATAATAAATAGTGGGTCTAGTTCAGTGAATATGAGCGACTGGACGTTAAAGTCAGTTGAAGGAAACCAAACATTTGAATTTCCTAATTTTTCTCTTGCTCCAGGAGAAATAATCGTTATTACGAGTGGTCCTGATGCAAAAGAAGGGAAGGGCTATTTAAAGTGGACGAACAGTTCAATATGGTTAAACACTGGTGATCCTGCACAACTACTAAACCCGAAAGGAGAAATTGTCAGTGAACTCCCATAAATATACGTTAGATCGGTATGAAGGAGATTACGCGATTTTTTTAAAACGACCTGATGAATTAGAACAGCTTCGAATTCATAAACAAAATTTAGGGCAAGAACTAGAAGAAGGAGTGATTGTGCAAATCACTGAAGATGGAAAAGGATATACTATTGAATTACTTCAAGAAGATACGAAAAATGCAAAGAAACAAATCAATGATTTAATCAATGAATTAAAAAATAAAAACAAATAAAAATACACCGCTTTCTCCCTTAAAAAGGTTTTAGCGGTGCTTTTTACTTTAATACTAATCAGAATGGAAATAGACGTAATTTTAAGGCTAATTTTTTAAATATAAATCAAACACATGGCCAAAGTCTTCATTTGAATATTGATCACTCATGCTATTTAACCAAGAATTTGTATATTCCGTAATTTCTTTAAAGGATTCTGATGGTGATTGTGTTTGGCTAAAGCCTTGAGATGATAAAGTCTTAGTCGCGTAATCAAGACTATCTAACATATAGTTTTTATGCTTATCATTTTCCTTCATTATACGTTCTATGGAGATTAGACTTTTATATAAATCTTTAATTTTTTCTGCATAGCTTTTATTAATATCGATGCTAAATACTTTTTCTCCAATTACAAATTTTATCTCAACGTCTAAATCAATTGTTCCTGCTGTTTCCAAAGATACATTATAAATCGTGTTGTATTTATAATCATACCTTTTTAAAGTTCTTTTCTTGCTCACGGCAGAATCCCCATCTACATGAATTAGTGCTAAGTTTGTAAAACAGTATTCGTCTGCTTTCGTTTTAATAATGAAATAAATTTTTTCTCCCTTTTCATGTAATACGTAATCATCTGCTTCTGTTTTGTCATAATCTTGAGGTTCAATTACTTTTCCAATATCTGATAATCCTAGTGCATCAGCTGCTAGTTTTTTAAACATCCCAAAAACCCCTTTCAATTCAAAATGACACTTCATGTTTAATATACTTTTTAACTATTTCGATATGCAAACGATTTTATGAATTTTTCATAAATAATCGAAAAACTCTAAAAAGACAGAGTATAACTTGAAATATCATTATGTTAAAATGAAAATGCAGTGATATCAGTGAAAGCTAGGTGAACATACATGCCAATTAATACAATTATTTTTGACTTAGATGATACATTACTTTGGGACAAACAAAGTATTCAAACCGCTTTTGATCAAACATGTGAACATGCAGCAACAGTACATAATATCGAACCAAAGCAGTTAGAAGAAGCTGTTCGACAAGAAGCAAGAAAATTATATGAATCATACGAAACTTATGATTACACAGTTCTAATAGGTATTAATCCATTTGAAGGACTTTGGGGAACATTTGATGACCCAACAGATCAATTTCAAAAGATGAAACAAATTGCACCTCAATATCGACAAGATGCATGGACAAATGGATTAAAGACTCTTGGCATTGATGATGCACCATTAGGTAAGGAGCTAGGAGAGCTTTTTGTAGCAGAACGTAAAAAAGCACCTTATGTTTATGAAGATACATATGCAGTTCTTGATGAATTAAAAGGGAAATATCAATTAGTATTACTAACAAATGGTGCTCCAAGTCTTCAAAACTTAAAGCTTCAAATCACACCGGAAATTCCTGCTTATTTTGATCATATTATAATTTCAGGCGATTTTGGAAAAGGGAAGCCTGACGCAAGTATTTTCGAATATATGATGGGAAAAGCAGGCATTGCGGCAGAAGAAGGAATCATGGTGGGCGACAATTTAAATACCGATATTTTAGGCTCTTCAAGAGTAGGGATGCAAAATGTTTGGATTAATCGAGAAAACAAAGAGAAAAATCCGAACATCACACCAACGTATGAAGTAACATCTTTAACAGAATTCTTGACGCTTGTGAAATCACTTTAAATAATATGAAAGTGGCAATTCGAAAATTTCGAGTTGCCACTTTTTTCATTAGTCTTCTAAATAATCATATTTCCTTGCCTCATCGATTTCTCTTTTCGAAATTTGGCTTGTAAGTTGATCTGTTTCAGAAATATGGAATGAGCTAAGTTCATCGTTTCTTGCCATTTCTTCAGGATCATCATAAAGGTCACCATAATCGTCAAAGTCTCCTTCAAAATCAGCAGGAGTTTCAGAAGTGCCGTATCTTGCCACTAATTGGAATGTGTCCTCATAATCGTGAATGTCGTCTTTATCATCTCTGCCAGAAAAAGAATTATCAACTGGAGGTAAAATGACCTGTTCTTCTACAGGTCGTCCCTTTGGAATGTCCTTAGCATCTGTATGCTCAATACAAAATGCTGTATATGGTAAAGCTTCTAATCGTTCATATGGAATATCCGTATGACAAACTTCACAAACTCCATATGTACCTTTATCTATTTTTGCTAATGCAGCATTTATTTTTGCTAATTCATCTTCATCGTGAACCTTTAGCGCCATATCCTTTTCACGTTCAAACAATTCAGTACCTAAATCAGCAGGATGATTATCAATAGTTGAAAGCTCATCGACTGAATCGCGTAAACTCCCTCGTTCTAAATACTCTTGGTCATCATCCATATCCTTTTTTTCTAATGATTGTTTCATATCTATCAATGATTTTTTTAATTCGGATAACTGTGCATCGCTTAAAATAATCATCACGTCCTTTCTAACAATCATAGTATGGACGAAATACATGAAGTTATCAGAGTAGAAAGAAAAAATCTGCTATTCGATTTTTAATCAAAATAGCAGATTTTTCATTTTGAATGAAACTCAAAATTATAAATTAATCGCTTTTACTTCATCAATATTTTCAAGCTGTGCTACATAAGCTAAGTCCTCAGCGGTTACATCATTATCGATTGATAACATCATAACTGCTGTTCCGCCAACTTGATCACGACCTACTTGCATTGTTGCAATATTAATTTCTTTATCAGCAAGTTTTGTAGCTACGCGACCGATTGCTCCTGGTTTATCCGTATTTTTAATGTAAAGAAGACGACCTTCTGGAATTACATCTACTACATAATTTTCAACTTTTACGATGCGAGCACCTAAACCGTTTAGTAAAGTACCTGCTACTGAATGCACTTCGTTGTCTGTTTTAACTTCAACTGTAATTAAGTTTGTAAAACCTTTAGCAGTAGTTGTTTTATGTTCGTTAATTTTAATACCGATACGTTCAGATAAGTAACGTGCATTTACGTCGTTAACATTCTCACCATGATTTTTCTTTAAAATGCCTTTTAATGCGTTAGCTGTTAATGGACGAACATCATAATTTGCAACTTCACCAGCATATGAAAGGTTAATTTCTTTTACTGGGTTTGTTGTAATTTGTGATAAGAATGCACCTAATTTTTCAGCTAATTCAAAGAATGGTTCAACTTGTGCAAGCAATTCTTTTGGAATTGAAGGCATATTAACTGGATTAGTAACAGTTCCAGTTTTGTAGAACTTAATAATGTCATTTGAAACATCAACTGCAACTGATTCTTGTGCTTCAATTGTTGATGCACCTAAGTGTGGTGTAGCAATTACTTGTGGTAAAGTTAGCAATTTGTGATCTGTTGCAGGCTCTTCAACGAATACGTCAAGTGCAGCTCCAGCAACTTTACCTTCAACAATTGCATCATATAGATCGTCTTCGTTAATAATACCACCACGAGCACAGTTGATAATACGAACGCCGTCTTTCATCATAGCGAATTTTTCTTTGTTAATTAAGTTGCGAGTCTCAGGTAATAAAGGCGTATGCACTGTAATGAAATCAGCGAGTGCACAAATTTCTTCTACTGTAGATTTTTTTACACCAAGTTCTTTTGCGCGTTCCTCAGTTAAGAATGGATCATAAGCCATTACTTCCATACGTTGGCCTTTTGCGCGGTAAGCAACTTCAACACCGATACGACCAAAACCAACAACACCTAGAGTTTTATTTTTAAGCTCAACACCGACATAAGATTTGCGATCCCATTTTCCATTTTTTAAAGAGTTATAAGCTTGTGGGATATGACGCGCAAGTGAAGTCATCATTGCAATCGTATGTTCAGCAGCAGAGTTCGTGTTTCCATCTGGAGCGTTAACTACGATAATACCGTGTTCAGTAGCAGCAGTTAAATCGATGTTATCAACACCGACACCTGCACGACCGATTAATTTTAAGTTTTTCGCCGCTTCAATAATTTCACGAGTTACTTTTGTTTGACTACGAACAAGTAAAACATCAACGTCTGCGATTTTAGAAATAAGTTGCTCTGGTGTTAATCCAGTATCAACAATAATATTTAAGTTTAATTCTGTTTCTTGACGTAGAGGAAAAATACCATCCTCACTTAGTGGATCCGCGATAAATACATTGATTAAGTCAGTAGCCGTTGTTGTTTTTGTTACCATTTGTGAAACTCTCCTTTAAATTTATATTTCATAGCTTACGCCTAAGCATAAATGCTAATTCTAACTAAATTGATTATGTGTTATTTTGATACGATTCAATGAAGTTCATTAGGATTTGATCGTTATTTTTTCATCACCTCTTAAGAAAATATAAAAAGCCCTTCATCCCTTACATAATGTAAGGGACGAAAGGCTATTGTTAACATTCCTTCGTGGTACCACCCTAATTTGTTGTACAGTAATTAGTACAACCTCCGCATATACGTAACGTGTATGATTCGGATAAGCCTACTATAAAATTCAGCATATCTATTCGGGAGTGGAACATTAACCGTTGAATTGCTGATTTACACCAACCATCAGCTCTCTTTAAATTCACACGACTAAGTATGTCTCCGTCGTTATATTTTTCGTAATTGAATTTGAATACATCATAATACCGATTGTTCACTTTTGTCAACAGGATTTGACGAAAAAATTAAAAATTGTTGAGAAAACGATTTCATGAAAGGTAAAAAAACGAACTATTGGACACTTTAATAATCTTAAAGTTCGTGTTTAGACCTTTTGTTGAAGTGATTTTTTAAATAAATTTAATTAAAAATCAAAAGAAACAGATAATTTGAATTTTTACAACATTACGTAAGGAGATAGATAAAATAAAGCTTGTGACTGACACTATTTGACATTATTAGCTATTGAAAAAAGATAGGAAATGCTAGAGTATCATGGATAAGGGGTGATATGGATGAAGTATGACGTCATTATAGTAGGTGCGGGTCTGGCAGGATTAACGGCAGCATGCGAATTGATTGATGCAAAGAAGAAAGTTCTAATTGTCGATCAGGAACCAACCAATTCGATTGGTGGCCAAGCTTTTTGGTCATTTGGTGGGCTATTTTTAATCAATACTCCTGAACAAAGGAGAATGGGGATAAAAGATAGTAAGGAGCTTGCCTGGCAGGATTGGTTAGGTACTGCGGGATTTGACCGTATTGGAGATGAAGATCGCTTTGCTTACGAATGGGCAAGGGCTTATGTTGAATTTGCTGCCGGTGAAAAATATCATTGGCTTAAATCTAAAGGAATTAAATTCTTTCCTGTTGTTGGATGGGCAGAAAGAGGAGGTTCTCTTGCAGGGGGTCATGGGAATTCAGTTCCGCGCTTCCATATTGTTTGGGGTACTGGACCTGGAATAGTAGAACCATTTGCAAATAAAGTATTAGAGGCCGTCAAAAAGGGTGGTATTGATTATAAGCCACGTCACCGTGTTGATAAACTGCTAACTGAAAATGGAACGGTTATAGGTGTACAAGGCAAAGTACTAGAAGATGCGAATATAGAAAGAGGACAAGAAAGCAACCGAAACGAAATTGCAGATTTTGAATATAAAGCGGATGCTGTCATTGTTGCAAGTGGAGGAATCGGTGCAAATTTAGAATTAGTTAAGAAAAATTGGCCTAGTCGTTTAGGTAACCCGCCAAAATATATGGTTCAAGGCGTACCTTCTTATGTTGATGGTCGTATGCTTGAAATAACTGAGAGCATTGGTGGGCGTATCGTCAATCGAGATCGAATGTGGCATTATACAGAAGGATTAAGAAACTGGAATCCAATTTGGCGAAACCACGGAATCCGTATTTTACCAGGACCCTCATCGATGTGGTTAGATGCAGAAGGAAATCGATTTTCTGCACCAAACTTTCCAGGGTTTGATACGCTTTCGACTTTAGAAGCGATACAGAAAACGGGTTACGATTATTCTTGGTTTATCCTAACTGAGAAAATTATCGAAAAAGAATTTGCCCTTTCAGGTTCGGAACAAAATCCTGATATAACAAATAAAAGTATTAAACAAATTTTAAAAAGGATTTTACCTGGGCCTCCTGCACCGGTACAAGCATTCAAAGACAATGGTGCTGATTTCGTCATTGCAGATAGTTTAAAAGAATTGGTAGATGGTATGAATCAATTAGCAGGAAATAATCTTCTAGATTTTATAAAAATAAAAGAACAAATCGTTGCTCGGGATAGGGAAATGGAAAATAAATTCACAAAAGATGCACAAATTATGAGCATACGAAGTGCACGTAGTTATTTAGGGGATAAATTAATTCGCGTTGCAACTCCTCATAAACTGTTAGATCCTAAATGCGGCCCTTTAATTGCTGTTCGATTAAATATTTTAACTCGTAAAACTTTAGGTGGTCTGCAAACAAATCTAAATGGGGCAGTATTAAACTCTGAAGGAAAAGCGATAAAAGGATTATTTGCCGCTGGAGAAGTATGTGGCTTTGGTGGTGGTGGCGTCCACGGATACCGTTCCTTAGAAGGGACATTTGTTGGAGGCTGCTTATTTACAGGGAGACAGGTAGGAAAATATTTAAGTAATTAAAGGGATTTGTAAATAGGTGTCAAATATAATGAATGAACGTTCATTTAGTATAAGGGGTGAGAAAATGGAGTTTCAAACAATTCAATTAGAAATTTCAGATCGATTGGCGACTTTAACATTAAATCGTCCAAACGCAATGAATGCAATGGATTTAAATATGCTAAAAGAGTTGGCCCATTGCTTTGAAAGTTTGCAGGATAACGAGGAAGTGCAGGTGCTAATTGTTAAGGGCGCTGGAAAAGCCTTTTCAGCAGGTGGCGATATTAAAATGATGCTTCAAACAGAAAATGCTATTAGTTTTGAAGATATCATGGACTATATTACAAGGATTTCTCAGGCCTACTATCAATTACCAATGATTACGATTAGTCAAATACACGGGGCTGCAGCAGGATTAGGATTTAGCCTTGCAATTGCTTCGGATATTGTAGTAGCAGAGGAATCTAGTAAACTAGCGATGAATTTCATAGGAATTGGACTAATCCCAGATGGTGGTGGCCACTTCTTTATGAAGGAGCGGGTTGGAGTACCGAAAGCAAAACAAATTATTTGGGAAGGGAAAATGATGAATGGGAAAGAGGCGTTAGCTGTTGGATTAATTGACGAGCTTGCACCTGAAGGGTCCAGTCAACAAGTCGTATCCCAATTGACTGATAAACTACTAGCTTCACCAATTTCATCGATGCTTGAAACAAAATCAATCTTGCATAGCCAAAAATTAGACGAGTTGAAAGTTACATTAGAAAAAGAAGCGGTATCCCAATTGAAAATGAGAAATACAAATGATCATCTGGAAGGAATTCAGGCATTTGTTGAAAAAAGGTCGCCGAAATTTATAGGTAAATAAAAAAAGAACGCGTTCACAAAAAACTGAACGCGTTTATTTTTAAATATGGAAAAGAATTAATTTTCCTTGTGAGTTCACTAAGCGATGGGTTTTCTCCGCAGCACCGATTTCCTCAATTTTCTTTTGGCCTTCTTGTTTTGCTTGTAAATCATTTTCAAAATTCCAAACTTCATCAAACAAGGTTTCCCCATTTTTTTCAAAGGCCGTGAAACGATAATCCTCCATAAAATCCCTACTTTCGAAATAATAATACGCTAAGGAAATTATACATAATAATCCTATTAAATTCATAGAAAAATATACTTGAGTTGGAAAAATATATGTAAAAATTTCGTGAAATCCTCAATAAAAATATGGTTTTCCTCACAAAGGATTGTCAACAAATGATACAATATGAGAGAATGATAGATTTATAAATATAGAGTCTAGTTGATTAAAAAGGAGTGACTTCTAGTGGAAGGAATTACTAAACTCCAGGCCGGGGAACAAGTTGATCAATTTTTATTAATTAAACAAGCGACAAAGGGTGTAACAACCGTTGGGAAACCATTTATGTCACTTGTGCTGCAAGATAAAAGTGGAGATATAGAAGCAAAGCTTTGGGATACCAACGAAGAACATGAACAGATGTATAAAGCAGAGGTAATTGTTCGTGTTGGTGGCGAAATACACGATTATCGTGGGAAAAATCAACTTCGTATAAAACAAATCAGAATAGCAAAACCAGAAGATGGTATTAGTATTAATGATTTAGTTCCTTCAGCTTCTACTCCGAAAGAGGAGCTTTATGAGGAGCTAACTCAATATTTCTTTGAAATAAAAAATCCTCACATATCTAGGATTACAAGACATATTATAAAAAAATATCAAGCAGATATATTGGTTTTTCCAGCAGCAACAAAAAATCATCATGACTATGCGTCAGGCTTACTAGATCATGTTGTTTCAATGCTACGTTTAGGTAAAGCAATTTGTGATTTATATCCTACATTAAATCGAGATTTGATTTATGCGGGAGTTATTTTACACGATATTGGGAAAGTAAAAGAACTATCAGGTCCTATTGCAACAACTTATACGGTAGAGGGGAATTTACTTGGTCATATTTCGATTATGGTTGATGAGATTGGCCAAGCTGCTGAAGAGTTAAATATCGATGGAGAAGAAGTAGTACTACTGAAACATATCGTATTATCCCACCATGGAAAAGAAGAGTGGGGAAGCCCTAAAAAGCCGATGATTCAAGAAGCAGAAATTCTGCATTACATTGATAATATCGATGCGAAAATGAATATGCTAACAAGAGCATTGGGCAAAACAAAGCCAGGTGAGTTTACAGAACGTCTATTTGCATTAGACAATCGTTCATTCTATAAGCCGATAATTTAAATAAAAGGGACTAAATGGGTGAGCTAGTGAGCTAAATCTATTTAGTCCCTTATTTTATATCAAGTATAAAATCTATTGAAAACCAAAGATAGCGACTCCATTGTAGGAGCCGCTATCTTTGTACTATTACTATGCATTTATAAGAAGGAGGATTAAACACTACTCTTTAAACACTTACTATAAATACTATCTCTTTTTTTGTGATAAAAATCTAGATTCTTTAGAATTAAAAAATTTTAGTCTAAGTACCTATTTTTAAGAAAAAAAAAGACTTCGCAACTAGTGCCGAAGTCTTTATGAGTTCTTATTGATTTTTATTTTGGAATTCAACCATGAAATCAGCTAATGCTTTACAAGTTTCTACAGGGACAGCGTTATATGCAGATGCGCGACAACCACCAACTGAACGGTGTCCGTTTAATCCAACGAAGCCTGCTTCTTTAGCTTCAGCTAGGAATTTCTTTTCTAACTCTTCGTCCGCTACTCTAAATGTAATATTCATTAAAGAGCGAGATTCTGGAGTAGCATGACCTTTATAGAATCCATTGCTGCTATCAATTACATCATAGATTAATTTCGCTTTTTCTTCATTGCGTTTTTGAACTGCTTCTAATCCGCCTTGGTTTTCAACCCATTTTAAAACTTCACCTAACATATAAATACCGAATGCAGGTGGTGTGTTATATAAAGAGTTTGAATCTGCATGAGTTGTGTATTTTAACATTGTCGGAATGTTTGTATTGGCTTTTTCTAAAAGGTCTTTACGAATAATGACAACAGTTACGCCTGATGGACCTAAATTCTTTTGTGCACCAGCATAAATGATGCCAAATTTACTAACATCTACAGGTCTAGAAAGAATGTCACTAGACATATCTGCAACTAATGGAACATCACCAGTGTCAGGGAATTCAACCCATTCAGTACCATAGATTGTGTTATTTGATGTTAAGTGTACATAAGCATCATCTGCATTAAATTTGATGTCATTTAAAGCAGGGATGTTTCGGTATTTATTTTCTTTAGAGCTTGCTGCTTCAACTGGTTGTCCAAAAAGTTTTGCTTCTTTAAGTGCTTTTTCAGACCATGACCCAGTTAATACGTAGCTTGCAGTTTTTCCTTCTGTTAAGAAGTTCATCGGTACCATTGTAAATTGAAGGCTTGCTCCACCTTGAAGGAAAAGTACTTCGTAATTTTCAGGGATAGAGAATAATTTTTTAAGTCTAGCGATAGCTTCATTATGAACTGCATCATAGTCTTTACTACGATGGCTCATCTCCATAATGGACATGCCAGAACCATTGTAATTTACTAATTCTTGCTGTGCTTTTTCTAGTACTTCTAATGGTAACGCAGAAGGTCCTGCATTAAAATTATAAGCTCGTTTGTTAGTTGTACTCATGTTAACACTCCTTGACATAAAATACTTACTTCATGTTTGATAATAAACCCTTTTTTGAAAAATGGCAAAAAGGCATTTAATTAGTAATTACAAAATTTCGAAGAGAAAAAATCTTAAAATTACTAATTAATTTAATCATTACTATATAACAAAGAGTGTTATTTGTGTGAAAAAATTTATTTTATAATTAAGAAATTTGTAACTTCAGTAAAAAAAACCTCAAATATCATTTATACTAGAAGAGGATTATGCTATTAACAAATAGTATATGCAATAAAATATTGGAGGAAATAAAGTGAATTTACCTAACTGCCCAAAATGTAATTCTGAATATACGTATGAGGATGGAACAAACTATATTTGCCCTGAATGTGCGCACGAATGGAATGAAGAAGAGCAAATAGAGTCAACTGAATTTGTTGTAAAGGACGCAAATGGCAACATTTTATCCGATGGTGATACTGTTTCGGTTATTAAGGATTTAAAGGTTAAAGGAAGCTCACAAGCATTAAAACAAGGAACAAAAGTGAAGAACATCCGCTTAGTTGATGGCGATCATAATATTGATTGTAAAATTGACGGATTTGGAGCTATGCAGCTGAAATCAGAATTTGTAAAAAAAATCTAATAGAAAACGCGTAAACTCATTGGTTTACGCGTTTTTTATATTATTCTTCAGTTGGCATGTAAGCATCAAGTGTATCTTGTAAATCAGCATCTTTGATGTCAACATTTGCAGCTTTAACTAATTCCATTAATTTTGTATTTGATTTTTGAGAAATTAAAGTTTGACGAATTTCTTCTTTTTTCTCTTCAAATGTAGGGTAATCTGCAACTTCACGTTTATCTGTTACTTCAATGATATGATATCCATATGAAGATTTAACAGGCTCACTAATTGTATTTAATTCAAGTGCGTATGCAGCATCATTAAATTCAGTAACCATTTGACCAACAGAGAACCAGCCTAGCTCTCCACCATTTGCAGCAGTGCCAGTATCAACACTGTTTTCACTCGCTAATGTAGCGAAATCTTCACCATCTTGAAGTTTTTTGTAAATTTCATCGGCTTTATCTTTATCTTTTACTAAAATATGACGTGCATTTAGTTCATATTTACCTTGATCGTAGTAATTTTGTAGTTCTTCATCAGTAATGCTTGATTGCACTTCTTCAGATAGTTTTTGTGTAAGTAATCCAAATTTAAGCTCATCTTTATAAGCTTCTTCAGTGTAACCGTACATTTCTAAAACGGAATTATACGATTCGCCGTACATTTCTTTAAATGAATCAAACTCTTTATTTAAATCTTCTTCGGAAACTTCGTAAGTATTTTCTAATACTTGTTTAACGACTAATTGTTCAAGCAATTTTGGCCCAGCCATAGTTTTTAACTCTTTGTAGAATTCATCCTTTGTAATTTCACCGTAAGATGTTGAAACAACTACCTCATCAGCTGCATTATCTTCTGTATTGTTGTTACATGCAGCAAGGGTGAATACAGAAGAAGCTAGTCCAATTGCTAATAATGTTTTTTTCATTTGTATTTAACTCTCCTAACTTCATAATAAATGCATTAGATACTATAACATAAACGAAGAAAAAACAAAATGGTTGCCCGTGATTAGTTTATTGCCTAAGATTCATGAACATCTCCGCATAATATAGCTGTTAGAAAGGAGGTGTTCGGAATGGGCAGTTCTTATAGCGGCGGCGGTTACGGAGCTGGTTCTGGTTTTGCGCTATTAGTTGTTTTGTTCATCTTATTGATTATCGTTGGTGCAGCGTTCATCTACTAATTTAGAATAAAACATAAAATAGGGTATGCAAACTTAGATGTAGAGCTAGAGGCAGATAGATGCCTTTAGCTCTTTTCAATGCTAATAATAACATTAACAAAAAGATCGAATTTCAATCTGTTACATTGCTAAAGAAACCTCAACATAAAAAGATACAAGTAAGATAGTAATCAGTACATTAATTGTACGGAATATTTTAGAATGCTTTTCTTCAGGAATTTCCTTTTGCACTACTAGTGCATAAGTCATTCGATTTATTTGGAATAAGTAAAATAATGAGAATAGCACTATCACTAAAAGTAGCAAGTCTATTCCTCCCCTCTTTCGCTTCATTTTAGCATATCAAAGGATAGTTCCAGTGACAAGTTAGAGATTATTGGATATTTGGAGGTACTAAAATTTCATAGCCTCTAGGTGTTTCTTCAATCATGGCATTGCGTGGTGCACGCAACAAATTTTTAACATATAGTATGTCGATTAAACAAATACTGCAATGACATCCAAGCAATAAGCACGAATAATGTGTGTATTGTGGAAAGGAATAGGCTACATAAATCAATATAGAATTTATAAGTAAAAAAGGTAGAATTAACACGAAAATATAGTGTGTTTTAGGAATAATTTCCGTTAATCGCATACGAATAATGGGAACAAATCGATAGTCAATTTTTATTTTTAAACGGACATTTTTGCGATATTTAAATAGTGAAAAATAATGAATAAACTTATGAATGGGGTATAGAAATAGGACAATTAAGAAAAACAACCAAACATAATTATCGGTATACTGTATCGGATCAAAATACCCAAAGAATATAAAAGAGAATGAAAATACAAGTATAAAAACAATAATTGCCCACAAAGTTAGTCGAGTTGTCCCGTATTCATGTTTTATGTTGATTGTTTTCCAACAATGCATCGAAATGGCTCCTTTTTTACTTGTTAGTAAAAATATTTTAAAGGAAAAAGCAAAGTTATGCCACTTTCGTTGGATAGTTATTTAAAAATATATGTAATTTGATTCTATAAATAAAAAAAGAGTGTTATATAAACACTCAAAATCTATCTGGCGATTATTTCCTTTTCTTTCTCGTGCATATTATCAAAAACTTCGTTGTAATTTTTGAAGGAACGCTCGAAAATTTCTACAAAATCATCGCCGTAAATATTTCGAATAACAGCCATTACATCAAGAAACTCTGGGAATCTACCATACAATTCTTTTAATGGAAGAGAGCCATCAAGAATAGAATGTGGTGTATCAAGATAACATTTATTCATCTGAACGATTAGTTCAGCTCCAGCTTCAGTAAGTTCAATGTAAGTATTTCGTTTGTCGTCATCACGTTTAGAGAATTTTAAATATCCTCGCTCCTCTAATTTCTTAGAAAAGTTAAATGCAGTGGAAACATGCATCACACCAAATCTAGCAACATCTGATATAGATGCCCCTTTTAAATGATGAGAAATCCACAAAATATGGTGTTCGTTGATATTTAAGTCAAATGGTTTAATCCAAAGTTGCCAGTCTTTTTCAACAGCTTTCCATAAAGCTTTTGATAAATGTCCAATTCTTTGACTATAAAGCATTGCTTCTTTTAATGTATAAGATTCTTCAGACAAAGAAATCACCTTCTACTTTCATGGCATTTTAAAATATTATAGCAATAAAAGAAAAAAGTTTAAAGTTAGAAAAATAGAATAATTGAATTCTGATTAAAAAATGTTATTTTTTCATAAAAAAAGATAATAAATTGATATCGAGAACGTTAAATGTAGGTAATTTTACACAATTTGAAAAATTCAAAAAATACTATTTCTTGTTGATTTTGTCTAAATTTTTCTCGATTTCTGCAATGGAATTCTGTAAACCTTCTAATTCCTGTTTTAATTTTATTGCACCGGGTTCGATTTCGTGGCTATATTTGGTAATGGACTGTTTTAAGTCCGATATTATATTAGGGATATTATTTTTCACTTCATTTTTCAATTGAACAACAGCTACTTTGAGAGATGCTGTTTTTTGTATTAAATCGTTTACATTATCTTTAGCTATTTTTGTATTTCTTGATATATTTGAACGAAGTTGATCACCTGATTGTGGTGCAGTTAAAATGGCTGCAGTAAGTCCTCCGACTAATCCAGCAGTTACCCCTAATAAAAAAGTTTTCGTTTTCATTTCATCCAGCTCCTTACAAGATACTATGTGTAGTCATTGCCAAAATTATAATTCCTAACAGCTAAATTATACTATGAAAATGTAAAGAAAAAGAAGCTATCTAAATAAATTAGATAGCTTCTTTAAAAATTCGTTTGATTATGCCTGAGTTGCTGCGGTAATGAATTTTGATCGTTTTAAGATGTTTGTAATAATTGGATAGATGATGAAAAATGCTAGAGCATTTAAACCACCTGTTACTAATACTACAGTTACAAATAAAGCAGCAAATGATTCTGGTGGTAAATTTGCAATTAGTATTGCTGAAATTAAAAAGATTGTTCCAGATAAAATCGTACCTAATCCGACAAGTAAAGTGGAAACGATAAGATTTGTTACTAAATGTTTTAATAATAGAACAACTACTAAAAATACGATACCAGTTATTAATTTATCAATGATATTTGGAACAAATCCTCCAGGGAACGTTGAAAATAAACCAGATAACACACCGGTAGAAATTGATAGTACAAACATTTCCTTAAATGTTGGGAATAATAAAATTCCGATGAACATCATTAAAACCATAAAGTCTGGTTTCATTCCTCCACCGTAGCCAGGAATGACAAAGTATAACACTGTGCCAACCCCTACTAATAACGCCATTATTACAAGATTCTTTGTATTCATTTTTCTCTCTCCTCTAAGCTATTCTAAGCTATTTGCCTGTCTTACATTTCCTAACGTGTTCTCGTAACCGTTAGCGAAATATAGTTATTCATGATTTTAATTGTTATATAAATATTTTGCAACCTAATTTAATAGAATAGTATAGAGATTTTCTATTATTAAATTAGGCATTTAAATTTTCTTTAATTTTTTCTGCGACTGTACCTAAGACATCGAAAGTGAATTCACTTTGTTTTGTTTCCCATTTCATTTTTAATCCATCTGTTTCATCGTAGCGAGGGATAAAATGTAAATGATAATGGAATACAGTTTGACCTGCAAAAGCTCCGTTATTATTTAACGTATTCATGCCAACAGGATTAAATGCTGATTTTATTGCACCAGCAATTTTAGGAGCAACAGCATACAAATTTCTTGCAACATCTTCAGGCATTTCAAAGATGTCTTTTACATGTTGTTTTGGAATTAAAAGTGTATGACCTTTCGTAAGTGGTGACACATCCATGAACGCTAACACATGGTCATCCTCATAAACTTTTGTGCTTGGTATGGAACCATCAATTATTTTACAGAAAATGCAATCAGACATATAAAACATCCTCTCATGACAAGTTTTAGTAATAATTATAAGTTTAGCATATGTTAACTGATTACATTCACATTTTTTGTTAAACTAAATATAAGGATAGGAGTGAAAAAAATGGCATTGCTAGAATTAACAGATGTAACAGGTGGCTATACTCGGAAACCAGTAATTAATAACTTATCTTTTACCATTAAACAAGGAGAATTGGTGGGGCTAATAGGGTTGAATGGTGCTGGGAAAAGTACCACAATCAAACATATCATTGGAACATTAATTCCACAAAAAGGTCATATTAAAATCAATGGCATCTCTTTAAAGGATGATATTGAAACCTATCGTTCATCATTTTCATATATTCCAGAAACCCCAGTTTTATATGATGAGCTAACATTGAAGGAACATTTAGAATTAACAGCAATGGCTTATGGAATAGACGAAAAGACGATGAAGGAACGTTCTGAGCAATTATTAAAAGAATTTCGTATGGAAAAGCGTCTTAATTGGTTCCCATCTCATTTTTCAAAAGGGATGCGACAAAAAGTAATGATTATGTGTGCATTTTTAGTTGAGCCACTGCTTTATATTATTGACGAACCATTTGTTGGCCTTGACCCATTAGGGATACAATCTTTGCTAGATCAAATGGATAACAAGAAAAAAGAAGGCGCTTCTATACTAATGTCAACACACATTTTATCGACTGCTGAAAAACATTGTGATCGCATTATATTACTTCATGAAGGACGAGTTCGTGCGCAAGGAACGATGGATGATTTAAGAAATGCCTTTCAAATGCCAAATGCTACACTGGATGATTTGTACATTGCCATGACGAAGGAGCAAGACAATGAATAGTTTGTCACATGTTTGGGCGAAAAGGTTTCAATATTATCTCAATGAAGTCCAAAAATATATGCGCTTCGTTTTTACTGGGCATTTGGCTTTGGTGATGGTATTTGTCATAGGGGCAGTTGGATATCAATATAGTGAATGGCTAAAAATCGTTGAAAATCAATTTCCTGCTGAATGGTTAATCGCAATCATTGTTGGGCTAATTTTAGGTTTTAGTCGCCCTGTCACATTGCTTCGAGAGCCTGATCAGGTGTATTTATTACCTTTAGAGCTGGAAATGGAGAATTATTTTAAAAAAGCACTAAATTGGACATTTTGGTCTCAAATTTTAACCGTTTCAGTTGTTTATATTATTGGAATTCCATTACTCAATAAGGTGACTGAGTTAACACCAACACAAGTCTGGATTGGGTTAGCATTAGTCATTGTGTTGAAATATTTAAACGTTCAAATTGAATTTAATTTCAGGTATGCAATACGGGGGAAAAACGTAATACTCGATCGTTTCATTCGAATTGTTTTTTCAATTTTAGCGATACAAACGATTTTAACGGAATTTTATCCACTTACCCTGTTATATCTGGCTTTACTAATATTTTATTATTTTAGTTGGAAACGTAGCGTGAAGGAGCAACCTATTCCGTATGAGCATTTTGTAAAACTAGAAGAAAATCGGATGAAGGCATTTTATCGATTTGCGAATTATTTTACAGATGTTCCTCATTTAAAAGGTGCGATTCGTAAACGCTCTTGGTTGAATTTTATTTATTTCTTTGTGCCTTACACAAAAAACAATACACAAGGTTATTTAGTATTCCGCACTTTTGTACGAACAGATGATCATTTTTACTTATGGGTAAGACTTACGGCAATTTCTGCCCTCGTTGCAGCATTTGTGGAAATTCCAATAGTAATATTAATCGTCACTGCTGCATTAGCATTTGCTACTACAATTCAATTAAAATACGCTCTGTTGTCCTCTAGTGATTTTCGAATGGACATGCTTTTCCCTATAGCAAAAGATTCCAGAGTAAAAGCTGTACAAAAATTAATTCGTGTTTTCATAGTTATACAGGCAGTGATTGTTTTATTATGTTCTATTGGAGATGCGCTTTTTTATGTACCACCACTTTTAATATTGTTAATAAGTGAGCTTACATTTTATTTAACAAAAAATCCAAATCAATAATGGAAAAATCCTAATCATAAGAGTCTTTCTTACGATTAGGATTTTTCATTTATAGAGTTGAAACAAGGATAAATTGAACATCTGTATTACTACTATTCCACCAGTAATGATTTTTGCTTGAATCTAGCATAATGGAATCCCTTTCATTTAATTCGTATATTTTCCCTTCAATTGAAACAGTTAGGACACCAGATAAAACATAAATAAATTCATGGCCAAAATGGGTAAATTCAGTGCCTTGATTTTCTTTTGGTTGGAGAGTTACGAGAATTGGATGGAAGGATGCACCTTTAATATTCTTTGATAAGTCTTCATAAAAAAAGGGAAAATTATTAGTTGAACTATCATGTTTACTGTTAGCGAAAAATATACTTGGATTAACATTAAGGGCATCACTTATTTTCCTTAATGACTCCAATGTCACATTGCATTTATTCCTTTCAACCTGTGATAAGAAGCTTATGGAAACACCTGTTTTTTCAGAAAGAGTTTTCAAGGTCATTTTATGTGTTTTTCTTAAATATCGTAGCTGTTCACCAATTGTCATACGAACACATCCTAAAAAATAATTAAAAAAATTATACTCTAGTATTATTTTATACTCAAACTAAAATTAAAATATTGACTGAAAAATAAGAATAGAATAATAATTTAATTGTAGATTTAAAGTGTTGCTTTAATTCACCGCAATTTTATTTATTTTTTTATCCAAAAATTAAAGTAGCACTTCAATTTATAAAAAATAAGGAGGATTATTGTGAGTAAAAGTCAAATGACGAGAGTTTGGATCGCTAGTTTAGTAGGTAGTTCGATTGAATGGTTTGATTATTTCCTTTATGGTACTGTTGCCGCACTGGTATTTAACCAAATGTTCTTTGCAGCTGAGGATCCGACTGTTGGTTTAATGTTGGCCTATGCATCATTTGCTTTAGCATTCTTTATTCGTCCGTTAGGTGGAATCATTTTCAGTCATATTGGGGATAGAATTGGACGGAAAAAAACACTTGTTTTAACACTCACAATAATGGGAGTTGCAACAGTTTTAATGGGACTACTCCCGACTTATGAAGCGATTGGTGTTGCTGCTCCTATACTTTTAATTACACTGCGATTAATACAAGGTATTGGTATCGGGGGTGAATGGGGAGGATCAGTATTACTTGCGGTTGAATATGCCCCTAAAGACAAACGTGGCTTTTTTGGTGCCTTCCCACAGATGGGGGTAACAATCGGGATGTTTCTAGGGTCTGGGGCATTAACCTTTATTACTTCCGTTGTTTCACCTGAAGCCTTTGTAGCATGGGGCTGGAGAATACCTTTCATTGCTAGTGCATTATTAGTTGTTTTTGGGCTTTGGATACGTAAAGGACTTGATGAGACACCATCCTTTAAAAAGGTACAAGAATCTGGAAATATACCTAAATTGCCAATCGTTGATATTTTTAAAACTCAATGGAAGGAAGTATTTATTGCAGTAGGTGGTAAAGTTGTAGAAACAGCGCCATTTTACATTTTTGCTACCTTCATCGTTTCTTATGGTACGAACAATTTAGGGTTCTCTAACACGGAAGTATTGGTAGCGGTCATGATTGCTACAATTATTACAACAATTCTTATGCCGTTTATGGGTGGGCTTTCTGACAAGTTTGGCCGTAAGAAGGTTTACATTTTTGGAACAGTTGCGATGCTACTCTATGCATTCCCGTATTTCTGGTTATTAGAACAAAGAACCTTTGCAACTTTGCTAATAGCTACAATTTTAGGATTGGGGATTATTTGGGCACCGATTACAGCTGTGTTAGGTACGATGTTTTCTGAAATTTTTGATGCGAAAGTTCGTTATACTGGAGTATCTTTAGGTTATCAAATTGGTGCGGCTGTTGCAGGTGGTACAGCGCCGTTAGTGGCGACTGCACTACTTGTACAGTTCACAATTCCTATATCCCAGTAGCGTTGTATATTATTTTGACTTCTCTTATTTCATTGTTGGCAGTTTGGGCGGTAAAAGAGAAGAGCAATCAAGAGCTAGATGAGTTCGAAGAGGAGAATTCAATAGAAAAATCCATAGTAGAAAACAATGAAACTACAGTAATAAATTAAAAAAATTTTAATGTCATCGGGGTGTGTCAATTGATCGTTCTAAATCAAAAAGAGATTATGAGTTTTTACCATATGAAAGATGCCATAAAGGATGTACGAGATACTCTATTAGCGAAAGTAGAAAGTAAGGTGCAATCGCCACATCGAACAGTATTGGAGTTTCCGCAGAAGGGTGCAACATCCATTTATATGCCGAGTGCTGATTTAGAAAATGATGTGGCGGCAGTAAAGGTTGTTACGATTTTCCCTAACAACCCATCAAAGGGGCTCCCTACAACACAAGGTATTATTGTATTAACAAGTACTGAAAATGGGGAACATCTTGCAGTCATGAATGCTTCCTATTTAACAAGACTTCGAACAGGTGCAATGACTGCCTTAGCAACCGATTCACTTGCAAGAAAAGATGCTAATATATTAACGGTAATTGGCACAGGTGAAATGGCTTTTGAACAAACTATCGGTGTTTTAGCTATTCGAAATATCAATCAACTCCTTTTATTTAACAGAACAATTGAAAAAGCACATCAATTTAGTGAAAAATTAAAAGGATTTGGCGTAGATATTCCAATTGTAATTGCATCAAGTGTGAATGAAGCTGTTAGTAGCGCAGATATTGTATGCTGTGCAACAAAATCGAATACACCAGTGTTTGATGGCAAGTTTTTAAGACCAGGAACGCATGTGAATGGTGTAGGCTCCTATTTGCCTCATATGCATGAGATTGATCGAACGACCATTTCAAAGTCTTCGAAAATTGTCGTTGATGACATTCATGGTGCAAAAGACGAAGCGGGAGAATTAATAGATGCTGAGGAAAATGGAGTATGGTCATTCACCAGTGTGTATGGTGAACTAGAATCATTAGTTAGTGGGCAATTAAAAGGCAGAGAAAATAAAGAAGAAATCACCTTCTTTAAATCAGTCGGAGCATCCTATTACGATTTAGCCGTAGCAAAAGGTGTCTATAAAAAAGCGATAGATTTAAATAAAGGGTTAGCAATTGAAGTGTAAAAATAGGGGGACCAGAAAGCTTTAAAAATTCTGGTCCTTTTTGTATTTGACGCCAGCTTTGAGAAGGGGAGGGCGTTACTGTATGTTTACTTTTTATCGGGAAGCTTTCCAGAAAATGTCGTTACGTAACTAGCTGCATTGAAAATATTTTGTTTTTTTATGCCAGTAGCAGTAGCAGGCTTTGCATGTGCATTTGCAAAGGATTTTGATTGTTTCCATGCATCAAAAGCCTGTTTATTTTCCCATTGTGTTAACACAATATAAGTATCATCTTTAATCGGACGTAATAGTCGAAATGCAACAAAACCGTTCATTTTTTCGATATCTCTTGATCGGTTGAGGAAACGTTGTTCGAAAATTGGACGCCCCTCATCAGCCACAGGAATATTGTTGAATACAAAGTATCCCTTTTGTTGAATGTCATTAACAGAATCGATTACCTCAAACTTACGTGGTGTAGTAAATACGGTTTTCCCTTCAGTTTCATGGAGTAGCGCGGTTTTGTCTGACCCATATAAAATAAACATTGTTTCATTTTCATGTTGTTTTAATATTTTCTCCATGTAATCAGGTGTGCCAAAAGTAAGATATAAGTACACTTGTTTAACCTCCGATCCAATGAATATCAAGTAATTTGTCATAAAATAAAATCAACTCACCGATATTATATTCTAATTGGATAGAATAAGTCTTGTATCCACATTTAATCCTTTTGTACTGTTAATTTCTTGGGTGTCAATATTCGCTATGATTTAGTTCGATATTTTGCATCATATTTCAATTAAATTGAGTTTTTTGTATAGTAAAATGAAACAGAATTGTTACTAATTAATGAACAATTTTATGACATTTAGTCCATAAAACTATACAATATAATAGGAAAAGTTTATATTGGAGAACGGATAACAATGGTAAGTAGAAAAAAGTAGGTTTAACTTAAAAGTTAGAATAAAAATGAGTTTTCAAGCATTATTACTAAATTTCATTGAAACTTTGAGGGAAGGAAATAGTTTAAAATGAGAGCAATTAATGACACATTATTGCGTGCTGCAAGAGGGGAACGAACGGAATATACACCTGTTTGGTATATGCGACAGGCGGGTCGTTCACAGCCTGAATACAGAGCGATTAAAGAAAAATACTCTTTAGAAGAAATTACACATCAACCAGAATTGTGCGCATATGTGACACGTCTACCTGTTGAAAATTATGACGTTGATGCTGCAATTTTATATAAAGATATTGTAACGCCACTTCCTGGGATTGGTGTAGATGTGAAAATTAAAGCAGGAGTTGGACCGGTAATTTCAAACCCAATTCGTTCAATGAAGGATATTGAACGCCTAGGTGAATTTAACCCGAAAGCGCATACACCTTTTGTTTTGGAAACAATTAAATTACTAACGGAAGAACAGCTAAATGTACCTTTAATCGGATTTGCGGGTGCACCATTTACACTAGCTAGCTATATGATTGAAGGAGGACCTTCAAGAAACTATGCGAAAACAAAATCCTTTATGGTGTCAGAGCCAGTTGCATGGTTTGCCTTAATGGATAAGTTAGGCGATATGGTCATTGCAGATATTACTGCGCAAGTGGAGGCAGGAGCAAAAGCAATTCAAATATTTGATTCTTGGGTTGGCGCTTTAAGCGTTGAAGATTATCGTGTGTTTATTAAACCGATTATGACTAGAATATTTGCAGAATTACAAAAAGAAAATGTACCATTAATATTATTTGGAGTAGGGGCAAGTCATTTAGTTAATGAATGGAATGACCTTCCGATTGATGTATTAGGATTAGATTGGCGTATGCCGATTCGAAAAGCTCGTGAAATGGGCGTTACAAAAGCTGTTCAAGGAAACTTAGATCCAACTTTATTACTTGCAAATTGGTCAGTGATTGAACAACGTGCGAGAGATATTATTGATCAAGGTCTTGAAATACCTGGTCATATTTTTAATTTGGGCCACGGTGTGTTCCCGGAAGTGGATCCAGCAGTTTTAAAACGACTAACAACATTTATACATGATTATAGTAGAGAAAAAGTTGCTCAACTAGGACAATAATATTTTGAGGTGAAAACATTGAAACCAGTTCATGGACTACTAGTAATGGCATACGGAACGCCATACAAAGAAGAAGACATCGAAAGATATTACACACATATTCGACATGGTCGTAAACCATCTGAAGAACATATAGAAGATTTGAAAAGTCGTTATAAAGCAATTGGAGGGTTATCTCCACTTGCGAAAATGACAGAAAAACAAGCTCAGGCACTTTGTGAACGTCTAAACGAGGTGCAGGACGAAGTGGAATACAAATTATATATTGGTTTAAAACATATTGAGCCGTTTATTGAAGATGCAGTAGAAGCAATGGTAAAAGACGGTATTGAAGAAGCAGTTTCAATTGTTCTTGCTCCACACTTCTCAACCTTCTCTATCAAAACATATAATGGTCGTGCACAGGAAACAATCGATAAATTAGGAAGCTCATTAAAATTAACTTCTGTAGAAGCATGGTATGATGAACCAAAATTTATCGAGTATTGGAAACAGGCTGTGGATGCAGCATTTGCTGAAATGCCGGAAGAAGAAAGAGAAAAAGCTTGTTTAATCGTTTCAAACCATTCTCTACCGGAAAAAATCAAACAATCTGGTGACCCATATGAAGATCAATTATTTGCTACAGCAAAATTGATTAAAGATGCAACTGGTGTGAAAAATGTTGAAGTAGGCTGGCAATCAGCTGGTCAAACACCAGAACCTTGGTTAGGACCAGACGTTCAAGATTTAACACGTGAATTGTTTGAAGAAAAAGGATTCCGTTCATTTGTTTACGTACCTGTAGGCTTTGTAACAGAACATTTAGAAGTACTATATGATAATGATTATGAGTGTAAAGTAGTATGTGAAGAATTAGGTGCAAATTATCGTAGACCTCCTATGCCAAATACACACCCATTATTTATCGACGCGATGGTGGATGCGATTTTTAGAAGAATAGCTAACTAATTTAGGAAGCGTGATGAAGGTGACTTTAAATAGAAAAAAAGTTGCCGTTATAGGCGGTGGGATAACTGGTTTAACGGCAGCGTTTTATTTGCAAAAAATAGCAGAGCAAAATAACTTGCCGTTAGACATTATTTTAATAGAATCATCTTTACGCCTAGGAGGTAAAATACAAACCTTAAGGAAAGATGGTTTTATTATTGAACGAGGCCCCGAATCCTTTTTAGACTATTCAAAGAATGTACGAGAATTAGCACGTGATTTGGATATTGAAGATCAATTAATTAGGAACAACGAAGGGAAAACGTATGTTGCGGTAGGTAGTGGGTTGTATCCCATTCCAAATAGCTTAATGTTTGGTGGACCACTCGGTGTTTCCTCCTTTATGACTTCAGGCTTAATATCTTTAAGTGGAAAGCTTCGAGCTGCGGGTGATCTGATACTTCCGAAAAAGGAAGTGGAGGATGAGCCAATAGGGGATTTCTTCAGAAGAAGATTTGGTCAGGAAGTTGTTGAAAATCTTGTAGAGCCGCTTCTAGCGGGTACATTTGCTGGTGATATCGATCATTTAAGTATCCAGGCAATGTTTCCACATTTTTATGAGATTGAAAAACAGCATAGAAGCCTAATAGTTGGATTGAAAAAGGAAAGTCAATCTGAAAATAAAAAAGTCGCAGAATCCTATGAAACATTTCATAATGGATTAGCAACGTTAATCGAATCATTGGAATCGCATCTTCAAGCTAAATCAATTTTTAAAGGTGTTAAAGTTGAAAAGATTGAAGAAGAAAATGAACAATATAAAATTCATTTAAATAATATGGCGCCTATAAAATGTGATTCTGTCATATTAACGACACCATACAATGTGGCAAAAGATATTCTCAAAGATTTTAACATTTTAGATGAACTGCCAAAAATGAATTATTCAACAATTGCTACTGTGACAATGGCTTTTAAGAGAGATGAAAATCTACTGAAAAAGGATGCTATGACGTTTTTCGTTTCACGCAATAGTAATTACGCGATTACAACATGTACATGGTGTAATCATAAATGGAATAATGTAGCTCCAGAAGGTTACGACTTGTTCCGTGTTTATATTGGTCGACTCGGTGATGAAGCAATTGTAGACTTGTCAGATACTGATATTGAAAAGACAGTATTAAGCGATCTACAAAAATCCATTGGTATAATGGAATCACCAATATTTACAGTTGTTTCGCGATGGAAACAAGCGATGCCACAGTATGCGGTAGGGCATGAATCGCGAATGGAAAAGTTGAAACAGTCTTTAACTGAAGAATATCCTCAAATTAAATTGGTCGGGAGCTCTTATGATGGCATCAGTATACCTGATTGCATATCGCAGGGGAAAAAGGCTGCTTTGGAAATGATTGAGTCGATATTTGAAAAGCAATTTATTTAAGCTTTAAAAAAGTAGACAAAGTCGTAGCAGACTTTGTCTACTTTTTTCTTACTTAAATGATTTTATTGCAGTGTATCAACATATTGCCCTATTTTTTTCATTTAAACTTCACAAATATGAAGTAAGATTTTTAGTAGAGGTGATGTCCATCGTATGAAAAAAGCAATTGTATTCTCGCTACTTTTTGTTTTAAGTATCATATCAGGCTGTTCGAAAGACAGCTTCACACCTATTAATTATCATCAGTCCTTTGTAGCATCAATAAACATTTCAGATCCATCCATTGCATTTTACGATCATAGAGGAGAAGAAATAGCAAAATGGTCTTTTGATAATAGTTATACAGGTGGAGTTCTTCTTCAGCAAGATCGATTATTGCTTTATGGCCATCAGCTGACGAAGGTCGATATTTATGAACTTTCATCTGGAAAGCATTTAAAATCCATTGATACTGGGGTAGGCATCACCAATGCTTATTTTGATGAAGCTCACAAAATATTGTTTTTAGCAAATAGTCATACGAATACAGTCACGAGCTTCGATGAACATGGGAATTTGCTTAAGGAATGTACGTTAGGTGACTATCCAATGTCTATGACATCATATAATGGACAACTGTATGTCATTAATTATAAAGACACGAAGCTATCAATTATAAACATCAAGACAATGGAAATAGAAGAAGAATGGACTATAGAAAAATCGTCTAATGGAATACTCATCATACCTGAAAAAAATGAAGTGTGGATAGGTGGGCATGGTGAGGGGAGTCATGCAAATCAGTCGGTAAGTGTTCTTAATTTAACAAATGGAAAGCTTCTAGGCCAAATTGATGTATCCATAATGCCTGTAGGTTTTGCAAGAAATGACGATGAAATTTACATTATTAATCATGGTGCCAATGAATTATATGCCACCAATTTAAATGGAGAATTGTTATGGAAATGTGAAGTTGGAGCAAATCCATTTGCCATTGCATCCTTTTATGAACAAGTTGTTGTAGCAGGCTTTGATGATCATAAATTGTACTTTTTGAAGGATGAAAAGATTATCAAAACAGTCGAAACAGGTAGGGGACCTTTTCAGCTACTCGTAAGGGAGGTTAAATCGTGACTACAGTATTAGTTGTTGATGATGAAAAGGATATGCGAAATTTAGTGGAAGTCATGTTATCAAAATCAAATATGAAAACAATCGCTGTTTCAAATGGTATTGATGCCTATATAGAAATTGATAATGGCGGAATTGACCTCGTTTTATTGGATGTAATGATGCCTGGTGAAGATGGCTTTACAGTATGTCAAAATATCCGTAAATTATCACCAATACCTATTATTTTCTTAACTGCACGAGACGCTAATGATGATAAAGTAAAGGGTTTAACGATTGGAGCAGACGACTATCTCGTTAAACCCTTTACAGCAAGTGAGCTTGTAGCAAGAATAAATGCAGTATTAAGAAGAACGAGTGGAGAAATGACGGTTTCACCTAAACAAAAATTAATTGAAAGTGGGATTATAAAATTAGATGAAATCTCACGAAAAGTATATGTAAATGAAAACAGTGTACCTTTAACGCTCAAAGAATTCGAACTGCTCTATCTATTTATAAAAAACCCGAATATTGTTTATTCAAGGGAACAATTACTCGATAGAATATGGGATATGGATTATGCAGGTGGTACAAGAACCGTTGATACCCATATTAAAACATTAAGATTAAAGCTAGCAAAAGAATCAAAGGAAGCAAGCGAATATATTCAAACGGTGTGGGGCGTTGGATATCGCTTTGAAAAAAGTAAATGAAAAAGCTTTCAACAAAAATATGGTTGTTGATATTACTATTTTTAACTGTCACTGTCATCTTTATGGTATTGTTTACTGATTTTTTATATGAACGCTTATATGTAAGCGATTCAGAGCAGTCGATGATTGAAGTGGGCGAAAAGCTCCAGTCCTTATATAAAGGTGGAAAGGTTACGGATGAATTAGTAGATAAAATTGAAGAGTATAACCTGTTTTCAAATTTCAATGTATTTGCTGTTCGAAATCCGAGAGAATTAAGTGCCTGTGTACCTTTTGAAATTGATTACGATACTCTAATAGGTCCGGATGAAAGACAACAATTACTTCAAGGTAAATCCATCACGAAAATAGGTTATGAACAGCGATTTGATCGTGAAGTGATATCGGTTATTTTACCCTTTACAGATCAAAATCGTTTAGAAGGTATTCTTTACCTCTATTACCCTTTAGCTAAAATATCAGAGTTAGCTAATACAGAAGTATTAGTATTAATCACTAGTGTTGTACTATTTTCAATGCTGATCGCATTCTTTGTACATAAAGGGTTAAGGCGTATTATGAGACCGCTGAACGAACTTCACCAAGCTGTTGAAAAAATGTCTGAAGGAGATTATCATACACGTGTTCAAGTTGCGTCTTCTGATGAAATTGGCAAGCTTTCAAAGGCTTTTAACGAAATGGCAGACGCTATCCAGCGTGAGGATGAAGAGCGGAAAATCTTTTTAGCAACTGTATCCCATGAATTGCGAACACCGATTAGCTATGTAAAAGGTTATAGTGAAGCGATACAAAATGATTTTATCGAAGGTGCAGAGCGAGAAGAAGCCATCAAATTAATAAATCGAGAAGCCAACCGAATGGAAAGATTAACGAACGAAATTCTCGAGCTGGCTCGCTCAAAGGAACAAGAGGCTATCAACTTATATCCAATTGTCCTTGCTGAAACTATACGTGAGAGTATTACTCTTTTAGAGCATCTTGCGCAGAAAAAAGAGATTTATATACAGACTGATTTAGATGAGAGCATCATTGTACAAGGTGATGAAGAAAAATTAAAACAAATATTTATCAATGTTATTGAAAATGCCATTTGCTATTCAAATGAAGAGTCCACTATTAACGTACTAACGAAGTCAATCAAAGGAAATGCTATTGTTGAAATTGCTGATAAGGGTATCGGCATCCCTAAAGAGGATTTACCATATGTAACTCAAAAGTTCTATAGAGTAAATAAAGCTAGAAGTAGGGCTGATGGTGGAAGTGGATTAGGTTTATCTATCGTAGACCAATTAGTTAAACTGCATCATGGTAAATTATTTATTCAAAGTGAAGAAGGAAAAGGAACGACTGTTACAATAACAGTTCCATTACTGGAGGAATAAAAATGAAAAATTGGTTAATTAGTTTATTTGTGATTTCAGTATTACTTGTAGGTTGTTCATCAGGAGAAACGCCGGCTGCTACAGATGAGATTGATGTTGCGGCATTAGAAGTAAAAGTAGAAATATTAACACCAGAAAAAGTTGAAGTGAATGAACCGGTTCAACTTGTAGCACATGTACAACAAAATGGTGAAAATGTGGATGATGCTGAATGGGTTAAATTTGAAGTTTGGGAATCTGGGTTCCGTGATCAAGGACAAATGATTGAAGGAACATTAGAAGGTGATGGGAAATATGTAGCCGAAATTACTTTTGATCATGACGGCGTATACTATATGTATGCACATACTACAGCTCGTGGAATGCATGTAATGCCGAAGCATCAAATGACTGTTGGAAATCCCGATATGAGTAAAGTGATTGAAGATACAAATGACGATTCTACAATGAATATGGATGATATGGAAGGACACGATTCTTCTGAAATGGATTCATCAGAAATGGAATCCTCTGAAATGCATGAAGGCCATTAGAAATAATAAAAACCTCAAAGCTTGAGCATAGCTTTGAGGTTTTTTTGCGGTTAGGAAAGTATAATTTTTTGAAACCGCATAAGAAAAGACATCCGCTCGACCTATTTGATTCCGAGTCGTGTTTTTCTAATAAGCAATTTAATTATAGATTCATTTATAAATAAGGTGTAAGCAATATTTATAGAAATTTATATTATAGGGAGTGGCATTTGTCACAAGTATTATTGTAGCATTCGCTTTGTTCTTCAATTTTGTCTCCGCATTGAACACAAACCTTTTCAGGTAAGTTTTTGAAAAACTCAACAACATTTTCTAACATGTGTATTGTCCTCCCTTCTGGACATCTGTTATATTATAACCCTTTGTTGTAATCATTGTATTATAACAGTTTTGGTTCGTCAATATGAAAAGAGGAATTTTTTAAAAAATTTTTCGAATACACTAATAGCGTGAAAAAATAGACAAGTAAACTAAAATCATCGATACTTAATAGTCGTCATAAAGTTTTAATTTGGCGAGAAATTTTGGAACAGTTACAATAAAGGTACATACATAAAAATTTTAAACAATATATAAGGGGGGTACTTCATCATATGGATCATCATCGTATATTCATCGTGGAAGATGATATTAAAATTGCTACATTATTGGCAGAACATTTAAGAAAGTATCAATACAACGTAGCCATTGCAGAAAATTTTGAAGAAATAGTTGAAGAATGCTTATCCTTTAGTCCCCATATAGTATTGCTTGATATAAACCTACCTTCTTATGATGGATATTACTGGTGTCGACAATTAAGACAGCATACGACATGTCCAATCATTTTCATATCTGCCAGGTCAGGTGAGATGGATCAAATATTTGCTTTGGAAAATGGTGGGGATGATTTCATCACGAAGCCTTTCAATTATGAAATTGTTTTAGCAAAAATCAAAAGCCATTTACGTAGAACCTACGGAGAATATTCGTCAAGACAAGAAGAAAGAACGATAAAACTAGGTCAACTAACGCTGTATCTTGAACGAATGGAATTGAACGCGAAAGAGGTGGACATTCCACTGCAAAAAAAGGAATGCATTATATTGGAGCTTTTAATGGGACAATCCCCAAAGGTTGTATCTCGGGAAACGTTACTTGAAGAGCTTTGGGATGATCAAGCATTTGTTGATGAAAATACATTAAATGTTAATATGACACGAGTACGCAAAAAATTAGCAGAGTATGGAGTGACCTCTGTGATAGAAACAGTGCGTGGAGCAGGCTATCGTTTTGTGTTAAGTCCGGAGGAAGTGTAATGGGATTACGTTTATTTATTAAAGAACATATATCTTTTATTCTCTTTGAATTATGTGTAGTACTTTTTATATTATCCCTTTATTGGCTAGATGGATTTCGAAACATTAATACTGCTCTTTACTCCATTATTATTAGTGTAATGCTATTGTTCTCATTTCTGGCGATGCGTTATTTCGTTAGACGTAATTATTTAAATAAAATTACACAGCTTCCAAATGTCATGGAGGATGCACTTCAGAAAAATGCTAAAACTGTGGAATATATTCAAACGGAGCAATATTTGCATGAGCTGTATCATGTTTATCAAATGGAAGTACAAGCATTATATGCCAATCAAATTCGCCAAGAAAAGTTTCTAAACCAATGGATTCATCAAATGAAGACACCTATCTCAGTTTTAGAATTGCTGCTCCAAAATGATGAACAGCTTGATAAAAAAAGTGTCCAAGAAGAAGTAGACAGATTAAAACGTGGATTAGATATGGTCCTTGTTAATGCTCGAATTGAGAAATTCGAAGAGGACATGCAAGTGGAGCAAGTACAGTTAGGAGAGCTTGTAAAAGCAACTATTAATGATAATAAACGTTTATTTATAACAAAACATGTTTTTCCTGTCATTCGAGTTGAAGAGGAAATAATTGTTGCAAGTGATTCGAAATGGTTGAAATTTGCTCTTGGTCAATTTATAACGAACGCGGTGAAGTACACATTTGAAGAGAATAAGAAAATAGTTATTTCTGCTGAGAAAAACAATGATACAGTCCAGTTACATATTAAGGATGAAGGAATCGGTATTCCCAAATCCGACTTATCCCGTATAACAAAACCATTTTTCACAGGAGAAAATGGCCGGAAAACAGGGGAATCTACAGGAATGGGACTGTATCTAGCGAATGAAATATGTGAAAAACTAGGGATTAAGTTAACGATCGAATCCGAAGTTGGGAAAGGGACTACTGTAACTCTAACCTTTTAGAAACTAACTATAAATGAGGGACCTGATATGCCAATCTTGCAAATTGAAGACTTAACAAAAGTATATGAAGGAAAAGTTACTCATCGAGCATTGAATCAATTAAGCTTTGAAGTAGAAAAAGGCGAATTTTTAGCTGTGATGGGACCTTCCGGCAGTGGGAAAACGACATTGTTAAATTTAATTTCTACGATCGATAAACCAACTTCAGGTGAAATTATCATTAATGGCATTTTACCTTCAAAGCTAAATAAACAAGAGCTTGCCCTGTTTAGAAGAAGACAGCTTGGGTTTGTTTTTCAGGATTTCAATTTACTTTCAATGTTAACGGTAGAGGAAAATATTGTTTTACCACTAACACTTGATGAAAAGCCGATTGCATTGATGGAGGAGCGAATTGCAAATTTAGCAGAGAAGCTTGGTTTAAATGATTTTCTTCATAAAAAACCAAACGAAATATCTGGGGGACAGGCACAACGAACAGCCATTGCAAGGGCTTTAATACATGAACCGACTGTAATATTGGCGGATGAACCGACTGGGAATCTAGATTCGAATAATTCTCGTGAGGTACTTGAATTATTAAGTGCCATTAACAAGGAGAGGCTTGCGACGATTATTATGGTTACTCATGATCCGATTGCAGCAAGTTTCTGTGATCGTGTTTTATTTATTAAAGACGGCGAATTTTTTAATGAAATCTATCGCGATGAACGACGTCAAACATTTTTCCAACGAATATTAAATGTTCTTAGTTTATTAGGAGGAGGAAATGTAGGTGACCTTTCATCAATTCGCTTACCGTAATGTTGTACGAAATACTCGAATATACGCAGCTTTTTTCTTAGCAAGCTTATTTTCTGTATTTGTCTTTTTCATTTACTCAATGCTAATGTTCCATCCTGAAATAGAAAATGGATTTTTAGGAAATGTTTCGATTGTTGGAATGATAGTGGCTGAAATAACGTTAGTGCTGTTCTCTTGGTTTTTTATCTTTTATTCCATGAAGGCATTTTTAGAAGCGCGGTCAAAAGAGTTTGCCATATTGCTTCATTTAGGAATGGAAAAAAAACAATTAAATAAATTGATATTTTTAGAAACGATGCTGATTGGAACGGTTTCGATTGTTATAGGGCTATTGTTCGGTTATGCCTTTTCACGGTTTTTCTTTATGATTGTTAGGGAAATTTTAATGCTCGAAGAACTTCCACTGTACTTCTCATGGGAACCATTTGTCTTAACCATTACAGTATATTTAAGTGCATTTATCTTCATATCATTATTTAGTGCGAACTTTAGGTCGGAAAGAACGCTAATAGATTTTATTAAAGGCATTAATGAGTTAAAAGTGCAGTCAAATTATTCGGTTAAAAAAGCAATGCTTGGTATTGTATTTATTTGTACAGGCTATTTTTTACTGCTATTTACTACTCGTATGACAATTGTTGGCTTTACAATTCTTGTCATTATCTTTATTTCCTGTGGGACTTACTTTTTCTTTACAGATACGACACAAATGATCTTGGATAAAATACGAAATCGGAAGCAATTTTATTGGAAAAATTATCGTGTGTTATCTGTTGCGGAGCAGTCCTTGATTATGAAAAATAACGCAAAGATGTTTTTTGTGGTGACGATGGTCACAGCTTTAGCATTTCTTTGTGTTGGCTTGCTGGCAACGTTATCCTCTTATACGTCCCAATTTGATAAGGTAAATCCACTTGGACTTATTTATAAAGGGCATACGGATAATCCTTATGAAAATAAGCACATTACTTCGATTATTCGAGAGCTACAGGAAAAAGGGCTCTCTTACCATATGACACGTTTTGAAGTGAAAAAACAAACGTCTTCCTTTACTCAATATGAGGTAGAAGTGTTTAGGGAATCAGATATTAATAGTTTACTTTTTTCATATGGATATCCAATGGTTCGATTAGACCCTGGTGAATCAATGTTTATACCATATTCAGAGGAATCGATTAAAGAGCTTTCTACTAAGAAGGTTGAAACGGTACTAGTTGAAAACAATGTTCCCATTACGATAGATCAAGTTTACCCGAAATTAATTTTCCCGAGCTCAATTATCAGTTTGAACTCAATCATAGTAAGTGATGAGGATTATAGAAAATTGGTTCACCCATACAGAGGGCATCCAGATGTTGAACCGGGCTATCATTTGTTTACATTTGATATACCCCAATGGATTGAAACAACGGATATAGGCTTAACTATTTCCTATATGGTGTCGAGAGAGTATTTAAAAGAAGAATATAAATTACCTTATTACTTTGAAAATGCAGGATTAAATTATTCTTATATTTTATCCACATATTCTTTGTTTACATTATTAGGACTTTTAGTTGCTGCTGTATTTTTGTTGGCAGCGGGAAGCTTTATTTACTTTAAGCTACATACAAGTCTTGAGTTCGAAAAGAAAAAGTTCGAAGTGCTGAAACGAATGGGGTTAACAGATCAGGAATTAAAAAAATTAGTTAATTCTTACTTGGTACCTCAATTCTTTTTACCATGGGGACTTGCAATGTTGCATAGCTTGTTTGCCTTTTTAGCATTGCAAAATATTATGAAGGATATTGCAGATATTTCTATTTTAAATGAAATTCTGTTTGCTTTTATTTTCTTAGTATTACTTCAGGTTGTTTATTTTTATTTGATCAGATGGCGTTATCTTGCTCATGTTCGAGATTAATGAGTATCTTTTTGTAGAAGGGTGGGGCTTTATTGAATTTAGCTGAACAAGTAAAACAAATTGTAATGAGTACTCCGCATAAAAAGGCCTATCATTATCAAGGGAAAGATACTTCCTATATTGAATTTGACCAGCTAGTTGGGACATTGGCTTTTTCATTACAAAAAGTAGGGATAAAAAAAGGTGACCATATTGCATTTTTGTTAGGAAATACTCCAGATTTTTTAATATCCTTATATGCTTGTATGAGAATTGGAGCAACAGCAGTTCCGATTAATCCAATTTTTACTTTAGATGAGATTAGTTATATTTTTAATAACGGTGATATAAAAAGCGTGATTGCACATGATACTCTATTACCAATGCTTGATGAGGGAAAATTAAACTATCCTAAGGTAGAGACATTTATTGTTTGCGAATCATCTAACGATCCATTAATAAACTTAGACTCAATTTCAAAAGAGATGAAAAATAGACTTCATTTCTTTTCGGATTTCCTAAGTGAGTCGAGTTTGATAGAGACCTTTGATATTCAAGATGAGGATACTGCTATCATTTTATATACTTCGGGTACTACCGGAAAGCCAAAGGGTGCGGAACTTACCCATGTAAATTTATTTGCTAATGCTCGAGATGTTGCCCATTTTATGAAATTTACTGCAGAGGATCGAGTGATTGCAACATTACCGATTTTCCATGTATTTGCACTTACAGTTGTCATAAATGCTCCATTATTTGTTGGGGCAACAATATTAATAGCTCTTCGTTTTAGTCCGAGTGAAATATTTACTTTAGCAAAAAGCCAAGAAGCAACAGTCTTTGCAGGTGTACCGACAATGTATAATTTCTTATATCAATACCCTAAAGGGAATGCGCAAGATTTCTCAACATTGCGTATGGCCATATCCGGTGGAGCTCCACTCCCACATCAAGTTCTTCATAATTTTGAGGAGAAATTTAATGTGCGAATTTCAGAAGGCTACGGATTATCTGAAGCATCTCCTGTAACATGTTTTAATGCACTTGATGCTGAACGGAAAGTAGGATCTATCGGAAAATCTATCACAAATGTTGAAAATAAAGTAGTAGATGAACAAGGATGTGAACTGCCGCCAAATGTGGTAGGGGAATTAATTGTTCGTGGTCCTAACGTGATGAAGGGCTATTATAAAATGCCTGAGGAAACGGCAAAAACCTTACGAGATGGTTGGTTGTATACAGGGGATTTAGCTAAAAAAGATGACGAAGGCTATTTTTATATTGTTGATCGAAAAAAAGATATGATTAATGTTGGTGGGTTTAAAGTATATCCTAGGGAGGTTGAAGAAGTATTATATCAATTTCCCGAGGTTCTAGAAGCAGCTGTTATTGGTAAGGAAGATGAAGACTTTGGGGAAGTAGTATATGCCTTTGTAGTATTAAAGGATAATGGAATTTTGCAGGAGGAATTAATCGAATACTGCTCAAGGCATCTAGCCAAATATAAAATTCCCAAAGTGATAAAAATTTTAGAAGCATTACCAAAAAGCTCAACGGGAAAAATTCTTCGAAGAACTTTAAAGGAAATGAACTTTTAAACAAAATTAACGTTTAACTAATAAATGATTCTTCTAAAGTGAAGATGACAGACTACTATGTAACAAGTAAAATAAAAATAATATATTATTTCATTGAAAGCGAGAACATTATGTCATTTATTCAAGGGTTAATCGACTTCATTCTACATATTGATGAGCATCTTGTTGAAATTATTCAGCAATTTGGAGGATGGGCATACGGAATTATCTTTTCCATCGTCTTTGTAGAAACTGGTGTCGTAATCATGCCGTTTTTACCTGGAGATTCTTTACTATTTGCTAGTGGTACATTAGCTGCTCTAGGGGCTTTTAATTTATTTGCTTTAATCGTACTGTTTATATCAGCAGCTATACTAGGTGATACACTTAATTATCATATTGGGAAAAAGGTAGGACTAGCTATTTCACCAAATTCATTTCTTGGCCGTTTTATTAATGAGGAAAGAATGCAAGCAGCCCAACGCTTCTTTAACAAACATGGTGGTAAAACAATCGTATTTGCTCGCTTCATGCCATTTATAAGAACATTTATCCCATTTGTAGCAGGCGCAAGTCGAATGAATTATAGATATTTTCTCATTTACAATGTAATTGGCGCAGTTCTATGGGTACTTATTTGTACTTTAGCAGGTTATTTCTTCGGAAATATTCCAATTATTAAAGAAAACTTCTCGATTGTTATCTTATTAATTATATTTATTTCCGTATTACCAGCAATTTTCGGCGCATTGAAATCAAGGAAGCGTAAATAAAGGGATATATATAAGCCACTTTGCGATTTGCAAAAGTGGCTATTTTCCTTTAAAAACCGGTTTCCGTTTCTCCGCGAATGCTTGTAAAGCCTCGATCCGATCTTCGCTATTTAATGTTAATTCATATGCTTTACGCTCTATTTGTAAGCCTGTTTGTATGTCCACATTCATACCATGTTTCACTGCAAATTTTGCTTGTAGAAGGGCGATAGGTGCATTTTTTAGAATCGATTGAACAAAATCCTCAACTGTTTGATCAAGCTCTTCAGCAGTGCTAATTTTTGAAATAAGACCAATCTGATAAGCTTCCTCACTTGTTATATGTTTTGCTGTCAGGATTAGCTCCATGGCTTTTGTTTGCCCAATGAGCTTTGGTAACCGTATTGTTCCTCCAGCGCCGGGTGTAATTCCTAAGCTTGTTTCTGTTAAACCTACTTTTACGTTAGATGAGGCAATTCGGAAATCACAACAAAGTGCTAATTCAAGACCACCGCCAAATGCGTATCCGTTCAAAATACAAATGGTTACTTGTGGTAGTTGTTCAATCATGTTAAAAACTTGTCCAAACTTATTTAAGTTTCGAATAACAAGTGAATCCGGTAAATGTTTCCGTTCCTTTAAATCAGCACCAACTGAAAATGCCTTTTCTCCGGCTCCTCGTAATATTACTGCCCTAATTTCAGAATCCTGAAGTATAGATTCAACCGCTATTTCTAATTCCACTAACATTTCGTAATTAAATGCATTTAAAACCTCTGGACGGTTTAATGTTATGTAGGCAATATGATTTTTCACTTCAAATAATAATGTTCCCAAAATTCACACACCCCTTTTTACCAACTTATGTTTCTTTTGTTGTTTTATGTTGGTGTGCATAACCGAGAATAAATTTTTTTAAAAATAATATTTTCATTATCGAAGGTATCATGTATAAAACTTTGCTGTTACGAAAAAAATAACGTAACTGAATATTTATATCCTTTTACCGTTTGAGGCTGATTGAATGAAAAAATGATTCCAAATATGGTAATATAATATTTGACGTTTTTCTAAAAGATTTGTGAAATCAAAGAAAACGGTTACTAAAAAGGATATTATTTTCTTAGTAACAAAATTTATACAATGGAGGGGTACAAATGAAAAAAGCATGGCTTGCACTTGTGTTTGGTTCAGCAATTTTCTTAGCTGCTTGTGGTGGCGGAGATGAAGCAACTAATAATGGAACAGACACAGAGCAAACAAATCCTACTGACGAAGATACTACGAATGACAATGCTACTGATGGAACAGAGCAAGGTACAACTGATGATGGTACTACTGATCAAGCAGCAGCAGATGGTCAAGCAGTTGTACAAAAAAATTGTATATCTTGTCATGGTCAAAATTTAGAAGGTATGGGTAGCTTCCCTGCTTTAAATAATGTTGGTTCTCGTCTTTCAGAAGAAGAGATTTTAAACGTTATCCAAAATGGACAAGGTGGCATGCCTCCTAATATTGTTCAAGGTGATGAAGCACAAGCTGCAGCAGCTTACTTATCAACATTGAAATAATTTTTTTCAAGCGGCAAAATCTTTCATAGAGATTTTGTCGTTTTTTTACTTTCTTTAATAAACTTTTGGGGAAATTATTCTAATAGAGTAATGGGAGTTCTGTTTATTTATATCGATTCGACATAATTGATTTCATTTCTACTATAACATGCTAAAATAAGTACAGTATGTCAATTAAGGTAAGGGGTGTTAAACATGATACAAGTTACGTCAAAGGATGTTATGGAAAAATTTAATTTAAATTTAGTAAGTGGAAATGAAGGAATCGGTCGTTACATAACTACAAGTGACATTTCTCGCCCTGGATTAGAAATGGCGGGATATTTTACACATTATCCGGCAAACCGTGTACAATTAATTGGACGAACAGAATTATCGTTTTTTGATATGCTTCCATCAAATTTAAAATATGAACGCATGTTAAAGCTTTGTTCACAAGACACTCCTGCTATTATCATATCTCGAGGGATGGAAGTGCCGGAAGAGCTGATTCAAGCCTCCAATGAAAATAGTGTACCAGTACTTACTACATCGATGAAAACGACACGTTTTTCAAGTAGATTAACGAACTTTTTAGAAAGTAAGTTGGCACCTTCAGCAGCAATGCATGGTGTACTAGTGGACGTATATGGTATTGGTGTATTAATCATCGGAAAAAGTGGTGTAGGGAAAAGTGAAACAGCTCTTGAATTGATTAAGAAAGGTCATCGGTTAGTAGCGGATGACTGTGTGGAAATACGACAAGAAGCAGAGGATTTAATCGTTGGTAGTCCACCGCCTTTATTAGAACACCTTTTAGAAATTCGTGGAATTGGAATAATTGACATTATAACACTGTTCGGTGCTAGTGCAGTAAGACCTAAAAAGCGAATTACACTTATTGTAGAACTAGAAAACTGGGATCCAGAAAAAGTCTATGATCGACTAGGTCTAGATGAAGAAAAGATGAAAATAATCGATACAGAAATTACGAAATTAACGATTCCTGTTCAACCAGGACGAAACGTCTCAGTAATTATTGAAGTGGCGGCAATGAACTATCGATTGAAAAAACTTGGTGTAAATGCAGCTCAGGAGTTTTCACGCCGTTTAGATGAAGTAATTTCAATGCAAGATGATCTAGATGATTATTAATAAATAAAGATCTATTTTAGGCTAGAGAGGAGACAAGGAATGAGTTTATTACTTGATATCAATCCAGTTGCTTTCACCATCGGGAGTATTCCAGTACGATGGTATGGAATTTTAATAGCTTCTGGTATTGTTATAGCATATGTGGTTGCCCAATATGAAGGGAAGAAAAGAGGTTTGCCAAAGGACTTCTTTGCAGATTTACTTATTTGGGCTATTCCTATTTCAATCATTTCTGCCCGTATCTATTATGTAGCGATGGAATGGGATTATTATGGTGCAAATCCCGATAAAATCATTCAAATCTGGAATGGTGGTATTGCCATTCATGGGGCACTGATTGGTGCTATTATTACTGCATTTATATTCTGTCGTAAAAAGGGTATCAGTTTTCTTAAAGTCGCTGATATTGCAGCTCCAAGTATTTTAATCGGCCAAATTGTCGGTAGATGGGGCAATTTCATGAACCAAGAAGCATATGGTGGCCCAGTTTCAGAAGAGTTTATACGCAGTCTAATGTTGCCGGATTGGATTATCAATCAAATGTATATCAATGATCCAGTATATGGGCTATCCTATTTCCACCCAACATTCTTATATGAATCTTTATGGAATGTAGTGGGACTTATCATTTTATTATTATTACGAAAAGTGAATTTACATCGAGGCGAAATCTTTTTCTCATATTTAATATGGTATTCTATCGGTCGATACTTTATCGAAGGTTTAAGAACAGATAGTCTATATTTATTTGGACTTGATTTGAGATCAGCACAGGTAGTATCTATTTTATGTATAGTAATCGGTGTTATTGGAATTGTTTATCGAAGACTTAAAGTACGTCCAGTCGTGAGATATAAAGATAAATAATTTACGTAAAATATAAAATCCATTCATGCTTCACTTTGGTTAACAAAGGAGTTAAGAAATAATGAAAGCTATACTTTTTGATTTCGATGGTACATTGCTGAATACGAATGACTTAATCATTCAAACATTTATGCACGTCTTAGAGGAAAGATTTCCTGGGATGTACAAGCCAGAAGATTGTATTCAATTTATAGGACCATCCTTAAAAGAAACCTTTGAGGAGATTGCACCTGATGAAGTGGAGGATATGATTTTAAAATATCGCACTTGGAATCATGAGCACCACGATGAATTAGTGACAGAGTATGAAGGTGTAATTGAGACATTAGAACAATTAAAGTCTCAAGGAATTCGACTAGCCATCGTTTCAACAAAAAGGCGTGATACGATTGAGCGCGGATTAGATATTATGGGAGCCCGCCATTTCTTTGAGTTTTGGATCGGTATTGAAGATGTCACAAATGTTAAGCCAGACCCGGAACCTGTGTTGCTAGCAATCGAAAAATTAGGGGTCGATAAAGGTGAAGTGATGATGATTGGAGACAATTACCATGATATCGAAGCAGGGAAAAATGCAGGAGTAAAAACTGCTGGTGTTTCATGGTCATTAAAAGGTGAAGCGTTTTTAAAACAATTTAATCCAGATTATATTCTTTATCATATGTCTGATTTATTGTCGATTGTGAAGGGGTAATTAGTTTATGAGGAGAACGGAACGATACAAAGTAGAAGGGGCTAACTCATTATGGCATGTATATAGAACCGTTTCCTTTTGGAAAGTGATGAAATGTTTTATTTTCATCCAAATTGGACGTATTACACCATTTATGAGTTGGAAAAATTGGATTTATCGTAGCTGTTTAAAAATGAAAATCGGTCAAAAAACATCGTTAGCTTTAATGGTTATGCCAGATTCAATGTTTCCAGAGCGCATTTCAATTGGAGATAACACTATTATCGGGTTTAATACAACGATATTAGCACATGAATATTTAATTGATGAATATCGGTTAGGAGATGTAAACATAGGCAGTAATGTCATGATAGGTGCAAATTCAACGATATTACCTGGTGTGGAAATTGGTGATGGAGCGATTGTATCTGCTGCAACATTAGTTCATAAAGATGTGCCAGCTGGATCGATGTGCGGTGGGAATCCAATGCGTATTATTTATACAGCAGAAGAAATGGCAGAACGAAAAAAGAACGATGTTCCAATATGGCAGAATGCATGAGTGCAAAGTAAAAACTCACTATTTTCTAAATAGTGGGTTTTATTGTTTTATAGCTCTAAAAGTAGTTAAACCTGTAAAAGTGAATAAATGAATTGACGAAATAATCATAATTAGATACAATACTTTCATAAACTAGTTCTCTAACACTCTAGCATACTAAAGTAAAATTGGTGGGAAGTGGAAAAATGTCATCGATTAAAATGTTTGAAAAACCAATAGGGATGCGAGATACGTTCCCGATTACATATGAAAAGATGGAGGCTATGCAACAAATTGGACGTAAATTTCTTCGTGCACGTGGCTTTGATTTTATCAAAACGCCGACATTAGAATATTACGATACTGTTGGTAAAGCATCCGCTATATATGACGCTTCATTATTTAAATTAGTGGATACGCAAGGAAATACTCTTGTTTTACGACCAGATATGACTACGCCAATTGCACGTGTTGCGACGTCAAAATTATTAAAAGAAAAAATTCCTTTACGTTTAGCTTACTTCGCAAATGTTTTTAGAGCACAGCAAACAGAAGGAGGGCGCCCGGCAGAATTTGACCAAATGGGTGTTGAAATTATTGGAGATAAGACAGTTTTTGCAGATTCGGAAGTAATAATTACGGCTATTAAACTTCTTCAAAATTATGGTATTCATTCTTTTAAAGTAACAATCGGGCATGCAGGTGTTTTAAACTGCATTTTAAGAGATTATACAGAGAGTGAAGAGCAAGCAAATAAACTACGCTCACTATTAGTAGAGCGAAACTATGTTGGCTTTGAGGAAGCAGTTGTAGCTTTTGATTTACCTAAAACAAAATCAAATGCATTATTAGAGTTTATAAACGAGGCTACAAATATTGAATCAATACAGCAAATTGAAAAGTATGTATCCAAAAATGATGCTCTTTTATATATGAGACAGCTGGCTGAAATTATGGAGGCTGCTGATTTATCTGAGTATGTTTCATTCGATTTCACGCTTTCTAGTCACATGAACTACTATACAGGAATGCTTTTTGAAGTGTTTGCAGAAGGAAGTGGCTTCCCTCTTGGTAATGGCGGACGTTATGATGGACTATTGCAACGCTTTGGTAACGATGTTGGGGCTACAGGCTTTGGGCTTCGTGTTGACCGCTTACTTGAAATACTCCCTGCACTACAAAAAGAAGAACAAACATCTCTTGTTATTTTTGAAAATGCACAGTTTACAAAAGCATTAGGGATTGCTAATTCATTACGAACTGAAGGTAAACTTGTAACATTACAAGCGAAGGAAGGACTTTTAGACGAACAAGCATTTATCAAATTATTTGATGAAGTTGTTTATGTAAGCCAGGAGGATGTTGAGCAATGACAGAATTAACAATTGCAATGCCGAAAGGACGAATTTTTGAGGAAGCATACCAAATGTTGATTGATTCAGGATTTAACTTGCCTGAGGAAGTGGAAATGTCCCGCAAACTAATGATTGAAATTCCTGAAGAAAAAATTCGTTTTATATTAGCAAAACCAATGGATGTACCCGTATATGTTGAACACGGGGTAGCGGATATCGGCATAGCAGGGAAAGATACATTACTAGAGCTTAAAAGAAATGTTCATGAATTATTAGATTTGAAAATAAGTCAATGCTACATCGCTTCTGCAGGATTACCGAATACAACGATGAACGAAATTGCACCACGTATTGCAACAAAATATCCGAATATTGCGATGAATTATTATAAAGAAATTGGCGAACAAGTAGAGATTATTGAATTAAACGGTTCAATCGAGCTTGCACCGATGATTGGATTGGCTGATCGCATCGTTGATATCGTATCAACAGGTAGAACGTTAAAGGAAAATGGACTTGTTGAATATGAACATATAACCGACGTTTCTTCTCGATTAATTGCAAATCCAGTAAGTTATCGAATGAAAAGTGCCCGTATCCAAGAAATCGTATCCCGATTAAAAAAACTAGTTAATTAGAGAGAAGGAGTACTTGTGAAAATTACAAAGCTAACTGATGCTATATCATTAAAAAGACAACTAGAAGGTGGCAATGAAGAGCAGTTAAAAACTGTTCGCCAAGTTTTGCAAGATGTTCGCGACAATGGCGATGAGGCTGTTCGAAAATATAGTGAGATGTGGGATGGTATTTCACTTAGTGATTTTCGTGTTTCACAAGAAGAAATTGATGAGGCTGTTGCAGGCTTCGATCCACAATTAAAACAAGATTTAGTAGAGGCAGCTGAAAATATTCGTTATTATCATGAAGCGCAAAAACGAGACGGCTATAAGCTTCCTTTAGCGGATGGCTCTTGGCTGTCACAACGAATTATTCCACTCGATGCAGTTGGTTTATATGTACCAGGTGGTTCTGCTGCATATCCATCTTCCGTTCTAATGAATGTAATCCCTGCACAAGTGGCGGGCGTTGAACGAATTGTCATCACATCTCCTGCTGGAAGGGATGGTTTGCTTCCATCAGCAGTCTTAGTTTCTGCTTCAATTCTAGGAATCTCAGAAATTTATAAAGTCGGTGGTGCGCAGGCAATAGCAGCCCTTGCCTACGGTACAGAAACGATTGCACCAGTTGATAAAATAACAGGACCAGGTAACATCTTTGTAGCCCTTGCCAAACGTGAAGTATTTGGGGAAGTAGCCATTGACATGATTGCTGGTCCAAGTGAAATTTGTGTATTAGCTGATGATTCAGCTTTTGCTGATGAAGTGGCGGCAGATTTATTATCTCAAGCAGAACACGATCCATTAGCATGTGCTGTGTTAATCACAACAAGTGAAAGACTAGCCAAAGAAGTAAAAGAAGAAGTTGAAAAACAGCTTACAGGACTTCCGCGAGAAGAGATAGCTCGAAAATCCATTGAAAACTTTGGTCAAATTTATATTGCTGAAAATATAGATCGTGCAATTGAAGCAGTAAACTCGTTAGCACCTGAGCATTTAGAAGTGATTACAAAAGATGCAGTCGATATTTCTGAAAAAATTCGCCACGCGGGTGCTGTATTTATCGGTCGATATAGCTCAGAACCGGTTGGAGATTATTTTGCAGGTACAAATCATGTCTTACCGACAAATAGTACAGCAAGGTTTGCAAGTGGCTTAAATGTAGATGACTTTATAAAAAGAACAAATGTTGTTTATTATAGCGAAAAAACATGGGAACAAAATGCACCTAAAATTGCTCGACTTGCAAGAATGGAAGGTCTTGAAGGTCATGCTCGTGCAGTAGAATCTCGTGGTTGGTCTAAAGGAGAGTAAAAAATGAGCGAATTAAAAAGAAGAGTTGCAAAAATCGAGCGCATGACAAACGAAACGAAAATCAGTGTTGAATTAGACTTAGATGGCGAAGGAAAAGCAGAGGTTAATACAGGGGTTCCTTTTATGGACCATATGTTAGACCTTTTCATTAAACATGGTCTTTTTGATGGTAAGATACTTGCTCACGGCGACACTCATATTGATGACCACCATACAACAGAGGATATCGGAATCGTATTAGGTCAAGTAATCCGAGAAGCGCTAGGAGATAAAAAAGGGATTAAACGATATGGAAATGCCTTTGTTCCAATGGATGATGCACTAGCACAAGTAGTCATCGATTGCTCAAATCGTCCCCATTTGGAATACCGTGTTACTCCTACATTAACTGAAAAAGTCGGAACCTTTGATACAGAGCTTGTCCATGAATTTTTATGGAAATTTGCATTAGAAGCACGTATGAATGTTCATGTACTTGTTCCATACGGTCATAATACACATCATATTATTGAAGCGATCTTTAAGGCACTAGCTAGAAGTATTGATGATGCAGTACAAATTGACCCACGTGTAAAAGGTGTGCCTTCAACGAAAGGATTGTTAACATGAAAATTGGCGTAATTGATTATGGAATGGGCAATTTATTTAGTGTAGAACAAGCATTGAAACGTCTAAACTGTGAACCAGTTATTTCTTCTGATTTTCAAGTGCTAGAAGCTTGTGACGCATTAATTTTACCGGGTGTAGGTGCTTTTCCAGATGCGATGAAACGATTAAATGAAACAAAACTAAATGAATTTATAGTAGAGCAAAAAAAACGAAACAAACCACTGTTAGGAATTTGCTTAGGAATGCAGCTGCTCTTTGAAAAAAGCGATGAAATCGAATTGACAGCAGGTATTGGCGTTTTCAAAGGACATGTTAAACGATTTGAAGGTGTATCACGTATTCCACATATGGGGTGGAATGAGCTTCAATTTACTTCAGTTCCAGAATGGCTAGTTGAAAATTCAATGCCTGAGGAAAGATTCGTTTACTTTGTACATTCCTTTTATGCAACAGAGTTTGCACAAGATGAACTAGTGGCGTATGCTGATTATGAAGGTGTGAAAGTTCCAGGGATAATGAAAAGTGGAAGTTTTACAGGTATGCAGTTCCATCCAGAAAAATCAGGTAAGTTTGGCATGTATTTGCTAGAGCAATGGCTACGTGGTGTGGAGGTGTCTGCATGTTAACAAAAAGAATTATTCCTTGTTTAGATGTGAAAGAAGGGCGCGTTGTAAAAGGCATTCAATTCGTTGAATTACGAGACGCAGGAGATCCTGTAGAACTGGCCAAATTTTATGATGAACAAGGTGCAGATGAATTAGTATTTTTAGATATTTCCGCATCCCACGAAGGGCGAGAAACAATGGTCGATGTGGTTAGAAAAACGGCTTCAGCATTAGCGATTCCCTTTACGGTTGGTGGAGGAATTCGAACGCTCGATGACATGAAACGCATTCTTCGTGCAGGTGCTGACAAAGTGTCAGTGAATACGTCAGCATTATTAAGACCAGAGCTTATAAAAGAAGGCTCGGATTTCTTCGGTGCTCAATGTATTGTTGTGGCGATTGATGCAAGATACAGTGAAGAAGATGGAACGTGGATGGTATATACCCACGGTGGTCGCAATAAAACAGAATGGAAAGCAGTAGATTGGGCAAAAGAGGCAGTACGATTAGGTGCTGGTGAAATTTTGCTAACTAGTATGAACCAAGACGGCGAAAAAAGTGGATTCGACTTAGGACTTACGAAAGCAGTTCGAGAGGCAGTAACTGTACCAGTAATTGCAAGTGGAGGGGCAGGTAATGCAGAACACTTTTTAGAGGTTTTACAAGATGTTGATGCAGATGCAGCTCTAGCAGCATCGATTTTCCACTACAAAGAAACGAGTGTAGCAGAAGTTAAAGGCTATCTACGGGATAAAGGAGTTTATGTAAGATAATGGACGGTTTAAAATTTGACGAAAAAGGTTTAATAACAGCAGTCGTACAGGATGCACAATCAAAAGAAGTATTAACTGTTGCATATATGAATGAAGAATCATTACAAAAAACGATTGAAACAGGTGAAACTTGGTTTTACTCACGCTCTCGTCAAGAATTGTGGCATAAAGGAGCAACAAGTGGTAATATACAAAAGGTTGTTTCAATTAAAGCAGACTGTGATCAAGATGCTTTAGTGGTAGAAGTAATTCCAGCTGGCCCTGCTTGCCATAATGGGACTACATCTTGCTTTACAGAACAAGTTGTTGAAAAAGAATCTGTAGGCTCTGTTGATATCATCCCTCAATTAGTAGAGATCATCCGTAAACGAGAAGCTGATATGCCTGAAGGTGCCTATACTACATATTTATTCGAAAAAGGAATCGATAAAATTTGTAAAAAGGTCGGAGAGGAAGCGACAGAAGTAGTAATTGGTGCAAAAAATCGCGATGCACAAGAAGTAACATGGGAAGCAGCAGATTTAATTTATCACTTACTTGTACTACTACAAGAACAAAAAATTAGTGTGTATGACGTATTAGCAGTGCTAAAAACGCGTCATGAAGAAAAGCGTGCAAGTACAAAAAAATAACACATCTGATATAATGAAGAATCATTTAATTATGTTATAATATTAAGGATTTTAAAGGAACGTATTTTTACGTTCCTTCTTTCGTGTTATACGAAAATGTTTTGGAGGAATCAATTTGGAAAATCAACGTAGAAAAAAGCAAGAGAATAATATCGTTTCGTTTATTCCAAATGGTGATTATTACTTTAAAAAAGCACTAAAAGCTATAGAACAAGATCAAATGGCAAAAGCTTATAAATACATGAAACGAGCTGCAGAGCTAAGCCCAGATGATGCCCATATACTGATGCAGTTTGGCATAATGGAAATGGATGCAGAAAATTTCGAAAGTGCTTATGAACATATCCATACCGCACATAGCTTAGAACCAAGCGAATCAGAGTTCGTATTTTTCTTAGCGGAAGTTTCTGGTTGTATGGGAATCGTGTCTGATGCAAGAAAATATGCAGAGATGTACTTACAGATGGAGCCTGATGGACTTTATGCCTTTGAAGCAAATGAAATTCTTGACTTTGTAGAGTTCGAAGAAGAATTTGAACCAATAGACGAAGAAGATGGTGAAAAATTTGTTGCTCAGGAAAAGGCTCGACGTTTAATGGAAAATAGCCAATTTAAAGAAGCTATTGAAGTGTTAGAGCAACTAATCGAAACATTCCCGGATCTTTGGCCTGCTTATAACAATTTAGCCCTGGCTTATTTCTATACAGGAGAAATCGATCAAGCAAAGGCTCTTTTAAACCATGTCTTACGAGAAAATCATGGCAACCTTCATGCAATCTGTAATTTAGCTGTCATCGCTTATTACGAAAAGGAAGAAGAGCAATTAGCAGATTTAGTTAAACTGCTAAAAAAAATCAATCCATTTGATTGGGAAAATCGTTATAAATTAGGTGCAACACTATCTTTAATAGGTGAGCATGAATTAGCCTTTAACTGGTTACGTAGCATGAATAAACGTGGTTTTGAGGGTGATACTGGTTTTTATTTTTGGTTAGCACAATCAGCCTATTTTAGTGGTCATGAAGAGATAGCTGAAAATGCTTGGAAAACATTAGTTGAAATGGACCCTTCCAAAAAGGGGTTAGAACCGTGGCGGCATATAAGTAAAAGTGTTGAAACTAACGCCCTTGAACAAAATCGAGATGTGATTATCGAAAAAATCACAAGTAAATATAGTGCACATCGTATGTTTGGTTTCTTCTTATTAAGCAAGTCTGCCCATAAGCAAGAAATCATTGCACACCCAACTTGGGTTGATCTTACTAAATATAATGGTTTAGAAAAGCTTTCGTTGGCTTATGCACTAAACCACAAATTTAACAAAGACAATAAAATTGAAAAATTCTTCGTAAGAGCAATGGAAGTTGCAGAACAGCTTTATGAAAAAAGCGGAAGCATTACTCCAGAAATTCAATATTTGTATCAAATGTGGTTTGTTTTATGTGAAAGAGCATTAGAAAATTCCTATGAATTTAAAAATATAAAAGCTTTAGCGGCAGCAGTTGAGTTTATGTTTTACTCAACGATTAACAGTAATCGTGTTACGAAAAAGGAATATGCGGCGAAATATAATATATCTGTTGCAACATTGACAAAATATGTAGAAGATTTAATCGAATACTTACCCTTTGACTCTAAGTAAGCAATATATTTGAAGTCAGGTGAAAGTTGCACTACGATTAAATAAAGTAAGGTTCGCGTGAGGAGGAACTTATTGTGGCTGAAGAAAAAATTTATGACGTAGTAATTATCGGAGCTGGCCCAGCTGGTATGACAGCAGCTGTTTATGCATCACGAGCTAATTTATCAACTATTATGATTGAGCGTGGAATCCCTGGCGGACAAATGGCTAATACAGAAGAAGTTGAAAATTACCCAGGCTTTGAAACGATTTTAGGACCTGAATTATCAACAAAAATGTTTGAACATGCAAAAAAATTCGGTGCTGAATATGTTTATGGCGATGTTGCTGAAATCATTGATGGCGACGAATATAAGGTGATAAAAGCAGGTTCAAAAGAATATAAAACTCGTTCGATCATTATTTCAACAGGGGCAGAATATAAAAAAATGGGCATACCTGGTGAAAAAGAACTTGGTGGTCGCGGCGTTAGTTACTGTGCAGTTTGTGATGGTGCATTCTTCAAACAAAAGAATTTAATTGTTGTCGGCGGTGGTGACTCAGCGGTTGAAGAGGGCGTTTATTTAACACGTTTTGCTGACAAAGTTACAATCGTTCATAGACGAGATAAATTACGTGCACAAAAAATACTACAAGATCGTGCATTTGCAAATGAAAAAGTTGATTTCATTTGGAATCATACGGTGAAAGAAATTAATGAAAAAGACGGAAAAGTTGGTAGCGTAACATTAATCAATACTGTTGACGGCTCTGAACAGGTTGTTCAAGCAGATGGTGTCTTCATTTATATCGGTATGGTACCACTTACAGCGCCATTTAAAAGTTTAGGTATTCTAAATGAACATGGATATGTTGTAACGAATGAAAAAATGGAAACAAGTGTGAAAGGTATTTTTGCTGCTGGTGACGTCCGTGATAAAATGTTACGACAAATTGTTACAGCTACAGGTGATGGTAGTATTGCTGCACAAACAGCACAACACTATGTAGAAGAATTAAAAGAAAAATTTAGCATTCAAAGCTGATTTTTAATAAGGTTTTAACTTGAATGTAACTTCTTTGAAATATTAAAGGGCTATAATGGTCTTATAAACGTTATCCCCCTTTTTGTGTGATTTAGATTTGGTTGTTTCCGAAACAATTTGGAAACAACCTTTTTTTTGAATTTGTTTTTATTTCGTAAATAAATCATATTATTATGTAACCAATGGATTAATGCAGTTATAATAGAAATAGTTTAAGTCGTAGGTAGATTAGAGGTGTTGTTATGCAGAGAATTGCAAATTTATTAGCAGTACAGGATGGAAAAGTTCTGCTTCTTCAAAAACCAAGAAGAGGTTGGTTTGTAGCCCCAGGGGGAAAAATGGAAAGTGGCGAGTCCATCTATGAAGCTGCTATACGAGAGTTTCATGAGGAGACGAACGCTACACCAAAAAATGTCCATTTAAAGGGAATTTTTACGATGGTCATTAAAGAGAATGATGAAGTAGTCGATGAATGGATGCTATACACTTTTGTTTCTCACGGAATAGAGGGAACTCCTTTCGAACAAACAAGGGAAGGGAAATTAGCATGGCATTCGATAGAAAGCCTTCACTCTTTACCAATGGCTGAAGGTGATCGCACGAATTTACTATTTGCTGCATTAAATGAAGGAATTCAATATGGCACCTTTGAATACACAGAAGATTTTGAATTGCTAAGTAAAAGAATCCAAACGTCGAACGAACATTAAAAAGGAGATGTTGATCATGGGTAGAAGTGATCGCTTTACACATGAAATTGTCATTATCACTGGGATGAGTGGGGCAGGAAAGACAGTAGCAGTTCAAAGCTTTGAGGATTTAGGTTATTACTGTATTGATAACTTACCACCCGAATTATTAACAACGTTTTTAGCACTTATGAAAGAGTCGGAGAGAAAAATTACTCGTGTTGCTGCTGTAATGGATATGCGCGGTGGAGAGTTTTTTGACTCTTTAATCGATGCTCTTGATAAGTTAGAAAAAGTAGAAGATCTTGTCACACGCGTTTTATTTTTAGATGCAGATGATGAGACACTTGTTCGACGTTATAAAGAAACACGAAGATCGCATCCTCTTGAACCGAATGGATTGCCTCTTGATGGCATAAAAAAGGAAAGAATGCTCCTTTCTGAACTAAGAGGACGAGCAACTTATGTTTATAATACATCTTCCACGAAGCCAAGAGAACTAAGAGAACGTATTGCAAATGAGTTTTCCAGCTTAGCTGGTCCACAATTTTCACTAAACGTGATGTCTTTTGGCTATAAAAATGGCATACCTATTGATGCCGATTTAGTATTTGATGTCAGATTTTTAAAAAATCCATATTATGTAGAAGAGTTACGTTATAAAACAGGATTACAAGAAGAAGTATCATCATATGTATTAGCAACAGATGAAACGAAAATATTAATTGAAAAACTAACGGATTTATTTAGCTTTATGATTCCTCAGTATATACATGAAGGAAAGTCGCAATTAGTCATTGCATTTGGATGTACTGGAGGACAGCATCGTTCAGTCACATTAGCAGAATATTACGGAAAACTATTTAAACAAAGCTATCAAACTGTAATCACCCATAGAGATATAGACCGCAGAAAGGATTGAAGTAATGAAGAAAAAGAAAACGAGTATCGTAGTGATCGGAGGTGGAACTGGATTATCCACATTATTGCGCGGATTAAAAAAATATCCCTTTGATATAACAGCAATCGTGACTGTTGCGGATGATGGAGGATCTTCCGGACGCCTTCGTGATGACTACGATATTCCGCCACCAGGTGATATTCGAAATGTCATCGCAGCTCTTTCTCATGCAGAACCATTAGTTGAACAAATGTTCCAATATCGCTTCGCTCATTCAGTAGATCTTGGCGGACATTCGTTAGGAAACCTAATGCTTACAGCTCTAACGGATATAACAGGAGACTTTAGCCACGCGATTGCTGAAATGAGTAAAGTACTAAATGTGCATGGAAAAGTGATACCAGCAGCAAATAAAAAAATTACGTTAAATGCTGAATTAATAGATGGCTCCTTTATTGTAGGCGAATCAAAAATTCCAAGCTCCCATTTGCCTATTAAAAGAGTCTTTTTAGAACCAAAACATGTGAAACCGCTTCCTGAGGCGATACGAGCAATTCAAACAGCTGATATTATTTTAATCGGACCAGGAAGTTTATATACAAGCATTATTCCGAATTTATTAGTAAATGAAATTGGCGAGGCAGTCGTTAAAGCAAAAGGGCGGAAGATTTATATTTGTAATTTAATGACTCAAAAAGGTGAAACACTTAAATACAATGCCTGTGATCATGTTCAAGCAATTTATGATCATGTAGGAAAGCCTTGCCTGGATTCGATTTTAGTTAATAACTTTGAATTACCTTCACCGATTAAGGAAAATTATAAAGAAGAGAATGCAGAACCAGTATCTGTGGATGTTCATAAACTGGAAATGATGGGATTAGAAGTCATTAAAAAGGATATCGCCATTATACAATCAGGTGTAGTTCGTCATGAATCAACGAGAGTTGCACAATGGTTAAGTGATTATGCACCTAAATATGTTATTTAGTACTAAGTATGTGATATTATAATTTTCATACATAGTTTGAAAGGGGGGTTATAATGGATGTCATTTGCATCAGAAACAAAGAAGGAACTAACCCAAATTGAAGCAAATGATAGCTGTTTAAAAGCGGAAGTATCCGCATTAATCCGTATGAACGGCTCTATATCATTTGCAAATAGGCAACTTAGTTTAGATGTACAAACGGAAAATGCAGCGATTGCCCGTAGACTCTATACGATTATAAAAAAACTTTATGGATATAATGTCGAATTATTAGTTCGTAAAAAAATGCGACTGAAGAAAAATAATGTATACATCTGTCGGGTTCGTGAGGGTGCACGCGATTTACTAAAGGATCTTGAGATTGTCTCTGAAGATTTTCAGTTCAATCATTCTATCTCGAAAACACTTATTCGTAATAAGAATGAAAAGCGTGCATATTTGCGTGGTGCATTTTTAGCAGGTGGCTCAGTTAATAACCCTGAAACCTCATCATATCATCTTGAAATCTACTCACTATATAAAGAACACGGCGATGCGTTGGCAGAGCTAATGAACACGTTTAAATTAAACGCTAAAACAATTGAACGAAAAAAAGGATTTGTCACATACTTAAAAGAAGCAGAGAAAATATCTGATTTCTTAGGAATAGTTGGTGGATTCCAAGCGATGTTAAAGTTTGAGGATGTTCGAATTGTAAGAGATATGCGTAATAGTGTAAATCGTATAGTCAATTGTGAAACAGCCAATTTAAATAAAACAATTGGTGCAGCTATTAGACAGGTGGAAAATATTCGATTTATTGAAAATGCCATTGGATTGGACCAGTTACCTGAAAAGCTTCGAGAAATTGCAAGATTACGAGTTGAATACCAAGATGTCACATTAAAAGAGCTTGGGGAAATGGTATCGACAGGAACAGTAAGCAAATCCGGTGTCAATCACAGGCTAAGAAAAATTGATGAGATTGCCGAAGCGCTTCGACGCGGTGAACAAGTAAACTAAATTGAAAAAATAAGGAGAACATTATTGTTCTTTTTTGGTAATTTCGATAAGATAAAAATATATATTGATGAACGGTTGTGAAAGGGAGTATATTAAATGGTTGAAACCAATTTAGAAGTTAAGTTGAAAACAGGTTTACAAGCTAGACAAGCGGCCTTATTTGTACAGGAAGCAAATCGATATAAATCAGAGGTATACCTTCAAAAAGATGAAAAGAAAGTAAATGCTAAATCTATTATGGGAATTATGAGCTTAGCCATTGCAAGAGGCACAACAATTACCCTAATTGCTGACGGCAATGATGAGAATGAAGCTATCGAAGGACTTTCTAAAATCATCGAAAAGCAAGAGTAATCAATAACCCAAGATGTAAACGCTCGCAACTCAATGGCATTTTTGGCCAGGAAATGCGAGCGTTTTTATATGTTTAGAAGACAAAAAATCTGCTATTCGCTTTATAAAAGGAATAGCAGATTTTTAAATATGGGTAAGTTCTTATAGTTATTTAATTATTATTTTTCTTCAATAGTAGTAATAATAGTGTCGATTAAACCATATTCTTTAGCTTGCGTAGCAGTCATGAAGTTGTCGCGGTCTGTATCTTTTGCAATTGTTTCAAGTGGTTGACCAGTACGTTCAGCTAAAATACCATTTAATTTATCACGTAAGAATAAAATACGTTTTGCAGCGATTTCAATTTCAGTTGCTTGCCCTTGAGCGCCACCAAGTGGTTGGTGAATCATCACTTCTGCATTTGGTAATGCAAAACGTTTACCAGGTTCACCAGCAGCAAGTAAAAATGCACCCATTGAAGCAGCCATACCGATACAGATTGTAGATACTTTCGGTTTAATATACTGCATTGTATCGAAAATAGCCATACCAGCAGTAATAGATCCACCAGGAGAGTTAATGTATAAAGAAATATCTTTATCTGGATCTTCTGCTGCTAAAAATAACAATTGTGCAACGATTGAGTTAGCAACATTGTCATCAATGGCACTACCTAGCATAATAATACGGTCTTTTAATAAACGAGAGTAAATGTCATAAGCACGTTCGCCGCGACTAGTTTGTTCAATAACTGTAGGAATTAAATTCATAATAAAATCCTCCTTAAAGGTTATAAGTATTCATCTGAAATATTGCTTATTTCAGCTTCATTCATATGATACACAGAATAGTCAAGAAAGGTCAAATATAAACACCTAACTATTTGACCATTAGATTCATTACAATTATTCTATGTTCAACTTATAGAATTTAAAACTATAAATTTCTATTAAATAATTGCAAATAAATATATTACATAAAAGTTGAATTCAAAGTGTAACATTTGTATAATGAAAAAGTCGCATTTAAAAGGTACTACTCATTTGTAAATGTCTTCATGCCCTCGTGGTGTAATGGATAACACAGAAGATTCCGGTTCTTCCGCTGGGGGTTCGATTCCCTCCGAGGGCGCCATTAGTAAATGATACTTTATTAATTTTACCAATTTAATGGGAGTATATACTACTATTTAACAGGTTTTTCTAATTCTTATTTCACTACATATTTTCTATTAATAATGTGAATACTTAGTGAAATAATATTTTTTTTAGAAAAAGGTTGATAATTGTCTCGAAAATTAGTAAATTAATATAGGCTGTAATGATTAATGAATATCAAGTAATAATTTAAACAAACATCAGGCTACAAATCGTTTTGAATTGTAGCTGTTTTTCATTAATCGCATCCTAACATGCCCTTAAAGGGGCGCCATTTTACTGTTTTAAATTATATTTTTCATAAGAAAGACCTTAACTTGATTTCTATAGTTTAGCAGCCTATAGAAATCAAGGGGATGAGAATATGGGATAAAATGTTTAACTGTACCGAAACATTTTATCCCCATTCATTCTAGAATAAACTAGTGATGATAAAAATATCTTTTCATATAAAAAACAATCATTTATGATCGATGATAGAAGTATTATTTTAGTTTTAAGGTTTTAACAATAGCAACCGCCGTACTCAATAGCCTTGAGTATGGCGGTTTTTTGTTTACACTACTTTGTCATTACATATTACTACTTTTAGAATTTTGAAATAGTCATATAGCAATGTTCTATTAGGATAATAAATATAATAGGAAATCTAACATTAAGAGGTGTTGGATACATTAAATAGTATTCATTAAAATTAATAAAAAGTTATTATTTTGAAAATTAAGTATTGTGCAAAAAATGGTTAATAAATATAATGAAATAGATTACAAGTGTTTTCAAAGATAGATATTAGTTTGAAAACAATTTTATTATTTTAGGGGGTTTCATTTATGTTAAAGAAAAATAGTCTTCTTATGTTACTAGTTCTTGCAGCATTAACGTTTGTACTAGCAGCATGTGGAACAAGCAGTGATAATAGTAATAGTAGTGAAGGTACAAATGGATCAGAGCCTACTACTGAAACAGAGGGTACTTCGTCTGAAACAGAAGAACCAGCAGAAACTAAAGAATTACTAGTAGGTACAGATGCTGCATATGCACCATTTGAGTCAATGGATGATAACGGAAATATTGTAGGTATCGATGTGGATATCGTTAATGCACTTGCTGAAGAATAAGCATTAAAGCTGAAGTTCAACATGTAGGCTGGGAGCCATTATTTACTCAAGTAACAAATGGTCAAGTAGACTTTGGTATTTCTGCAATTACAATTACAGAAGAACGCCAAGAAACATTTGACTTTACAGATCCATATTATGAAGCTACTCAATTAATCATTACAAAAGCAGATTCAGGCATTACTTCATTACAAGATTTAAAAGATAAGAAAATCGGTGTACAAATTAACACAACAGGACACTATGCTGCTCAAGACTTACAAGGTCAAGCAAGTACAAATATTTTAACTTATGAAACAACACCAATCGCAATTCAACAAATGATCAATGGTACTGTTGATGCGGTTATCGGTGATAATGCAGTATTAATCGAATTTACTAAAACAAATCCAGATTCAAACCTTATCACAATTGAAGATGATAGCTTTGAAAGTGAATACTACGGATTAATGGTGAAAAAAGGTAATACAGAATTACTAGATCTATTAAATGAAGGTATTCAAAAGCTTAAAGAAAGCGGTAAGTTAGCTGAAATTACAGGTCAAGAGCTTGAATAAAATTGAGTAGGAGTGTTTCAGATGAACATCTTTGATATGCGCTGGGAAATTGTCTGGAACTACCGTGATTTTTTCATTAATGGTATCTGGGTGACGATTGTTTTAACCGTATGTGGTTTTCTTGGTGGTATCATACTAGGGGTATTATTTGGGCTTGGTAAAACTTCGAAAAAGAAGTTGTTTTATTGGCCATGTAAAATATATGTAGACCTAATCCGTGGTACACCGATGCTAGTTCAAATTTTAATTATAGACTTAGCGTTAATACCATCGGTTTTCGGTCAATCATTCGGATTTATGGTTTCAGGTATTGCAGCGTTAATTTTAAATAGTTCTGCATATATAGCGGAAATTATTAGAGCAGGTATCGAGTCGATAGATAAAGGCCAAATGGAAGCTGCACGCTCACTAGGTTTATCACACGGTAAAGCGATGCGTAAAATTATTTTACCGCAAGCATTTCGTCGCATGGTTCCACCATTAGGGAATGAATTTATAGCGTTACTAAAGGATTCGTCACTTGTAACTGTTATTGCAGCTAATGATATTTTATTCGCTGCGAAAATGGCGGCTGGAGCAACATTTAGCTTCTGGGAGCCATATTTAGCTGCTGCATTGTTATATCTAATTTTAACTTATGTATTAACAAAAGTTATTGGAATGGTTGAAAAACGATTTAGCAACGATTACAACCCTCGAAAAAATCGAAGAGAAGGGCGGCTAGCAGCATGAGTACAGTTGAAGGTTTAGATAAAAAAGAACTGGATGCCAAAAATCACAAAAGTAGCCTTATTCGAATCGAAGGTTTAAAAAAGTCTTTTGGTAAGCTTGATGTATTAAAAGGCATCGACTACGATATCGATGAACGTGAAGTTGTTTGTGTTATCGGTCCATCAGGTTCAGGAAAGAGTACATTTTTAAGATGTATTAATTTACTTGAAGAGGTTACAGATGGCTCCATCTATATTGAGGATGTCAAAGTAAACGATCCAAGTACAGATATTAATGAAATTCGTACTGAAGTTGGGATGGTTTTCCAACAGTTTAATCTATTCCCTCACATGATGGTAATTGATAATGTAACAATGGCACCAATCGAAGTACGTAAAATGAATAAGAAAGATGCTGAAGAATTGGCGTTATCTTTATTAGATAAAGTTGGGCTTAAAGAAAAAGCCTACAACTACCCTCAGCAACTTTCAGGTGGGCAGCAACAACGTGTTGCAATTGCACGGGCACTTGCGATGAAGCCTAAAATTATGCTTTTTGATGAACCAACATCCGCTCTTGACCCTGAGATGGTAAAAGAGGTTTTAGATGTTATGAAGCAATTAGCTAATGAAGGTATGACAATGGTTGTTGTTACCCATGAGATGGGCTTTGCCAGAGAAGTTGCCGATCGTGTCATTTTTATGGATGGTGGATACATAGTTGAAGAAGGTAAACCTGAAAATGTATTTGGAAATCCCCAAAATGAACGAACGATAGCATTCTTAAGTAAGGTTTTATAGACAGTTAAAATCCATTCAGTGAAAAATATTCACTGAATGGATTTTTAATATTACCCATGATATGAGCTAGGTATGGGTAGCATCGAGATTTAGTTAGGCATATCCTTTGCTTTGTCTGCTTGACCATACATATTTAACATTGCTTGCATATCTTGAGTAGATAATTGTGGGATTTGATAGTAGCCTTGCTTGTTTTGGTAAAGTGAGAGCTCATAAGCCATCTCAATACAGTTTGGAATGGAATCTTGTAATACACGGCGTACTACAGGGTTTGTCGCTTCTAAAGCGGCTGTCGTTTTACCTGTTGCACTCATTTTGTGGCAGTTTAGCAACCAACCTGAGATAATGCCGTCATTAATTTCATTAGCAGATTGCATCGGTTTTTTTGGTTGACCAGGTGTTAGACCGTATTTTGAATCGTTACCCATTTGCATTTTATAAGAGCGTGTTGGGTGACTAGGGTCTTGTCCTGTTTTAAAGCATTCTGCAGTAATGTTGTACTCATCAAGCATAAAAGCATATTGTCTATCCAAAATATTTAAGAGCTCTTGGTCTTGAACATGAGGACGTAAAAAGATAAAAGTATTTAACGCGCCGATTCCAGCACTTAACACTTCATGAACATCTAGTACTTCATGTGCACCATGATTCATTGAAAGGGGCATATTCGATTGAGTGGATTGAGTTTGATCCATAAAGTTATTGTTCATAAATTATCCTCCTTTTAATAAAATTAAGGTCGTTCGCAGATTAGTTTGTGTAGCTTATTTTTGATTATTCATTGAAAAATTTGATACAATAATTGGTAATAAGCGAGGGGTTATATAAATGATAATAAAGTATTACAGCAGACCAGATTGTTTATTATGCGAAGAAGGTTTTACTGTATTAAAATTAGTTCAAGAAGAGCTACATTTCGATATTGAAATCATTAACATTGAAGAAAACGATCAAATGCATGAAAAGTATATGCTCATGATTCCTGTAGTCGAATGTAATGGTGAAGTTGTGCAATACGGCAATTTAGATTATGTTTCGCTTTACGAAGGCCTAGCAGAAAATTAACAAGAAATAAAAATAAGCTTTATCTTTTAAGGTCATAATGAATGAAGGTTAATATTATCTACTTAAGGTAAAAATGTAGTTGTACAATAAAAGTATTGTTTATTGGAGGTAATTTTATGGCTGTGAAAATTGCGATTAATGGTTTTGGACGTATTGGTAGATTAGTGTTTCGTGAGGCGATGAAACATGATCAATTTGAAGTAGTTGCTGTCAATGACTTAACAGATGCTCATCAATTAGCCCATCTTTTAAAATTTGACTCCGTTCATGGAATCTACGATGCGGATGTGCAATCAGAAGATGATGCATTTATTGTAAACGGGAATAGAGTTAAAGTTCTTTCAGAAAAAGATCCTGCAAAGCTTCCTTGGGGAGAACTTGATATTGATGTAGTAGTTGAATCAACAGGAAGATTCCGTTCAATGGAAGAAGTTTCTAAGCATGTGCAAGCAGGAGCGAAAAAAGCGATATTATCTGCCCCTTCAAAAGGTGAAATGCCTACCTATGTTATGGGGGTTAATCATACGAACTATTCAAAAACAGAGAACGTCATTTCAAATGCTTCTTGTACTACAAATTGTTTAGCCCCTGTGGCAAAGGTTTTAGATGAAAAATTCGGAATTAAACGTGGATTAATGACGACGGTTCATTCCTATACAAATGATCAGCGTATTTTAGACTTCCCACATAGTGACCCAAGACGTGCTCGAGCTGGTGCGGTTTCTATGATTCCGACAACAACTGGTGCAGCGATTGCAGTGGCGAAAGTATTACCACAATTAAAAGGCAAGCTAGATGGGTTTTCGATTCGCGTCCCAACTCCAAACGTATCATGTGTTGACTTTGTAGTTGAATTAAATTCAAACGTAACAATAGAACAAGTAAATGGCGTATTAAAAGATGCGGCAAATGGAGAGCTAAAAGGAATACTTGGTTATAACGAATTACCGCTCGTTTCAATTGACTATAACGGTAATTCAAATTCTTCAACTGTCGATGGTCTCTCAACAATGGTTTTAGAAGATAATATGGTAAAAGTACTTGCGTGGTATGACAACGAAATAGGTTATTCCACACGTTTAATGGATTTGGCACTATATATAGCTGAACAAGGCTTCTAATATAAATGTGTTATACTTTTTGACAAATTGTGAAAAAGTGTAACATATTAAAACTTTTTTTCTATATTAAGTATAGCCTTAATATATTTTTCCATTTATAATGATGGAGGGTAAAAGGAGCGGTGTACACGCCCGCTCCTTATTTTTATTAAATAAATATAGAAATATTAGAATGGTTGATCGCCTTTCGTAAAATTAGGAGGATTTTCTTCATGTTTTCAAAGAAGACGATGAATGATATTGATGTACAAGGAAAACGTGTATTTGTTCGAGTTGATTTTAATGTACCGATGGAAAATGGGTCCATTACAGATGAAACAAGAATTCGTGCTGCGATTCCTACAATAGAACAATTAGTTAACAGAGGCGCAAAAGTTATTTTAGCTTCTCACTTAGGAAGACCAAAAGGTGAAGTAAAAAAAGAAATGCGATTAACAGCCGTTGGAGTACGTCTTTCTGAACTAATTGGCAAACCAGTTACAAAACTGGACGAATCAATCGGAACAAAAGTTGAAGAAACAGTAGCGAATATGAAAGAAGGCGACATTGTACTTCTTGAAAATGTTCGTTTCCATAAAGGTGAAGAAAAAAATGATGAAGAGCTTGCAAAAAGTTTTGCTGCTCTAGCTGATATTTATATAAATGATGCCTTTGGGGCTGCTCACAGAGCTCATGCTTCAACAGAAGGCATCGCAAAATACATTCCAGCGGTATCAGGTTTATTAATAGAGAAAGAACTAGTGGTGTTAGGAAAAGCTCTATCGAATCCTGATAGACCATTCACAGCAATTATTGGTGGTTCAAAGGTGAAGGATAAAATCGGCGTTATTGAAAATTTACTCGATAAAGTAGATCACCTACTAATCGGTGGTGGGCTTTCCTATACATTCAGTAAAGCAATGGGCTACTCGATTGGTAAATCTTTATTAGAAGAAGATAAAATTGAATTAGCACAACACTTTATTCAAAAAGCAAAGGAAAAGGGTGTGCAATTACATTTACCTGTTGATGCAATTGTTGGAAGCGAATTTTCCAAAGATGCTGAAAGAAAAACGGTAGATATCGATAGTATCCCAGAAACTTGGATGGGACTAGATATCGGACCAAAAACAGCTAGTGAGTACGCAGAAATCATTAAAAATTCTAAATTAATCATTTGGAACGGTCCAATGGGTGTATTTGAAATGGAGCCATTTGCAAATGGTACAAAAACAGTAGCACTTGCAATGGCTGAAACAGAAGGTTACACAGTTATTGGTGGTGGTGATTCTGCTGCAGCAGTTGAAAAGTTTGGCGTTGCAGAAAAAATGGATCATATCTCTACAGGCGGAGGAGCATCACTTGAATTAATGGAAGGTAAACAACTTCCAGGTATCGTTGCATTAAATGATAAATAAGGGAGGCTTACTCATGCGTAAACCGATCATTGCTGGAAATTGGAAAATGTATAAAACCTTTGATGAAGCGACTGAATTTGTAGAAGCGGTGCGCGATAAAATTCCATCTGAAGAAATCGTGGACGCAGTAATTTGTGCACCTGCATTATATTTACCTACATTAGTTGATATTGCCTTTGAAACTGATTTAGCAATTGGTGCACAAAATATGCACTTTGAAAATGAAGGTGCATTTACTGGAGAAATCAGTCCTGCCCAATTATCAGCAGTAAATGTTGATTATGTCATTATCGGGCATTCAGAACGTAGAGAATATTTTAACGAAACAGACGAAGCAGTAAATAAAAAAGTGCGTGCTGCGATGAATCATGGAATCGTTCCAATTATTTGCTGTGGAGAAACATTGGAAGAACGTGAAGCAAACCAAACAGAGCAAAAAGTAGAGAAGCAAGTAAAAGCTGCTCTTGATGGATTTACAGTAGAAGAAGTGGAACATATGGTCATTGCTTACGAACCAATTTGGGCAATCGGTACTGGTAAAACAGCAACTGCTGATGATGCGAATACAGTATGTGGAGCAATTCGAAACGTGGTGGAAGAACTATATGGACGTGATACTTCTGAAAAAATTCGTATTCAATATGGTGGCAGTGTGAAACCAGAAAATATTAAAGAATTACTTTCAAAAGAACATATTGATGGAGCACTTGTAGGTGGTGCAAGTTTACAAGTGGATTCCTATTTGAAATTATTGGAGGCGGCAATGTAAAATGCCAAAACAACCAGTTGCATTAATTATTCTAGACGGCTTTGCATTTCGTGATGAAGTATTCGGAAATGCGGTAGCACAAAGCTCAAAGCCAAACTTTGATCGTTATTGGAACCAGTTTCCACACTCAACTCTAATAGCGAGTGGTGAAGCGGTTGGTCTACCTGATGAACAAATGGGAAATTCTGAGGTAGGCCATTTAAATATCGGTGCTGGCCGAATTGTTTATCAAAGTTTAACAAGAATTCACAAGTCCATTCGTGAAGGGGATTTCTTTAAAAACGAGAAATTTATTGAAGCGATTGAACATGTGAAAGCAAATAATTCAAAGCTACATCTGATGGGATTATTATCAGATGGTGGCGTTCACAGTCATTATGAACATCTCTTTGCACTCCTAAAGTTAGCAAAACAACATGGAGTTGAGGAAGTATATGTACATGGCTTCTTGGATGGTCGCGATGTCGGTCCTACAACAGCACTTGGCTACATAGAAGAAACAGAGAAACAAATGAATGAAATTGGTGTAGGGAAATTTGCATCAATTCATGGTCGTTACTATTCGATGGATCGCGATAAACGTTGGGATCGTGTGCATTTATCTTATAATGCATTAGTTGATGGAATCGGACAAACGGCTCCAAGTGCAAAGCTTGGTATTGAAAATTCATACAGTCGTGAAGTGTATGATGAATTTGTCGTTCCTTTTGTTGTAACGGAAGAAGGTAGTCCGGTAGCTACAATTGATTCGAATGACGCGGTTATATTCTTTAACTTCCGACCAGACCGAGCAATTCAATTGTCTACTGTCTTTACAAATGATTCTTTTGTTGGGTTTAAACTTTCAGAAAAGCACCCACAAAATTTAAAATTTGTTTCTTTTACACATTACAGTGCTGATGTAAATGCACTTGTAGCGTTTGAAAATATTGATTTAGTCAATACTGTCGGTGAAGTGATTGCAAGAAACGGATTAACACAGCTTCGTATAGCCGAAACTGAAAAATACCCACATGTAACCTTCTTTATGAGTGGAGGACGTGAGGAGAAATTCCCTGGAGAAGAGCGAATCTTAATTCCTTCTCCCAAAGTAGCTACATACGATTTAAAACCAGAAATGAGTGCTTATGAAGTAACAGAAGCGCTAGTAAGTGAGATACAAGCTGATAAATTTGATGCAATACTATTAAACTTTGCAAATCCTGATATGGTTGGCCATAGCGGTATGCTTGAACCAACGATAAAAGCAATTGAAGCTGTTGATGAATGTTTGGGTAAAGTTGTAGACACGATTTTAGAAAAAGGTGGCGCTGCAATTATCACTGCTGATCATGGTAACTCTGATGAAGTAGTTACTTTAGAAGGTGAACCTATGACAGCACATACAACAAATCCTGTTCCTGTAATTGTTACAAAACAGAACATCGAAATGCGCGATGGAGGCATTTTAGCTGACTTAGCTCCGACTATGTTAAAATTATTAGGACTAAATCAACCACAGGAAATGACAGGTAAACCATTATTTGAATTTGAGAAATCAAACTAAAAGGAGATTGGATCATCATGCCATTTATTACACAAGTTTATGCTAGAGAAGTTTTAGATTCACGCGGTAACCCAACTGTTGAAGTTGAAGTATTTACAGAGTCAGGTGCATTCGGTCGTGCGATTGTTCCATCAGGAGCATCAACTGGCGAATATGAAGCTGTAGAGCTACGCGATGGCGATAAATCTCGTTATCTTGGTAAAGGTGTATTAAACGCAGTAGAAAATGTAAACACAATTATCGCTGAAGAACTAGAAGGCAACTATTCTGTTCTTGATCAAGTAGTTATTGATAAAGCATTAATCGAGCTTGATGGAACTGAAAACAAAGGGAAACTAGGTGCTAATGCAATTCTAGGTGTATCTTTAGCAGTTGCCCATGCAGCAGCAGATTACTTAGATATTCCTTTATACCAATACCTTGGAGGCGTAAATGCAAAACAACTACCAGTTCCAATGATGAACATTCTAAATGGTGGTGCACACGCAGATAATAATGTTGATATTCAAGAATTCATGGTCATGCCTGTAGGTGCTGAGTCTTTCCGTCACGCATTACGTATGGGTGCTGAAATCTTCCATAATTTAAAAGCAGTTTTAAAAGAGAAAGGCTATAACACTGCTGTAGGTGACGAAGGTGGTTTTGCACCAAACCTTGGTTCTAACGAAGAAGCTATTACAGTGATTCTTGAAGCCATCGAAAAAGCTGGCTATAAAGCTGGTGAAGAAGTACGTATTGCACTGGATGTAGCATCTTCTGAACTTTACAACAAAGAAGACGGCAAATATCATTTATCAGGTGAAGGTGTTGTGAAAACATCAGAAGAAATGGTTGCTTGGTATGATGAGCTAACTTCAAAATACCCAATTATCTCTATTGAAGATGGTTTAGATGAAAATGACTGGGCAGGTCACAAATTATTAACTGAACGTATTGGTAAACGCGTTCAATTAGTAGGTGACGACCTATTCGTTACAAATACAAACAAATTAGCTCAAGGGATTGAGCAAGGCGTTGGTAATTCAATCCTTATCAAAGTAAACCAAATTGGTACTCTAACTGAAACATTAGATGCAATCGAAATGGCGAAACGTGCAGGCTATACTGCTGTCATCTCCCACCGTTCAGGTGAGTCAGAAGATTCAACAATTGCTGATATCGCTGTCGCTACAAATGCAGGCCAAATTAAAACAGGTGCTCCATCTCGTACTGACCGCGTTGCGAAATATAACCAATTATTACGCATCGAAGATCAACTAAGCGCAACAGCTCAATATCTTGGATTAAAATCTTTCTATAATTTAAAATAAGTAAGTTTTCGAAATCGGGTTCCGTAGCGGAGCCCGGTTTTTTTATGCTTTTGAGAAGCGAGTAATTCTGGATCATAAGCGGAAGTAGAAAGAGCTTCCGGATTTAGAGAATTCTAGATCTGTAATAGACAAGAGTGGAAGAGAGTTCGAGATAATAGACAAACTGGGGCAGATAATAGACAAACGGCGACGAATAATAGACAAGGGCGGAAGCGGCTTTAAGATAATAGACAAAAGTGGCGGGATAATAGACAAACTGGGGCAGATAACAGACAAACGGCGACGAATAATAGACAAGGGCGGAAGTGAGTTCGAGATAATAGACAAAAGTGGCGGGATAATAGACAAACTAGGGCAGATAATAGACAAACAGGAGTGGATAATAGACAAGAGCAGAAGCGGCTTTAAGATAATAGACAAAAGTGGCGGGATAATAGACAAACAGGAGTGGATAATAGACAAGAGCAGAAGCGAGCTCGAGATAATAGACAAAAGCAGTGGGATAATAGACAAACGGAAGCAGATAATAGACAAAAGCCGAAAAGAGTTCGACTCCCCCTGCATAACCCCAACCTCAATCACAATCACAATCACACCAAAAATAAAAAAGAACCACCCAATCAAGAATGGTTCTTATCCTAACATCAAATCCTACTTGCAATATTTTCTGGAATGATATAGTATCGCCCTTTTTTATCTCCTACAGCTACTAACCCCAACCGCGATAAAATTTTGGAAGCAATTTGCATAGAATCAATTTCAAAAAAGTCACGAAACTCGTTGTTTTTAATGCGATCGTTAATGAGGATTCGATAGTCATCTAATGCTTGATAAAAAGCCTTTTTGTTTTGAACGCCACATTTTGGACAGCACCAAGTTCTGTTTTTATAAATCATTTGAACTTGATAATTACATGCTTCACATAACACGCCCTTTTTAATGCGATCTATGCTGATAGCTGGTTTTGTATCCTTTCTTTTTAAAGAAGACAACAATAACTTAGATAGTTTATTTAAGCTTTTCTCGGTCAGGACAGGTGAATGCTTTGATAGTAATTTTGAAACATGAAATCGTAGACCGCTTGTATGGAAGAAGGGAACACTCTTCGGAACTTGTCCAATGATTGTAGAAGGATTTGAAAAGACAATTGCATATTCAATAGGTAATGTAATTTGCAAATTGGTGAAAAGTCTTTCAAAATATTGCCCATGACGCAAAACTTGAGCTACGGGATCTGAAAAACTTTCAATAACGCCATCTTGTCGGGTACGAATAAATTGATTTTTCTCTTCTTCATAATCAACACGGCCACTCATATGTTTAATATCCAGGATGAAAAGAAATTTCGGAGTGAGGAGAAGTGTGTCAATTTGGTGGGGAAATCCAAATTCATTCATAAGTTCATAATTGAAAAAGAGACTGTGTTTTTCGAGATTGGTCATTTCGAACCAATGTCGATCAACCATTTTTTCACCTTCGAACCCAGCATGTAGACGTTTTGAGACCTCGTAAAAGTAAGGGTAGTCGTCATCACTTGTTTCAAGTCGACGTAATAGCGCATCTGCCACGATGAGTGACTTCGACTTTTCTCGTTCAAGCAATAACAATGTTTCACCTCCTCAAATAGAATAATAATATCCACAAAAAGGAATTTAAAGAAAAAAATAAAAACTGCCCCAAAATATTATTTTGGAACAGTTAAAGAAAAAACAATTAAACATGAAATCTTTATTTCGAACTAGTAACTTCAACCGCAGCTTCGTCCACATTTGAATTTGAATCAGAATCCACGTCATCATCCTGATCCTTATTACTTCCCATTCGACTTGCTTTAGCAGACCAATATGTTGAAAGAATCGGCCCTGAAATATTGTGCCAGAAGCTAAAAATCGCACTAGGAACAGCCGTGATTGGTTCAAAGTGTGCAGTTGCTAATGAAGCACCTAAGCCAGAGTTTTGCATACCCACTTCAATGGCTACTGCTTTTTTGTCTTCATATTTTAAATTAAATAATCTACCTACGCCATAGCCGACTAAATAGCCAAGACCATTATGAAGAACAACGATAGCTAAAATGAATAAACCTGATTCGATGATACGATCGCGGCTACCACTAACTACAGCTGCTACGATTAAAACGATTGCTATAACCGATACAACTGGAAGAATATCAATACTTTTTGCAACAATTGGTTTAAATAATACTTGCGCGATGAAACCTAATACAATTGGTACTAAAATAACTTGAACAACAGACATTAACATTGCCATGAAGTCTACAGGTAGCCATGCACTTGCTAATAAATAGATTAATGCAGGTGTCATGATTGGTGCTAATAAAGTAGTGAAAGAAGTGATCGTTACAGATAATGCCACATTCCCTTTTGAAAGTAATGTCATAACGTTTGATGACGTTCCACCAGGACAACAACCTACTAAAATTACACCAACAGCAAGCTCAGGTGGTAGTTGGAAAGCAACTGCTAATCCAAATGCAAGTAATGGCATAATGATGAATTGCGCTAGAACACCAAGAATTACACCTTTTGGGTATTTAACGACTAATTTAAAGTCATTCAATTTTAAAGTCATCCCCATACCAAACATAACAATACCAAGTAAAGGAGTAATATATGCACTAAGCCACGTAAAGTTTTCTGGAATCCACATCGCTAGTCCTGCAGCTAGTAATACCCATAGGGCAAATGTATCCCCCGCAAATTTCCCGATTTTCTGTAAAGCTCCCATTATTGTGTTACCTCTTTCCTATATATATTTTTGTATTATTATAGTTAAGTAGATTCAGAATTACAACAAAATTCAGAAAAATTAACAGACTATTTTACATGACAAAGTCAATTGTAGATAATTATAGACAATTAATACTGTTAAAATAGTGAAAATGCCAAATTATAAAAATTCCCTTAATAAAAATCTAATCAAGTGAAATACTTAAATTATTGCTATCCAATTGATTATTTGCTTTGAACATTGTCAATGTAGCCTACTTTTGGTATACTATATTTTGTTGTGAAGTTTCTATTTCAGGAGGTGGAGTATATGCACACACTATTCTTAACATTATTACTAATCGACAGCTTAGCACTAATTGCAGTTGTATTATTGCAATCAAGTAAAAGTTCGGGATTATCAGGGGCCATCTCTGGTGGAGCTGAGCAACTTTTTGGAAAGCAAAAAGCAAGAGGTATGGATTTAGTTTTACATAGATTAACGATTGTTCTTGCAGTAATATTCTTTATATTGGCATTATTAGTTGTTAAATTATAATCTGAATAAAAATAATGTGAGCCTAACCGAGCATGGTTAGGCTTTTTTATTGTTAAGGAAATTATAAAATTTCGCTTTGTGGATAACTTTT
>NZ_JPVQ01000131.1 GCF_000772965.1 Ureibacillus massiliensis 4400831 = CIP 108448 = CCUG 49529 | reverse complement strand
GAATATGTTGCCAAGATTGACGAATTAGGAAGATTTGATGTTCATTAATTGTTCCAAATAGAGAATCTGTAATCCGTTGTTTTTTCGGAATCAACTTTCCATGAATATCTTTTTCCACATCTACTTCATCGACATAGCCTTGTTCAATTAATCGATTTAATAGTTTTCGACCTGATACACCGAATACATCTGAGATAACTGTACTTAGTTTAACATTTGAACTTTCTAATACCTTTTGTATTCGATTCTTCTCTGAAACCAAGTGACTAATCCACTTTTTACGCAGTCTTGTTAAATCTCTTAGTTCACGAATATCTACAGGGGGAACAAAGCTCTTTTCAATCAAACCATGACGTAATAACTTCGCTATCCATTCTGCATCTGAAACATCTGTTTTTCTTCCAGGTACATTTTTAATCCGTTGTGCATTCGCTAAGGTGATATCAAAGAAATCCTCTAAAATGTTAAAAACAGGTTTCCAATACACACCCGTACTTTCCATTGCAATGTGTGTAACTTCATGCCCCTCTAACCATTTTAAAAGTCGAAACAAATCTTTTGTAAGTGTTGGAAATGTCTCGATTTCTGTATACAGGTCGTCCTCACGATTCCCCTTAATAACACAGGCTACAATTGTTTCTGAATGTACAT
>NZ_JPVQ01000130.1 GCF_000772965.1 Ureibacillus massiliensis 4400831 = CIP 108448 = CCUG 49529 | reverse complement strand
GGGATATGTTCGTTATAACTTCTTTAGCTTACCGCCAGTCATAAAGGATTTTGAAGACTTAACCAATCAATTAGAACAACAATTAATAGCTGACCGCCAACGTGTTCATTATAAAAAAGAGGTGCTAATTGATGAGCTATGGCAGCAGGAGCAAAAGCAATTAATCAAGTTACCTGAAGAACCTTATCCTGTATTTAAGCAATTTTCAATTAAGTTTAATAAATATAACGAATTCAAGCTGGATGGGCATTTGATTCATGTACCGAAAGCGAAAAATTACGTGCAGCTCTCTTGTGTGACGTACTGGGATTCGTATAAAGTCATCACAAATGACGGTGAGATATTATTATCAGATGCCCGACCTTATATGAAAAAACGTCGTTTTATTCCGTGGCAAGATATTTTAAAGGATTGGTTGAAAAAACCACGTGTCGTAGGTCATTCTCGTTACACACCGTATCTACCAGCGCGTATTAAAGAGTATTTAACCGTACCTTCGCTGGCATTAAGAAAGCAACGGATTAACGAATTACTAACGCTTTTACTTACACATGATATGAATGATATTGGGCAAAATTTTTATAGCTATATTGGCCGTGAGGCAGAAGAAACAGAACACCCTTACGGTGTGAATTGGACAGACTATGACGCCTTATCGCCAAAAGGAACGGAGG
>NZ_JPVQ01000129.1 GCF_000772965.1 Ureibacillus massiliensis 4400831 = CIP 108448 = CCUG 49529 | reverse complement strand
GGGAGGCGAGAGGCCGCATTTTGCGGTAATCTCTCAGTCTCTAATTCAGTTAATAGTTTCTTTTCAGGGAAATTTGCTGAACGAATCCGATTCGCTTTTGCTCGTACTTCTCGATCTTGCATCTCTTGTACCAGTGCATGATATAAAAAATCCTCTGCTGTCTGATGTTGTTTCCACATATCATCTTCTTGAATAAATGCCCGAATACTTGGTAATCGAAGTTCTTTACACATTTCAATCATTTCTTGTCTCTTATCCATTAATGAAGCACCCCTGTCTTTTTCGTTTCAAATAATGCTGTAATGGCTGAAAGATTTTCTAGAGATTGGGTGGTGACCTCATTTTTGGAATGTACAGTTTTATGAACGTGTTCGCCTTGACTAGCTAAGAAAATAATCTTATCTGTTGATATTTGAACCATAGGGTTCTTCATAAGTTGTTCAATCGCTGCTAAGACTTTTTCTAGATTGTTATGTTCTTTTAAATAAATAAGTAACTCTAGAAAATCTCGCTCATTTCCAATATAATAATCTTTGTATAAATTTTTTATTTTTGTTGGTGCTTGACTCAAACATTCACTTTGAGCCAATGCACCTTTTTTCTTTTCAAATGTACGTAAGTAATGATAAATATCCATAATCCATTGATGGATCTGCCAACTTCGTTTATGTGTCGCGATACAGGCATTTTCACTAAAAATAAGAATTTTTTCCGCACTCGCTTTTACTTTCACC
>NZ_JPVQ01000127.1 GCF_000772965.1 Ureibacillus massiliensis 4400831 = CIP 108448 = CCUG 49529 | reverse complement strand
GAGTTTAATTTCATGATGATTTCTGTTAGATAAGCCTGAGCTTCTTCTAGACTTGTAAACGTATCTCGATGGGCAAATGCTTTCCGGCGGATGTATTCTACACTTCGCTCTACATGCCCCTTCTGATTTCCTTTTCTCGGTTCACATAGTCGTATTTTAAAATGATAATGCATCGATAGATTTTTCATACCATCGGTAATCTCACGTTCAGTCCCAATAAAGTTCTTTACGACTGTCCGCATATTATCGTACGTAAAAACCTCTGGTACAAAGCCTAAATAGTTAATACATTTCACATGAGCATCTTGAACACACACCATTGTTTCAGATTCATATAAATATGCAATTCTTTCATTACTATATGGTAGGGTAAAGACCGCCATTGAAAGGGAATGTAATGTTTGATCAATGATTAATTTTACTTCTCCCCAGTCAAATACAATCTCATGACCAGCAGTTGCCTTTTGACGAATAAAAACTTCTTTTTGACGTTTCTCCTCACTATTTACAAAATTTCTAACAGTGGTATAACTAATTTCGAAACCTTCATCTAGCAACTTTTCATGAATATCAATCATTTTTAGTTGTTGCTTGTGCATCTGATGTTGCCGTTTATATTCATTATCTTTTAACATTTTTCGAATACGTTTCATCACCGTAGGTGTTAATACGCGTTTATTGACTTTTCGTTTTTTATACGACGGAGGCGTTACATAGTTATCTGTAATAGGTAGTTCTC
>NZ_JPVQ01000126.1 GCF_000772965.1 Ureibacillus massiliensis 4400831 = CIP 108448 = CCUG 49529 | reverse complement strand
AGTAATATTCTCCTACATGAACTAGACAAGGAACTCGAAAAACGAGGACACAGGTTTGTCCGTTACGCCGATGATTGTAATATCTACGTTAAAAGCTTAAAAGCGGGAGAACGAATTAAAGCAGGAATGACTTCATTCATTGAAAAGAAATTAAAACTAAAAGTAAATGAGGAAAAATCCGCTGTGGGAAAGCCGAGCGCACGGATATTCTTAGGCGTGAGTTTCTACAAACACAAACAAACGAGAGTATTCGTGCCAAAGAAAAGCAAAAAGAAATTCGAAGAGAAAATTCGTCGCTTAACGAATCGTAACTGGAGTATTAAAATGGAAGACCGTATCCGAAAGTTAAACTATTTAATACAAGGATGGTCTAATTACTTCAAGATAGGTGATATCAAGACGTACGCAAGAGAAATGGATAAACATATTCGTCGTAGGCTCCGAGCATGTCGCTGGAAAGAATGGAAAAGAATCGGGACAAAGTACCGAAATCTCATGAAACTAGGAATCAACTCAAATGATGCCTATAAAATGGCAAATACCAGAAAAGGTTACTGGCATTCCTCAAATAACCCCATTATAAATAAAGCACTAGATAATAAATATTGGGCAAAACACAACTTAAAAAGCATTGTCCTTATCATTGATAAACCATAAAACTTTTGAACCGCCGTATACGGAACCGTACGTACGGTGGTGTGAGAGGTCGGCTAGCCAATTAATGGCTAGCCTCCTACTCGATT
>NZ_JPVQ01000125.1 GCF_000772965.1 Ureibacillus massiliensis 4400831 = CIP 108448 = CCUG 49529 | reverse complement strand
TGCTGAGAATCGCAAGCCATTCGCTCTTTTTATTGCGGTTTTGAATAAACACGACCTTTACTTGAATGCCATTTGCCATAGTAGTTTGAATCGATCGCATGATGCCTTTCTTGCCAGAAACAGGTGTGGCAACTTTGTATAGTTCTTTCAGAGATAGCCTTTGATCGTTCACCAAATAGCGTTGATTCGTTGCCTTCACCATGCCAATGACGTCAAGACCGAGTTCAACGATGGATTGAATAAGAGGTTGTTGCGTAAACCATGTATCCATTAACACATAATCAGCGGAAACACCTGCTTGTAATGCTCTTTCAAGCATACTGGGAATAACGGTAGGAGCAGATTCCAACGCTTCTACACGTCGTTTATAGCCGGAAGAACGCTTGTCAATATTCTCGGAAATCCCATTAATTTGTGCATTTTTTGAACTCAGTAACGTGAAGTCAAGTGGCATAAATGTAAAGCCATCCGACCAACCCAAAGTAAGCATACGAAACCCTTTATAGAAGCGTTTCGTTAAAGATGAATGATCCATACAACGCGCAAGAAGTTCTACCTTTTTACTCCGATTCCGATCAAACATAGAATCGTCAATGATCAACACTTTTGGACGCGTTACATCCGTCAGTTGATCGACCTTTTGAATGGCATGCACACTTAAATACGTTAAAAAGCGACGCCATGCAAACTTGGAATGATTCATGAAACGATAAACAGAGTCCTTTGCAGGGTAACGGTCTCCCTTCTTTGAATTTAAAAGGG
>NZ_JPVQ01000124.1 GCF_000772965.1 Ureibacillus massiliensis 4400831 = CIP 108448 = CCUG 49529 | reverse complement strand
CATTTGAATATCCAAAACTTAAACTATTTAAAATTTCAACTTGCCAATTTTTTAGCGTTTGAATGGCCTTTAAAAATGCCGGAATATTTGCTTTTTCTACCTTTCGGTAAAAGGCTTCTAATCTTTTTTTTATTTCTATCAAATCATTTGAAGTTTTTGCCCAATCAAACCATTCGCAGTAAGCTTCTTTTAATTCATAGGCTTGCTTTAGTTCCTTCGACATTCCTATGTAACGATTTAAGTACCAACGATTCGTTTCTGTTAACTTATCAAATCGTTTATATAGTACATGACGCATTTTCTTACATTTCTTTCGATCATATGCATGCCATTCTTTTTGAACATTTCGACGTACTTCATCTAGTGCCCAGTAAATATAACGACAATAATGAAAGCGATCCGCAATAATAATCGGGCGATTTAACGCCTTCCTAACTGCTGCTTTAAAGCTTGGATTCATGTCCATAACCACAATTTCTACATCTGCACCGTATTTCATCAAGTAATCCTTAATGGTTTCTTTTCTACGATTTGGTAAAATATCAATTGGTTCATGTGTTTCCGCATTGGCAATAATTAATTGATAAGTTCCCGCATCGGTATCTGCTTTATATTCATCAATCGCGATACATTTTGGTAAATGAACCCCTTCATTTAATTGTTCCTTTACTACTTCTTTAAAGCGACGAATCACTGTTGAGCTTGATGTACCAAGTACTTCAGCTGCTTCTTTAAATGTTTTTGCCTTTATTGAACGGATTCGTACAACTTGATTCCATT
>NZ_JPVQ01000123.1 GCF_000772965.1 Ureibacillus massiliensis 4400831 = CIP 108448 = CCUG 49529 | reverse complement strand
CCTCAATCGAGCCATATTTGACATCCAATTGCCATAGTTGGTTTGGAGCTGTAATAACGTGTTGCTTTGCTAGGTTTCTTGGATACGGTGACACGTTATTTCTCTTAGGTAAAAGAATATCTAATTTATCGCAAAGTCGATAGACTTTTTTAGGGTTAATGATCAATTTGTGCTCTTTACGTAAATGTTCTGTTAACTTTCGGTATCCGTATACTCCTTGTTCGGACTCCACAGCTTCCATTAAGAACTCTTCTATTTGTTCATCTGGAATTATATGACCTTTTTCGTTAACAGAAAATCCGGGTGATGGGCGACCTCTTTTGGTTGACTCTTTTGCTTTATTATCTTTGTTTTCATGGTAGTAAAACAATGAACGGGATAACTCTAAAGCATTCATAGTATGTTTTATAGAAAAACCTTCTTCAACCCAGAGCCTTGCTTCATCTAATAGCCTTATTACTGATATTCGTTTTTTTTTAAGATGTTTTTTAACATGGCTACTTCAAGCTCTTTTTCACCTAATAATTTCATTGCTTGTTCGTATTTAGCCATTAGTTCTTCTTTTGTTGGATCATCTGATAAGGATACTATTCCTTCTTGATCCATAGAATCTTGGATCTCATCTTTATACTGATCGATCCATTTATAGAAAGTAGATCTTGAAATACCAGCTTTCCTTGCAGTGGTAGAAATTTTACCCGTTTCTAAAGCCATACGGACATATTTCTTTTTTACATCTTCTATTACATCAATTTTTTTAGACATAGGTTTTCACCTCCCTATAAGAGATAAACTTTGAATTTAGTTTAAAGAAAAACTATTTTCGTGTCTAAATATTTAAGGGGGCTAAAAAG
>NZ_JPVQ01000122.1 GCF_000772965.1 Ureibacillus massiliensis 4400831 = CIP 108448 = CCUG 49529 | reverse complement strand
TGTTTATTGCAAAATAAAAGTGCAGACTAGTGCAAAGAATTTGTACAGAGTCCTGCACTATTTTTGTGCATAAAAAAAAGACTTGCCAGCCACCCCAAGTCCCTCTACTGTTTTAGGTGTTGAAGCCGAAACAGGGAGGAAAGAAAGGATGCTAACAATGTCTGAAGTTAATTGTATCAAAACATTACGAAATGAAAAAGGATTATCGATTACAGAAATCGCAAAAACAATGCAAGTTAATTGGCGCACCGCTAAGAAATACGGCGATGGAGATCAGCTCCCTCAAGAGAAAACCTATTTGAAAAAAGGCATGATGTATGATGAAAAATGGGGAGAAATGGTCATTGATTGGTTAGAAGAAGATTTAAAGCTGAAGAAAAAATTACGCCGTAAAAATAAAAAAATATTTGAAGACCTAGTAAAAGAAGGATTCCAGGGTTCTTACAGAACGGTGTGTAATTTTATTCAAGAATGGAAAGCCTCACAAGAAGATGAGGTAGATCAAGGATATGAACGTTTAGAACATCCAGAAGGAGAAGCACAGGTAGACTTCGGTATCATGGAGGCCGTTCATGATGGTGAAATATTGGATGTACATGCATTAATCATGTCCTTTCCATCAAGTAACACAGCCTTTGCCGTACCAATGCCAAGTGAAAATTTAGAATGCTTTTTAGGCGGATTACAAGCGTTATTTAAACAGGCTGGAGGCGTTCCTCTAAGTATTCGAATTGATAATCTAACACCTGCGGTGAAGAAAGTGAGAAAAGGCGATTCAGAAGCACAATTAACGGATGCCTTTCGACATTTTCAGCAATATTATGGCTTTAAGGTTCAAGTGTGTAATCCACGCAAAGGGAATGAAAAAGGCCATGTAGAAGGCAAAG
>NZ_JPVQ01000121.1 GCF_000772965.1 Ureibacillus massiliensis 4400831 = CIP 108448 = CCUG 49529 | reverse complement strand
AAAAGGCTTTATATTCGGTGTCATGTTTTCGTATGGCGTCTGATGCTTGAACAAGATAATAGCGTAAATATTTATTTCCGGTTCGCTCGCGATGAGTGTCTTCAGCTTCATATTCGCCTGACTGATACTGTGTCCATACTAAACCTGCGTATTTCGCTAAAGCGTGATGGTCATTAAAACGATGAATATCACCAATCTCTGCGATTAAACCCGCTGCGTACACGGGACCGATGCCTTTTACCGATGTTAATGTTTGAGGAATGCCTTTCATCATGCGTTCGATCTCTTTATCTAAACGCTTTACTTGGCTTTCCATGTGCTGAATTGTACTTAAAATCACTGATAAGGATAAGTTGACTGGATCAGCCATCACCTTATCTAATCGATAAGAGTTACGAGCAAGTTTTTTGAGATAGTTCGCGATCTCTTCTGGCTCTGCAAAGCGGTTTTTGCCTTTCTCTTGTAGGAACTCAACGAGTTCTTCTAATGGCATTTCCGCGATAATCTCTGGATCTAGTTCTTCGATTACAGCGACACTTGTCGCACCAAATGTATCAGAGAACGGGTTGTCTTGGCGTAGGCCACTAAATTTTAAGTAAAGCTGATTTAACATGTATGTTTTATTACGCGCAATTTCATGTGTTAAATGGAATCTTGTGCGTGTCAAACGACGCAAGGCATCGTAAATAAGGGTTTCTTGCATTTCATGTGGCAATCGTCCAAAGCGTAGATGATCCGCAATTACCCAGGCGTCCACTCGGTCGTTTTTCGGTAACGTATCATACCCCTTTTTAAAACGAGCTACTTTTCGTGCATTTAACATATAAATCGCTGTTTGAACATGAGGCAAAACCCTATGTAATTGTTTCTTTAAGTAATGGGCTAGGTGCCAACTATATTGATCAGTCGAC
>NZ_JPVQ01000013.1 GCF_000772965.1 Ureibacillus massiliensis 4400831 = CIP 108448 = CCUG 49529 | reverse complement strand
GAGGAAAATCCTTGAACCACAAAGCTCGGCGAATGCCGAGAGTCTATATTACATATAGGAGGTGGAAGTATCATGTCAAGAGTAATCGGTGTAGAGCAATCTTTATCCAACGTTGAAGCAGCATTACAGGCAAAAGGCTATGAAGTCGTTCAACTTCGCAGTGAGGAAGATGCAAAAAAATGTGATGCATGCGTAATTACAGGAACAGATGAAGATGTAATGGGTATCAGCAACGTTGTAACTGAAGGATCAGTGATTGATGCTCGCGGTCTATCTGCTGACGAGGTAATTCAACGTGTAGACAAAATGTTCCATTGAAATAATGTAAAAAAGCTATTCCAAAGTTTTTTAACTCGAGGATAGCTTTTTTACTCAGGAATTTTTACCAAATCAAGGGGCTAAATTCGCTTTAGCTCCTCAAAATATTCAAAGCTTTTTATTGCCTTAAAGGCTTGAGAGTTTTGATTTTATAGATAAAATAATAATGTTTATAGAATGCCATTATAATCAAAAGAAATTTTACTAGTAAGATATCTACATAAATGACAGAAAGGATAATAAAGAAATCTGCAATAAGGTTAATTCGGATTTTTTCCTTACGTGTCATCCCCCTCTTTGAAAGGAATGCTCGAACATATTTTTTATAGAATGGTGTTCTTTTGAACCATCTATCGAGACGCTTTGAGCTTTTCGTAAAACAAAATCCAGCAATTAGGAGAAAAGGTAATCCGGGTAAAACCGGAATAATAATCCCTAAAACACCTAAAGCTAATGTAATAAATCCAAAAATCATCAGCAGGACACTTTTTAATAATTTAATTGCCATCACCTTTTTATGTATTTTCAATTGGTTTTCCTTCACATTCTTGATTGCATCCATTAGAAAGAATATCATGTAAAGATTATTGAAAGAAAATAGAAAATAGAACTGGTGATGAAAATAATAAATGGCATTTATCCTTTTTGGATAAATACCATTTAATTTTATATACTTATTTTAAACTTGCGAATAATGCTAGATCACTTCTGTTCCCGATTGTTACTAAAATATCTCCTTCTTGAAGCAATTCTTCCGGTGAAGGAGAAACAATAACATTGCCGTTTCTCATTATTGCTATCACACTGACATTATATTTTGCTCGAATATTTAGCTCTCGAAGATTTTTTCCTGCCATTTTGGATGGAAGAATGATTTCTTCTATATTGTAATCTTTTGATAGTTCAATATAATTAAGCATATTTGGAGATAGCAATTGATTCGCAACACGTTCCCCCATATCTCGTTCAGGATATATAATCCATTCAACCCCAATGGATTCTAAAACCTGCCCATGTCTTTTTCCTAAAGCTTTAGCAATAATGTTCTTTACCCCTAAATTTTTAAGTAACATTACCGTTAAGATACTTGACTGAATATCGTTTCCAATTGCTACGATTACACAATCGAAGTTTTTGATTCCTACTGAATTTAGTGCCTTTTCTTCTGTTGAGTCTGCAATAACTGCATGGGTAAAATACATATCCGAAGCTTCTACTTTTTCTTCATTAATATCTATACCTAGAACTTCTTGCCCTGCTTCATGTAATCTTCTAGCAACACTCGTTCCAAATCGTCCTAATCCAATCACAGCATATGATTTTTTTGCCATTCTTTCCCCTCCTATATTAACCAATCATGATATTTCCTTTTGGATGTTGAAAACCTTCTTGTTTCTTTCTATTTGCAATCGCAAATCCTAGTGTTAAAGGACCTAATCTTCCAATGAACATCGTAATAATGATTAGAATTCGACCTATTGCTGATAGCTCTGGTGTTAAGCCAATCGATAGACCTACCGTTCCGAAAGCTGATGTAGCTTCAAACAAATACATTATAAATTCATGCCCTTTTTCAGTAATACTGAGTAAAAAGGTGACAATTACCACAACCATAATTCCACTTATCACGACTGTGAGTACTTTTAAAATCGTATCAATTACAATACGACGCTTAAAGAGCACTACATCTTGTTTTCCTTTTAATTGAGATAATACAGTTGCCATTAAAACCGCAAAGGTCGTTACTTTAATACCTCCAGCTGTGGAACCTGAACCTCCCCCGATAAACATTAGAAAAATAGTTAAAAATAAAGTTGCATGAGTTAACTCTCCCATTGATAATGTATTTGCACCTGCTGTTCTTGGCGTTACACCATGGAACAATGCCGCAAGTCCCTTTTCTACTACGGATAGAGGACCTAATGTTTTATCGTTTCCATACTCAAAAAGGTAAATAAAAATCGTTGCACCAAGAATTAAAATAACAGTTGTTAATAAAACAACCTTTGTATGAAGGGAAACTTTACGTGTTTCCCGATATTCATATAATTCATTTATCACAATAAACCCGAGACCACCGATTACGATTAACATACAGACTGTTAACACCACAGTTGGGTCATTAACATAACCAGTTAAGCCTCGGAAATCTCCCATCAAATCAAACCCTGCATTATTAAAAAGTGAGATTGAGTGGAATATTCCATAATAGATTGCTTGACCGATTGGCATTTCAAACGAAAATCGAATACCTAGTATTAAAGCACCTATACCTTCTGTTAATAGCGCAAAAACTAAAATTCTTTTTACTAGCTTTACGATTCCTGAGGTTGAAGAAGCGTTAAAGGCTTCTTTTAAAAGCAATCTCTCTTTTAAAGAGATTTTTTTCCCTAATATCGTAAATAAAAATGTAGCAAACGTCATAAAACCTATCCCCCCTAATTGAATAAGGATAAGGATGACGATTTCACCAAACATTGAAAAGGTGTCCCCTGTGTCTACTACAACAAGTCCCGTTACACAGGTAGCTGATGTAGAGGTAAACAAAGCGTCTAAAAATGCTAACCCCTTTCCATCTTCCGTTGCAATCGGCAAACTTAATAAAATAGCCCCGACTATAATGATAATAACGAATCCTAACACTAAAATTTTTGAGGGGTTAAGATTGTCTTTGAAATTTTTCATTGTTCTCTCCTCGGTTCTGTACATCATTTTTTCTATAAGATGGTTTCCCCTCTGAACTCTTTTTTCTAAATAAAAAAGACCGCATTGAAAACAAGAGTCACTTGTTGTATCACAACAAAAAGACATCTTGAATTAGGCGGTCTATTATGACCTCCTTCGCATTAGCCGACGAAGTTAGCTGACGGGTAGGATGGCGAAAGAGTTAAATCATCCCTTCTGCAAATGCAGAATTAACCCCAAAAAGATTGGTTCCTCCGTTCTCATTTAAATGAGATTAGGCCATTATGAAATTATGGATTCGCGAAAATTATTGTACTCCTCTCTATTAATCTTGTAAACTTCTAAAATAAAGTTTTTTAATTGAAAGTTTTTATTATGAATGGTTTACTGATTCTTTTTTGGGATATAACCCTTTAACCAAATCAATTCATAATTACTTTTGGAATTTTGCAGCATGTTAATCTATTTTTATGATTATTTCATACTACTACTGAGGTTAGTTCCCACCAAATTATAAAGTTCGGTTTCTAATTATACTTTGTTAAGAATAATCTAGTTCGGGTGTTTCCACGGCTTAAAATAAAAAAACCAAGCCCCTTTTCACAAGGTTCTTAGTTTTTTGTTACAATGCTTTTTTTAGCATTTTTTTAATTTGCTCAAGTTCATGAGAAATCCTGTTTAGTTGTTGCTGCACATTATTTGTATCCTGGGATGAACGTTGCAAGGCTTGGGCTTTTTCTTGAGAAGCTAATACTTGCGAATAAACAACAATGGATTCCCCTAAAAGAACAATGACATTGCCTAAAATAGCAACTTGATCAGAAGAACTCCCACTGATAAAATCAAAAGTTATGTCTTGCTCAATATTCTGCTCTCTATTGTTCCCTCGGTTGTTCACCATTTTGATACCCACTTCCATACCATCGCTATAGTAGAATATGCAATCATGACGTTTCTGTTTGGGTTTGTCCTGACACTTTTTGCGATGAATCCATAGATGCTTTTTATTCTTGTTCAAGATTTAGTACCATCTGTCTGCTGATAGTATTCATGCCAAAGCTTTCATAAAATGAGGTCGCTTTTCGATTGAACTCCCAAACATTCAATTCTAGAGATGCCGCTCCCATCTCCTTCGACCAATTAACGCATGCTTGGAACAACACTCTTCCAATCCCTTGTCTCTGATGGAGTCCCTTCACTCCAAAATCATTCATATATACAAACTTTCTCGGTACCATCGATTCAAATGGCGGTGAGTGTTTGAGCTCCATAACGGCAAAACCAACTATACTTTCATCGTTTTTAGCAACTAATATTTCACAGTTAGGGTTCTCTATTAGTTCATAAAAATAAGAAATCGGCATGACTGGCTCAACTTTTTTAAAAATCTGTGGCAAAGCCTCTGCATGCTCATCTTGCCCTTCCTTTACAATTGTATTTATCTCAAGATAGTCATCTTTGTTTGCAGAAAGTACTTTTATAGTCATGGCGATTCCCCCTCCTCAAAATTTATGAATGTTTTTGATTTCTATCCATCAGCAACCCTGCTATTAAGCCTAGAAAAATATTAGTGATTAAAATAGGGTTTAAAGGTTCACCCGAATTCGAAATAAATGTTAAAAAACCTGCAATAATTGCACATAAAATAGCATTGTAAGACATGTTATCCCCCTAGTATGAATAGAATAATCCAACAGTAAATGAAACTAATCATGTAATTCAATCCAAACAAAATAATTATGACTTGGAATATTAACAACTTTCCAGTCATCTTTTATTTCTTGTAAATCACTACTAAACCCTGCTGTGAAGCTATTTGTACCTGCTGCGTATTTTTCATTTTCACTATTTGGCATTCCTATATTTATCGATTCACGTACAAACCACTTAGAATCATCATTTTTTTCTATATTTGCAACAAACCATTCTTTGTTACTATTAACTTCGCCTTCATAAACGTAAAAAACTTGTTTATCACTAATTTCAATCGAATTTATAAGAGAAAGAATCTTCGGATAATCTTGTTCTTTCGATTCAATTAGTCGTAAGGCCTCCTCTGGTGTATCGGCTATAGCATTATTGGTAACAGTACATCCCATCAAAAATAAGCAAAAAAACAATATTAGACAGTACCTCATACGAACAACTCCTCATATTTATAAGCTATTTAATATCCTTATTTTACACTTCAAATTAATACAAACACACAAATTTATACATAAAAGGTAATTTATATTTAATATAGTTTATAATAAAGTTTTTGGGAAAAAAGAAAGGAAGCTGAACAATTACAGCACTAAAATTCCACTTTGCTAAAGGAGATGAATATGAAAAAGTTAGTTTTTATTTTCGTGGTGTTATTAATCATAGGAGTTCTAGCTTTCTGTAATGACTCAGAACCAGACATTGAAATTGAAGCCACAATTTCTCCAATAAGTGAATATGAATACAATATTCTAAATTATAAAGATGGTGCAATTGATGATTACAAACTGTTCAAATTAGATTTCCATATGAAGCATGATGACTCAGTGAAAGAAAGAGAGATTTATATCCCTGATTTAATGGAAATATTTAATAATATAGATGATATTGCAAGATTTGATAATGGAAATGGGTCTGAACAAGACAATCAAAGGGGGAATTTTGCAACGTATAATCGAATAGCGGTCTTTTATTCAAAAGGGTTAAGCAATAATGACATTAAGGAAGTATTTAGTGATGAAAAAATTACAGTAGCATGGGTTAACGGTAAAAATGAAAAAGTGGAAATGGAATACACAATCGCAGATTTTATAGAGTTTAGTTCCGAGCCAGGGTAATTCATAAATGAATTTCCCCCCAACATTTAACCCCAATCTATAAAACTATAGATTGGGGTTTATGATAAACCTTACATTTTAGTTCTTTATCCACTAACCTGTAATCAACCTGTAGATTACATAACCTATAACTAACACTAAAATTAATATCCCTGTCCCCTTCCAGCCCATACCTACTAAATCACCTAAGCTACTGTTTGTTCCTTGATTTAATCCATCATTTAATGAACCTGTAGGATTGTTTTTTAATTCGTTCATTCTTAATCGTTCTCTTTTTTCTTGAGGTGTTTCTTTTAAGTCCATGAAAATTCCCCCCTCAGATTATTTAAAGTTAACATTGCAATATATATTCGTTACAATATTACACTAATTTTATAAATAATTGGTATTTTGGTTTTTATTATGACCATTAGTTTTCCACTGAGGTTATAGCAAATTATCGAAAATAATATAATTATAAAAAGATAGTAGATTAGGAGTGGGATTTTGGTAAATAAAATGGCGGTACTAGGTGCGGGAACGATGGGACATGGCATTACTCAACTCTATGCACAAGCGGGTTTTGATGTTTATTTGTACGATATAAATGGAGAAATTTTACAGGATGCGTTAAATAAAATATCGACCAACTTAGATCTATTGTTTCAAGAAAATGCAATTACACTAGCAGAGAAAGAAAAAACATTACAGTATATTTTCACGACTACCAATCTTGAAGAGGCGGTAAGTGGAAGTAAATTTATAACAGAAGCTGTTTCTGAAAACTTAAATGTTAAGTTCGATTTATTTAAGCAATTAGAAGAGATTGTCGACAAGGATGCTATTATTGCCTCTAATACTTCGACTTTCTCGATAAAACAGCTTTCAGAAGGTGTTCAAAAGAAAGACCGACTGATCATTACACATTTTTTCAATCCTGCACATTTAGTTCCGCTTGTTGAGGTAGTAAAGAGCGAGGAAATTGCTCAAGAAATTATTGAGCATACGGTTGCTATTTTAAAAGGGATTGGTAAGAAGCCCGTTGTCTTAAAAAAGGGCATTCCCGGTTTAATTGCAAATCGTCTCCAAGCCGCTTTAGTTCGAGAGGCTTTCTATCTTTTAGATAATGGAATAGCAGATGCAAAGGATATAGATTTAGCAGTAAGTGCTGGTCCTGGATTCAGATGGGCATTTATTGGTCCACTTGAAACTGCTGATTTTGGCGGTCTGGATATTTGGAAAAGCGTTGTTGAAAACCTTGCTCCTTTACTATCAAAAGAGGAAAAAGTCCCTCCATTTGTTAAAGAAAAAGTAGACAACGGTCAATTTGGTACAAAAACCGGAAATGGATTATTTACTTATCAAGGAAATGACGAGGTTCAAAATAAAATTAGAGAAAGAGATATTCATTTTATTAGGTTGTTGAATATTAAAAACGAAGAGATTTAAAGGATTAAAGATTTGTGGTACGGTGTCTCTCCACCCACAAAGAAAAAAGTAGCTGAAATCATTGATTCCAACTACCTTTATAAAAATTATAATTTAAAGTTGTCAACTAACGTCGTTAATTTATTAGCAAGCTCATCTAAATCTGAAGCATTTTTTGATACTTCATCAATAGAACGGCTGAATTCATTGGCAGTGGCTGCAGTTTCCTCTGATGCTGCTGCAGATTCTTCAGATATTGCCGCTATTTCCTCGATTGTTTCGTCCATTTGTTGTACACGAGATACATTCTCAGATAGTTGAGAAATAATTTCATGAATGTTATCAACCATTTCTGATACTGAGGATTTAATTTGGATAAAGGTATCGTTCGTTGAATTGATTTGAATGGTACCTTGTTGAACTTCGGAATAACCAGATTTTAAAGAAGCTTCCACATCATGACTTTCCTGTTGGATTCCAACTACAATGTTTGCAATATCTGAAACGGATTTTGAAACCTGTTCTGCAAGTTTTCTTACTTCATCTGCTACAACAGAAAATCCTTTGCCATGCTCTCCCGCCCTTGCCGCTTCAATGGCCGCATTTAAAGCAAGAAGATTTGTCTGATCGGCAATTTGCTGAATTATTTCAACTAATTTTGAAATTTCCTTCGTTTGGATTTCTAATTTTTCCATTTTACCGACAGCTTCCTGCATGATTGCATCGATTTTATTCATTTGCTCATTTGATGATTGCATAAGGGTTGTCCCTGTATACGTTAATTTTAAAACACCTAGTGAGGCTTTTTGAATTTCCTCACCCTTTTGATTTGTTTCTTGAATGCTTTCCGTAAAGCTACCAATATTTGATGCTAAATCCGAAATATTTTGTGCTTCACTTTCTATCCCAGCAGCTAGTTCCTGCATTGTAGAATTAATTTGCTCTGAGCCAACTTGTATTTCCGTTGACGTTTCATTTAATAAGTCGCCTTTATCTTTAATGCTTGTAGCTGCGTTTGCTACACTACTAATTGCATGGAATAGATTATCTTTCATGACCTTCGTAGCATTAATCAAACGCCCTATTTCATCTTTTCTATTACTTTCTTGAAGGGTTTGTTGTAGATTTCCTTGTGCCAATTCATCCATAAAATTTGATACTTCCTTAATTGGCGTAGAAATTCTTCTACTTACTAAATAGGAAACAATAATGACTGCAACTGCAGTGATGATAATAATCATAAATGTAATAAAAGTAATTTCTTGCTGAGATTGTATAAAAAATGAAATGTCTTGTTGAATTCCAACAGAAGCAATGACTTGAGTACCTGTTGGGTCATAAATAGGTAAGATTGTTTCTAAAAACGAATCGTTTTTATAGGAAGCGTGCTCACCATTTTGAACCGTTGATAGATGATTAGGCTCCAATGCAGTATTTACCTTTGACGGATCTGATGATTGTACAACCATCCCTTCCGTATCATATAAACTTATCGTAACGTCTGAAAGCATTTCGCTTAAATCGTGGATAAATTGACTATCAAGACCTGTCTGTAAAGTACCAATGACTTGATTATCCACAATAATTGGAGAAAAGGCACGGACTGATAAACCGCTACTACCAAATTCAAAGCCTCTAGTGGATTGTCCATTTAAGGCAGTTTGAATCGCGGATATATCGCTTTTGTTATCTCCAAACTTCTCTGGATTATGGCCACGCAATACAACATTTCCTGAAGTATCACCTAATTCAAATACGGAAAATTGATGTTCCTTTTGTAAGCGGGGATATATTGCTTCTACTTCTTGAGTTAATTGCTCACGATCTCCACTTTCCAAAGCAGAGGCTATTGTTTCATCCTGTGCATAAAGCTCTGTTATTATTGAGAGCTCCTCCGAAACATTCTCTAATTCTGTTTGAACTGTATAGATCATTTCCTCTTGCTGATCTTCAAGTAATTCTGAATACTCATTATTCGTCCTTGATAATATTATTACCGTTGCCGCAACTAAGGGGACGATGGACAACAGAAGAAAAATCGAAATTAATCTAGATTTAAGACTCTTTAATGCCATGTCTATGAAGCTCCTTTTTTATGAACTAACGACTATCATAACATATATTGGTTATTTAGCATTATTAATGCTCACTAGATCACCCCTCCTTTTTTACTAGAAATTAATGAATAAATCTATTTAAATAAGCTACTAGTTTATAGGTATAAATAAAAAATACCCACCTTTTCAAACGATGGGTATTCATAATATGTTTCAAAAGAATTACTCTTTAGAAACTCATTCAATTCGCTTCAAATTTCAGCAGCTCATAGGCTTGAAATGCGAGCTGTAGGGCTAGTCTATTTTGTATCCCCATGAAGTCCTCTCCTAGTAATTCCTTAATTTTCTCGAGGCGATAATATAAGGATTGTCTAACGATATGTAACTCGTCTGCTGCTGATTGCTTAGAACCATTTCTTTCCAGGTAAATTTTTAATGTTTTCAATAAATCACTGTTTTTTTTCTGATCTTCTTCAATTAAAGGACCAAGATGTCGCAATACATAAGATTGTAACATTTCTTTTTCATACAAATTTAACAAAATTTGAAAGGCACCTAAATCGTCATAAAATATAATAGAGGATTTAAAGAAAAATTTTAAAAAAATCGCTTTGGAAGCTTCATCATAGCTATAATAGGAGCTTTCAAACCCCTTATATGATGAACTCACTCCCATAAACACCCGAATTTTCTCACATTCGTCTCGATTTAAAATTGTATCTATTTGATTTGAAATTAGCTGTAGTTTTTCTTTTTTAGCAAGTTGTTCTTTTCTCGTTTTTGTGGGGAATAAATCGAAGGCGAGTATAACTAAACGTTGATTTTGCATGGTCATAAAAGGTCGAAATGAATGTTGTTCAAAGACAGACCTGACAATTTTTGAATAATGGACGGCATCTGGGTAATTATTACCTACATATGAATTTTCTTTATTAAAAGATTCCATCTCAATGATACATACTTGGCTATTTAAATTATTTAAGGTTTTAAATTCTTTGTTTCCTAATTGTGCACGTAGTAGGAGTTCATCATTAAGCTGATTTTTAATTAGATGATTTACCCAGTTATTCTCTTTATAGAGCTCTCTTTCAGTTACACTTTCTTTCACAATACGTTCGGTAGTCAAGGTTGAATTGAATCCCATAAGCTTCATCCTCTCAAATATGGAATGCCCGAATCCTTTCACCATAAGAACTTTTATCATCTTAATACAATAATTATTCGCTAACTAATTATCATGTGTTCATTGTAATGGATAAGTATTTTTTCTGACTATGGACATAACAATGAAAATTATTATGCATTTGCACATAGCATGCGTTTCAACTCTTAACATATTGACCTCCTGTTAGATAGAAGAGAACTTTATCTATTTTAAAGCAAGGCGCAAAAAAAGAAATCTTAAAAGATATTTCTACCTTTTAAGACTTCCGTTTTATAACTACTCGGCTAGCACCATATCCATAATTTCGTCAGTATAGGCTTTTGTGATGTCTGCCGGTTCTTTAATAACGCCATATTGATGAGCAATATCAGCAGTTTGTTGGAACATGTCTGCATCGATTATACCGATATTGGCAGGGTCAAATCCTTCAGGTACCACTAACTTCGCAACTTCCTCCATCATCACTAATTGATGTTCTCTAGTTGTACTACCTTCTTCTACTTGTGCCATTACAAAGTCGACAGCTTCTTCTGGATTTTCAATTGCATCTTTCCAGCCTTTGATAGACGCTTTAACGAATTTTGCTGCCACCTCTTTATTATCTTCAAGCCATTCAGAGTTTGCGAACAAGTTATCTTCAAGCATTGCCACGCCTTCTTCATTCATATCGATAATATTTAAGTCACTTGCGGGTACTCCTGATTCAAGAACAACATGATATTCGTTATAGGTCATAACGGATGCAGCATCTAGTTCACCCGTTAAAAATTGGTCCATTGTAAATGCTTGCTTCACAAAGTTAAAATCACTGTTTGGATCTAAACCATATTTATCAAATAATGCTAAAAGTTCAAATTCGTTACCACCCATCCAGTTTCCAACGTTTTTACCTGCTAAATCTTCCGGCGTTTCAATGCCCGAATCTTTCATCGAAACAAGCTGCAATCCACTATTTTGATAGATTTGTGCAATTTGAACTAAAGGCATACCTTGTTCTTGATGTGGTAATAAACTTGCTACCCAGTCAACACCGATTTGGGCTGCACCATTAGCAACCTGTTGTTCTGGGACAATGTCTGGCCCACCAGGAGCAATCGTTACATCAAGTCCTTCTTCTTCGTAATATCCTTTTTCTAATGCTACAAAGTATCCAGCAAATTGTGCTTGAGGTACCCATTTTAATTGCAATGTGACAGGTGTTAATCCACCTTCTGAGGATGTTCCAGAAGTTTCTGAGCTTCCACACCCTGCTAATATCGTTACCAATACAAGCAAAGCTACAAACAAGGAACGATAAGTTTTATTCATTTTTCTATTCATTGGCTTTCCCCCTCTTATGATTGCTTCTTTTTTATCGGCTTTGTAAGTTTATATAAGCCGTTCGATAAAATTCTAAAAAATATTAATCTCCATTTCAAAATTTATAAAGGAGTTTGAAATTATGCTCTCTCAGAAGGATGCCATCTCATGAAGATTTTTTCTAACAGTTCGATGATTAAATAAAACACAACACCAACAATAGATGCAATGACGATACACGCCCATCCTAAAGGCATTTGGGCGACTTTTATCGAATTTGAAAGGAGATAACCTAACCCTTTTGAAGCATAGAAAAATTCTCCAACAATTGCACCGATCATACTCGCTGTTGCGTTTATTTTTAAAGCGGTAAATACATAAGGTAAGCTGTTTGCGATTCGTAAATAACGAAAAACTTGTACTTTGTTTGCTGCATAAGAATGTAATAAATCCAATGATAACGGGTTTACATTTGACATTCCTTTATGTGCATTAAGGGCCATTGCAGCCATAGTGGTGACGGTAACAATGGCTATTCGTGAACCAATCTCATTTCCAAACCATAGATTCATAATCGGGGCTAACGCGACAATCGGTACGGCATTTAAGGCTACAACTATAGTTAAGCCGCCTTTCCCCCATTTTGGAGATGCGGTTGCCAATAACGCAACGAGAAATCCAAGCGACGATCCAATAAGCATACCGAAGAAAGCTTCCGCGAAGGTATAGCCCATAAAGTTCACTAATGTATTAAAATTTTCCCTAATTGCTTCAATAATGACTGAAGGCAATGGCAACTGATAGGTTTTTAATTGAAATATAGTATGGAAAAATTGAATCTCCCATAGGATGAAAAATACTACTCCTGCTACTAATGGGATAAGGACCTTGGTTATATTCCCTCTATTTCTTTTTTGCTTTTGCTTTGAGAAGTTACTTTTCATTGATTGAGTTGAGTCATTCTGTCCTATCGATTGGCTTAACCAGTTATCTTCAACGGTTTTTCCACGCATTATTTATTCCCTCCAGGCTTTCGAAACTCTGGTTGCCACGGTGTTGCAAGCCGTTCAATCAAACTGATCATGAGATAACTTAGGAAACCCAGGAATGCTCCGACAATGACAGTGAGCCAAAACATATAAACATGTGAAGTGCCATAATAAAGGTTGCGCAGCATTATAACACCAATTCCCTCTGTTGCTCCCATTAATTCCACTAAAATTGCCCCTGTTACTGCTAATGGCGCTGCAATTTTTAGCCCTGTAAATAGACTTGGTAAGGATTGTGGGAAACGGAGCTTCCAATACACTGTCAACGGCTTGGCTGCATATGAATGCATCAGTTCAATGGCGGATGGATCTGCACTTCGTAATCCCCGTAGCATATTTAAAGCTACCGGGAAGAAGGTCATAAATGCAGCAATGATTATTCGAGATACCCCATCATCATGAACAATTCCGTAAACAATTGGTGCTAAACCTAAAATGGGAATCATTTGAGATGCCACTGCATAAGGAAATGCTAGCTGCTCAATCCATTTTGAAGAGCTCATAAGAATCGCTAAAAGTATCCCTGCTAATGTTCCGACAAGAAATCCTATTGAAGCACTTCTAAGCGTTACGAAAGCTTGAGAAAAAAGAGTACCGCTATATTCCGTAAATGTTTTGAGCAGTTCATGAATATATGGAAGTTTTGATTGTGCGAGCGGGACTTGTAATACATTTAGTAGCATCCACGAAAGTAGTTGCCATATTACGAGCAACCCAGTTATCCACATAAGAGTCGGTGCAGAACGTTTTAATATGCCTTGAAAATTCATAGGTCTACACCCCTTCAAAGCTATTTCTTATATCCGTTATTAATTGATAAAATTCTGTACTTTCTCGCATTTCGGCTCTTCTTGGGCGAGGTAACGGAATATCTACTACTTTTGATAACCTACCTGGGTGCGGGGACAACACAAATACTCTGTCTGATAAGAAAATTGCTTCTGGAATACTATGTGTAACAAACACGACGGTACTTCCAACTTTACTCCAAATAGATAAAAGCTCTTCGTTCAATCGTTCTCGAGAAAACTCGTCCAAAGCTGAAAAAGGCTCATCCATTAGTAGTATTTCTGGCTCAATGGCAAGGGCTCTTGCTATCGCAACACGCTGCTGCATTCCCCCACTTAATTGCCAAGGATATTTGTCCTTGAATTCCGATAATCCTACTAATTCTAATAAGCGATCCACACGCACCTCTTGTTCTTCTTTATTTACTTTCATCATTTCAAGTGGGAGTGTTATATTCTTCTTCACTTTTCGCCAATCATAGAGAACTGGATTTTGAAAAACGATACCATATTTTTTTGCTAATCTTGCTTCCTTTGTGGTAGAACCTGAGATTTTAATACTACCGCTTGTTGGTTGAATCAAATCAGCCATAATCCGCAGTAAAGTTGTTTTTCCACAACCAGATGGTCCGAGTAATGAAATAAACTCACCCTTTTGAATATCAACGGTCACATCATTGAGGGCTAATACTTCAGATGATCCCGTTTGATAACGCATACTCACATGATCAATCTCAATTTCAGGAGTTTTTGTTCTCAACAATGTCATAAAGTCTCCCCTTTCATATAAGATGTTAGAAATTTCTAACAATTCAAGACAGTTTTAATTACTTCTTTTGTAATGATTATTAACACATTATATATCTGGAAGTTGGGATGTTACATTAGACAAAGTGTAAAAAAATTCTTCATACGGGCAATTGATTGTGACAAAAGAATGAAGGTTCTCGGGGATAAAGATGATGGGAGGAGCACATGAAGATAATAGACAATTCGGAGTAGTTAATAGACAATCCTTCTTTAATTTCTAACCAACCCTAGCCACGTAAGAAGCTCAGAGACCATCGCTCTGAGCTTCTTTTTATTTCATATAGTTTTTCACTAATTCAAAGCATCTTTCTTCTGTTCGGTCATTTCGAACGATGTCATATTCCAAATGTTCTTGTGTACCGCCTTTATATTTTTGAGATGCCTCAAGCGCGCTATTATCTCGGTAAGTGATCCAATCGCGCTGTTCTTCTCTTAATTTGTCCATTTCTTCTTTCGGAAGTTGCTGTTGCAATACGCCATAAATTTCATTGAGCAAACTGTCCCAAACAATATATATCTCGTTTTCTATTTCTTTTAATGCGTATGTACTTGAACTTATTGGGTTATTTCGCATTTCTTCCATTTCGATTTTCGTATCGTTTAATTTCTTAACATATGCTGCTTTTAAGCTCTCAGTATTATTACTTGAACTGTCTTTCTCATTAGGGACAATGTTTTGCGTATCTGGCTGCTCGTATGTATCAGTATTATTCGTTTCAATGCTATCTGTATTTTTTGATGCACTATCACGATCTGTCAAATTTGTATTTGAATCATTTTGAACCTCGTTATCCAATGCAACACTTGACTCTTCTACTGAGTCGGTGCACGCAGCTAATGCTAACACTACCGTTAACATTCCCACGATTAAAAACTTACGATTGTTTTTCATAAAATGACTACCTTTCTATTCCGGGCATTTGTTTTCGTAATCCAAATCTTTATCCATCTTAATATTAACATAAATATCCTATCTCTTTTTTCCTAAAAAATAGAAAAAGAGCTAGATAAAATCACTAGCTCTTTTATAATTTATTGATAGTATGAAGCGCGTCTTGCATCCAAATAAGCACTGATGAAAAGAGTAATTGCTGTAGCAACATGGAGAATCCATCCGATGATTGGAACGAATGCAATTAAACTTGTAATTATGCCTAATACACTTGGGGCAAAGGATGTACGATTAGCAATGGAAATAGCTAATGTCACGATATGGAGAACTAATGCGATCGTTAATAATTGCCATCCACTTAATATGACCATTAATCCACCTAGTAGCGGAATAGCCAAAATTGCTTCAAATGCTCCTGTAATACCTTTTGCAAAACTAGACCATTTCATTTTTCATCACATTCCTTTATGGGTAAATACTTCTACTATCTAATACGAATGAATCGAAAAAAGGATTCATTTGTCAATAATACTTACCCTCTTACAATGATATACACTAAATAAACGATATAGGCTGCAACGAGGATAATCCCTTCGACTCTTGAAATCCTATAATTTGATCTTGAAAAAATAAATAATGCTAGCGTTATTATTATTAATATCAACAAGTCTGTAAAAATATCGTTATTCACTGGAAGCGGAGATATTACTGAAGATGCCCCAACAACGAATAAAATATTAAAAATATTACTGCCAACAAGGTTGCCGAGTGCAATTTCGCTTTCTTTTTTGAGCGCTGCTGTTACAGAAGTAACAAGCTCCGGAAGAGACGTTCCGACTGCGACGATCGTCAAACCTACAAGTGTTTCACTCATCCCAAATGAGTAAGCAATTTCAACAGCATTTGTTACTACTAAGTTACCGCCAAAAATAATTGCTAATAGTCCACCGATAGTGAAAATAATATCTTTGCCCCAGTTAGTTTTTGATGACGCTTTGTTGTCTTCTATATCAGAAGTAGCAGCATTCGAACGATCATTTCTCGCTACTTCGAAAATATAATACATAAAAACACTAAAGATTAACAAAAAAACAAGTCCATCACTACGGGTTATGATGTTATCAGATGAACCATCTAGTACGACATCGCTAATTAACACTAAAAGAACAACGCTTCCTAACATAGTAAATGGAATTTCTTTACGAATGATTGAGCTTTCAACCATTAAAGGGCTTAAAAATGCCGTTACCCCTACTATTAAAGTAATATTAAAAATATTGCTCCCCAAAACATTTCCTAAAGTTACATCTGCACTTCCTTGCAGTGCCGCAAGAATACTTACAGTCGCTTCAGGTGCGCTCGTTCCAAATGCTACAATTGTGAGACCAATTAACAGTGGTGAAACCCGTAATGAAGTAGCAATATTGGATGCTCCTTGAACAAAATAGTCTGCTCCTTTAATTAATAATGCAAATCCAACCAACAGTAGTAGATACATCATACGTTTACATATCTTCCCCTTTCGAATCGTTTCAACTACTTCTTATAAATTAATGGAACTAGTCCTATATCTATCCTTTACGTTAATTTTATATCTATAACTTTTTATTTGTAAGGAAAAGACTATAAACCAAGCTCACTACTTTAGGATACATGATGATGGTGAATTTGGTATAATCTTGGTGCAAATACTTTTAAATGTATTTATATGTTTTATTAAAGTTGAGAGGATGATACTAATGTATTTTATAGATAACAAAGGAATTACGGATCCGCGCATAAACTTAGCCATCGAAGAGTACTTATTAAAACATCTAGATGTAGAAAAAGATTCCTATTTACTGTTCTACATCAATCAACCATCCATCATTATCGGAAGAAATCAAAATACAATTGAAGAAATAAATACCGATTATGTAGAGGAAAACGATATTATCGTCGTTCGTCGTTTATCTGGCGGTGGTGCTGTATATCATGATTTAGGCAATTTAAACTTTAGTTTTATAACAAAGGACGACGGAGAGTCTTTCCACAACTATAAAAAATTCACACAACCAGTAGTTGATGCTTTAGCAAAATTAGGTGTACAAGCTGAGCTTTCCGGACGCAATGATATATTAGCTGAAGGGCGTAAAGTATCGGGTAACGCGCAATATGCAACAAAAGGACGCATGTTTAGCCACGGCACATTAATGTTTGACCTAAATCTAGATGCTGTTGTTAGCGCTTTGAAGGTGAAGAAAGACAAAATCGAATCAAAAGGAATAAAATCCGTTCGTTCCCGTGTAGCAAATATTTTACCATTCCTAAAAGAAAAAATTACTATTGAACAATTTAGACTTGAAATTTTAAAATCGATTTTCGGTGGCGAAGAAAAAATTAATTATTATGAATTAACCGAAAAAGATTGGGAAAAAATCCACGAAATCTCTCGTAATCGATATCAAACATGGGATTGGAACTATGGGAAATCACCACGTTTTAATATTCAAAAAACGCATAGATTCCCTTCAGGTGGAATTGATATCCGCTTAGAAGTGAATAAAGGAAATATCGAAGAAATTAAAATTTATGGAGACTTTTTCGGTGTTGGTGAAGTAACAGAAATTGAGGAATTACTAACTGGTATTCCATATAGTCGTGAGGCCATTGCTGAGAAGTTAGGCAATATCGATATTGCCCATTATTTTGGTGGTATTTCGAAAGAAGATTTCTTGAAATTGATTTATTAAAATAAGTTGGTTCTGCCTTTTCTGAAGGAGAACCAACTTTTTTGTTTATATTAATGATGCCCTCCAGAATGCTCTCCAGTAACTGGTGCATCTGCTTGTAATGCCTGTTTATCACTTTCAGATAAATGTCCGACAATGAACTGTTTTGTTGGCATTATAATCGAGCCTTCATTACTCGCATGGACTTGGACATAGTAAAGGCCTTCACTTTCGAAGCTATTCGTTAAGCTAAACTGTCCATTACCATCATTATGAGCTTCAGTCATCTCATATTTGACCGTCCCATCCCGCTTCCAAATTTCGAAGTGAACATAATCTGGAGTTTCAACTTTCTCCCCATCTTGTGTAAGGTTTACTTTAATAGTTGCAGCGTTTGTCACTTCAAAGGGTTCTGGTAGTATAATCTCAGCTTCAAGGGGCTTTTCTTGCTTATAAAGCTGACTTGCATTTGGATCTGCCGTGCAAGCACTTAAAATACATGTCAATAAAACGATAAATAGTGATTGTATAATTTTCATTGGATTACTCCCTTCTCTCCATGTAGTTAGGCATTAAAGAATTGCTTCATAGCAGGTATACGTTGGATAAGCAGCCAATCAAGCAACCATACGACGATGAGTGATAAGCCTACGAGCGGGAAGAGTATGCCCAATATAATTAAAATCAATAAAAATCCTTTCATCGTTTTGACACTAGGAGCCGTTGGTGCACCAAGTTTTTTACTCGGCTTCCGCTTCAGCCATAAATAAAATCCACTGATTGATGTTAATACAATTCCAATACAAATAAGTAACCCTATTAGCTGATTCACTATCCCAAATTGTGTCCCCTTATGTAAGGTAATACCCCATGCAATCATTTTTCCAACAAACTGATAGTTATCGTAACGATAATCTGCTAATACTGCACCAGAGTATTGGTCAATGTGCATTGTTACTTCATCCTCTGCCTTAGCTGGAAAAGCAGAAAATGTATAAACACCCTCTTTTGTTTGAGGAATGTAAATAGTATAGCTAGGATCAATACCTTCCCTCTCTGCGATTTGCATCAAGTTATCAATGGATAAGACTTTATAATCCTGAATAGTTGATTCTGGTACATCTAAGTTTTCAGCAGCCCATGGAACATCAGCAATTTCTTTTGTTTTAGTAATTGATTCAGGAGCACTTCCTGTCCAAACAGATGGTGGATATCCTACACCTGTATTTGTCACGATATTTTGGAAGTTTGTTCCCCAAAATCCTGACCATGGTAACCCTGTCATAATTAGAAATAGCATCCCTGCTGTCACCCAAAATGCAGGTACAGCATGCAAATCTCTTCGTAAAATTCTTTGTCCCTTATTAAAACGCGGGAGTAAGACACCAGCCATTCCCTTATTTTTTCGAGGAAACCATAGGTAGAGACCTGTAATAATTAGTACGATTGCCCAGCAAGTTACGAGCTCCACAATACGATCACCTATAGTACCAATCATTAATTCACCATGGATTTCTTCAATCCTGTCCATGATTCGATCACTATCATTTAATTGTCCGATTTCATTGCCAGTATACGGATCCATAAAAACCGTATATGATACGCCATCTAAATTAATCCCTACTTCACTTGAACGCGTCTCTGTCTCCCCAGGACGATAACTTGTTACCAACGCTTTTGGATAGTGTTCTTTCACTGTTGCTATTTGCTGATCAGCGGAAACCCTCTCTCCTGTCGGTGTAACTTCATAATAGTCTTGATACAGTTGTTGTTCTATCTGTGGTTGAAATAAATAAATAGCACCCGTAATTGCTAAAATTACTAAAAATGGCGCAATGATTAAACCTGCATAAAAATGCCATCGCCAAATTGTTTTATATAACGCACCACTAGACTTTCTATTTTTTTCATTATTCGTCAACTACATACTCTCCTTTTTCTATTGTGCTAGGCAATTATAATAAATAATTGTGAATTAAGAATGAAATTTTCGGTTGATTTGCAATTTTTATGGAGATTGTTTATTCTGATTTCTTTTGCGATTGTTACTAGGGCACTAACGTCGTCTATTATCTATTGGGTTTTGTCTATTATCCCATGATTTTTTGTCTATTATCTTGCTCGGTTTGTCTATTATCCAGCGGGGGTTGTCTATTATTTGGGGCTTGTCTATTATCTATTGGGTTTTGTCTATTATCCCATGATTTTTTGTCTATTATCTTGCTCGGATTGTCTATTATCCTGCGGGGGTTGTCTATTATTTGGAGCTTGTCTATTATCTATTGGGTTTTGTCTATTATCCCATGATTTTTGTCTATTATCTTGCTCGATTTGTCTATTATCCAGCGGGGGTTGTCTATTATTTGGGGCTTGTCTATTATCTATTGGGTTTTGTCTATTATCCCATGATTTTTGTCTATTATCTTGCTCGATTTGTCTATTATCCAGCGGGGGTTGTCTATTATTTGGGGCTTGTCTATTATCTATTGGGTTTTGTCTATTATCCCATGATTTTTGTCTATTATCTTGCTCGATTTGTCTATTATCCAGCGGGGGTTGTCTATTATTTGGGGCTTGTCTATTATCTATTGGGTTTTGTCTATTATCCCATGATTTTTGTCTATTATCTTGCTCGATTTGTCTATTATCCAGCGGGGGTTGTCTATTATTTGAGGCTTGTCTATTATCCTATGACTTTCTTCTATTATCTTGCTCGGTTTGTCTATTATCTCAGAGCTTCTCGTTGTTCCCGCACCCCCCATCCCATTCATCCACCACATATAAAAAACACCCCCAATTCGCGTTCCCGTCGAATTGGAAGTGTTAACTATGTTCTAACTTATGCTTTTTAAAACTTCTTCATACTGCTCCACATTTAAGTTATACTTCTTCGCTAATGTAAGAAGTTCTACATAAATTTCTTTATCTAACTCAATTCCGTTTTGAAGCTGTTCACGCTTTTTTTCATATTCCATTTGTCCAGGGAACATGACGCGATCAAAGCCATCCATAGGTTCAGAATTTACAATTTGATCGATGCGGTCTTTCATATTTTCATAAAATTCTTCTAAATCGATAAACTTTGAAATATCGATTACGCCAAAGAAATGACCTAAATTTTGCGGGATATCTTCTTCATACTGACGTGGTACACCTTTCCCAAAGTTTGAGCCTGTTAATACACCCGTTAATATATCTACGATGATTGCTAAACCAGAGCCTTTTGCACCCATTGGTAAAATATAGCCCTTTAATGCTTCAGTTGGGTCTGTAGTTTCATTTCCATCTATAGTAATGGCCCAGCTTTTAGGTATTTTTTGATTTAGCTTTTGTGCTAAAGTAATTCGTCCCCTTGCTGTTACACCTGTTGACATATCAAGTGTTAGAATGGCATCTGTTCCTGTTGGTACACTGATACATACTGGATTTGTACCTAAAGAAGGCGTACTTCCTCCATAAGGAACCATTATATTGGAAGCATTTGTAAAGGAAAAACCAATCATTCCTTGTTGTGCTGCCATTTTTGAATAGAATGAAGCAATTCCGAAATGGTTTGAATGATTGACAGCACCAAAGCTAACACCAAATGTTTTTGCACGATCGATACACTCTTGCATTGCCTTTTTACCAGCTACCTGTCCCCATCCATTATTTGCATTCCAAGTAAATGTAGTCATTTGATCTTGCTCTACAGTAATTTCTGTGGAAGGGGCAACTAAATCCTTTTCTTGTCTCGTTAAATAATCAAACACTTTTGTTACACCATGGGAGGAAACACCGGATAAGTTCGCCTCTATTAAGTTTTCAACAATAATTTCCGCTTCTTCATGTGGTACTTTACAAGAAAAAATGTCAACGCAAAGGGAAGATAATACATCCTTATCAATTACGATTTTATCCATTAGGACTCACCTCCTATAGTTGAAACCAGCTCTTCAATAAACAATGTGTCAACCTTATAGGATTTCGCTAGTAAAATTAATTCATCTAAAACTGCCTTATCAACCGGGATTCCTTGCTCACTATATTTTTGATAAGTTTCATACGACTGTTGCCCTGGCATAAGGACGCGATCAAATCCTTTTAATGGCTTTGTCGTAATCGTCTCATCAATTTTGACCTCTAATCGATCATAAAATTTGTTTATATCCATGAAGCTATCAATCTTTAAAGCACCAAAGAGATGACCTAGTTTTTGTGGTTCGTCACCTTCAAATTGGGAAGGAATATTGGCACCAAAATTAGACCCCGTTAGTATTCCTGAAAGAATATCCAGGATGATTGCTAAACCTGAACCCTTTGGACCAAGAGGCAATAAATAGCCTTTCATCGCTTCTACTGGATCAGTTGTATTTTTTCCATCTACTGTAATTGCCCATCCTTCTGGAATAGGCTTTCCATCCCGCTCAGCGATTGCAATTTTCCCTCTTGCTACATTACTTGTCGACATATCAAGGGTAATAATAAAATCATTTTTCGTCGGCACACTTATACTTAATGCATTTGCTCCTATACTCGGTGTTTTAGCTCCGAAGGGAACCATATAGTTTGAAGCATTTGTGAAAGCAAAGCCTATCATCCCTTCGCGAGCTGCCCGCATTGTATAATACCTTCCGACTCCAAAATGGTTTGAGTTTTTTACACCGACAAAGCTTGAATTAAAAGTCTTACTCTTTTCGATACAAAGATCCATTGCATGAACTGATGCAACTTGACCCCAACCATTATTTGCATTGATAAGGGCAACCGCTTTCGTGTCGCGTTCTACTTGAATAGCAGTTTTATCTTCAATAAGCTTGTTATTCAAACGTTCTAGACTAGCTTTTAATTTAATAACACCGTGGGAATGAACACCATATAAATCCGCGAAAACGTAGGAATCTGCTATTATTTCCGCCTCGGAACGGTCCAATCGTTTTGCTAAAATTTCAGTACAAAGCTTTCTTAATGTGTCTTGCTGAATGAGTAGTTTCCCCATATATTACCTCCTCACCGCTTGATCATTTAGGCAAAAGGATGGCTCTTTACCATTTTTCACGTCGACAATTTGTGTAGCTGTTACGATAGCCATATCTTTCATTGCATCAATTGTTAATGCTGCTACGTGCGGTGTTAGCACAGCTTGCTCTATGGAATACCATTTTTCATTAATATCAAAAGGTTCCCCTTCAAAAACATCCAATGCAGCCCCAGCTATTCTGCCATCTTGAATGGCATTAATAACAGCTTGCTCATCGATAATGCCTCCTCGTGCCGCATTGATGAGATATGCGTTAGGCTTCATCAATGCTAGTTGCTGTTCGCTAATTAAATGATGAGTTGAAGGCATGTACGGTACATGAATTGATATGAAGTCTGCACTATTTAATAACGTTTCCATCGAATCTACAAGTTGAATATAATCTTCTTCAAGATTTTTCACGTACGGATCATATGCAATGACGTTCATACCAAAACCAAAGTGGCATTTTTGTGCAACTAATTTTCCGATATTTCCTAAGCCGATTAAACCTAATGTTTTGTTTTTCAACTCAATGCCTAACATTCCATTTCGTTTATTAAATTGATTTGATCTGACTGCATTTTGCCCTTCATTTACACGTTTTGCCAATGTCATCATTAGCATGACCGTATGCTCTGCCACTGAATTAATATTAGAAAGTGGCGCGTAGCACACTTTTATTCCTTTTGAAATGGCATAATCTACATCAATTTGATCAAAACCAACCCCATGTCTTGCAATGATTTTTAGTTTTTTCGCTTTATCAATTAGCGGTTGTTTAAAATTTGTCGTCCGAAGTAGCACTGCGTCTACATCTTCTATATATTTTTCAATTTCCTCCTCAAAATCATTGGATAATGAGATGACGGTACATTGATGTTGTTCAAAAATATCTAACGCTTCCTGAGAAACTGGTAAAGGAATTAACACCTTAAACTTTTCCATTTCCCCACATCCTTTTTAAAATAAAAGAAGAGATAAAAAATATCTCCCCTTTATCATGGTGACTGTAATTCGTTTCTTGACAAAATTTTTGATCGAACAAAGGATAAATGATGATACATCGCATGATATGCAGCTGCTGGATCTCTTCGTTTCAAAGCTAAATAAATCGCCAAATGATGTTCAATAGTAATTTCTGGATCACGATGTGTAATTAAGCTATCCGTCTTTTTATGAGCGATCAATAGTGCAACAATCATTCCTTCTACGACCTGATTATTTACTGATTCAGCGATTATTCGATGAAATTCTTGATCGAGGTATCCATAATCTGTATTTGGATTTGCAGCGATCAAATCGATCGTTTTCTTTATGCGTTGAAGGCCATCATCATTTATTTTTTCTGCTGCCATAGTAACAAGGCCTAATTCTAAAACGATTCTCGCCTCAATTACTGAAGGTATGTCATTGATCGATAATGCAAGCATCGCTTTAAAAGGAGAACTGCTAATTTTATCATTAATAAATGTACCCTCTCGAGGCTTTCTTTTGATAATCTCTAAAGTTTCAAGAGAACTTAATGCTTCTCTTAATACAGGTCTACTTACATGAAGCATTTCCATCAATTCAAATTCAGAAGGCAGTCGATCACCTGTTTTCAACTGACCAGACATGAGTAAATTCACTATATGATCAAGAACTTGCTGGGACAGTGTCGATTTATTTATTCCATCAGCTAAAAATTTATTATCCATTTATCCACCTGCTCATGACTCTAATTTTTCATATTTATTAAGACAATAGTATCATTACATCTAAGACAATAGTATTGTTACACTTTTATCGAACAAGACATGGTTTTTTATTATCAAATTTCCAATTTGGAATTAAATATTGCATTGCAATACTATCGTCACGCGCACCTAAATTATTTTCGATATACAATTGATTTGCTAGTTTCACTTTTTCTAAATCAATTTCTACACCTAACCCTGGAGCTGTAGGTACTTGCACTTCCCCATTAACAATTTGGAACGGATTCTTTGTAAGCTGCTGTCCATCTTGCCAAATCCAGTGTGTATCAAGAGCTGTAATTTCTCCTGGTGCAGCTGCTGCAACATGGGTAAACATTGCGAGCGAAATATCAAAATGGTTATTAGAGTGCGAGCCCCATGTATATCCCCATTCATGACATAGCTGTGCAACTTTTACAGAGCCTTCCATTGTCCAAAAATGCGGATCAGCTAATGGAATATCAACCGATTGCAATGAATGTGCATGACCAAATTGACGCCAGTCTGTTGCAACCATATTTGTTGCAGTTTTTATGCCAGTGCGTCGTTTAAACTCTGCCATAATTTCACGAGATGAATAGCTCCCTTCAGCACCGCAAGGATCTTCTGCATATGCTAACAAATGGCCTCTTTTTGACATTGCCTCAATGGCTTGCTCTAGTGTCCATCCACCATTTGGATCAAGTGTAATTCTAGCTTTTGGGAATCGCTTTGCTAGCGCTTCAATCGCATCCATCTCTTCTTCTGGTTGAAGGACGCCACCTTTTAATTTAAAATCTTCAAATCCATATCGTTCATACGCAGCTTCTGCTAGTTTTACAATAGATTCTGGTGTCAGTGCTTCCTGATGACGTAAATAAGTCCAATCATCCTCTGCACCTTCTCCTGTTAAATATGGTAAATCCGTTTTATTACGATCTCCTACATAAAACAAATAACCAAGCATTTTTACACTTGAACGCTGCTTTCCTTCACCTAACAAATCACATACCGGTACGTTTAAATGTTTCCCTAATAAATCGAGTAATGCTGCCTCAACTGCTGTTACAACGTGGATCGTCGTTCTAAGATCAAAGGTTTGAAGTCCACGGCCACTTGCATCCTTGAAGGAAAACTTATTTCGTATCGATGTTAAGATTGATTTATAGCTTCCTAGCTTTTGATTTACTATTAGTTCTTTTGCCTCTTCTAATGTTTGAGTAATTTCACTTCCACCAGGAACCTCTCCTACTCCTCCATTTCCGTTGCTATCCTCAATAATGACAATGTTGCGAGTAAAAAATGGACTATGAGCACCGCTTAAGTTTAATAACATACTATCGTAACCTGCCACAGGATAGACAGTCATGTTCTTAATCATGGGAACTGCTATCTTTGATTGCGTAACATGCATTTTATTTTTCCTCCACAACGTGATAATTAAATTTTAGTTCTTTTAAATCACTAACGATCCACACATATGCAACAATGGCAAGCAAACAATGTATACTTACAAACACTAATGGCCAGAAGAAGGAATTTGTCCATTCCACTAAAATCCCTATGCCAATTGGTGCTGTGATTCCTGCCATGTTTGAAAAGGTATTGAATATGCCACTATTAATGCCAATTAAACTTTTCGGTACGGTTTCTGTAATTAAGGTCCATCCAAGTCCACTAAACCCTCTACCCCACAAAACCGCTGTCATCATCATTACTACTAAAATTACTGAATCTATATATATTGTAAAAAATATAGTAGATGAAATGAATAGTCCTAATATAATTGGAAACTTTCTTGAAAAAGTAAGGGAATATCCTCTTTGTACAAACTTATCCGAAATGATCCCACCCATTAGTGACCCGAAAAAACCTCCAATGGCTGGAAAGATGGTATAAAAGCCTGCTTCAGCTACAGTTAGCCCTTTTTCTAAAATTAAGAAAACAGGAAACCACGTCATGAAAAAATAACTCGTTACAGCTGAGCAATATTGTCCTAAGTAAATACCTAGAGTCATTCGATTTTTTAATAATTGGATAATCGGATTTTGATCAAAAACAACCTTTTCTCGTTGCTTGTTTGGTGATTTATCCAAATTACCTTGGATATAATTTTTCTCACTTTCATTTATAAAACGATGTTGATTGGGCAAATCAAAATATCCCATCCATACAAATGACAAAATGAGCATCATACAGCCGATTATTAAAAATACATACTGCCATCCAATAGTAGTAGACAGTACACCGATTAACGGTGCGAAAATAATCACTGATAAATATTGTGCAGATGTATAAACGGATGTTGCCATCGCCCTTTCTTTTGACGGAAACCACTCCGCTACTACTCGTGAGTTTATCGGAAACATTGGTGCACTTATGACTCCAACCATCGCCCTGAGTACAATAAACACGCTCACCATGATAAATGCTGGTACTAGGTCTATGACAGAATGAATTATTAGAAGGATAGACCAACTAAAAGTTAATAGTGTGTAAATCTTTTTCGGACCAAATTTATCAACAAGCATGCCTCCGGGAATTTGCGCAAGTGCGTACGTCCATCCAAATGCCGAAAAAATATAGCCTAACGTAATATGATTGATCCCGAAATCATTGCTTATCGCATCACCAGCAATGGAAATAGCGGTCCTGTCCGCAAAGCTCAAAACAGTAATAAATAAAATGATAGGCAATATGGTAAAGCGGATGTGCGTTCGTTTTATTGTTTCCATAAGCAATCCATTCTACTTCACAAATACTGTTTTAATAGATGTAAAGAATTCGATCGCCGCTCGCCCTTGTTCACGAGAATGAGAGCTGGATTGTTTCATACCACCAAACGGTGCTTGTAATTCTACTCCTGCACTTTCTGAATTTATGCGAATTAGTCCTGCATCCATTTCACGAATGAACTCGAGCATTTTTTGAATATTTGTTGTGAAAATAGAAGCACTTAAACCGAAATCCGAATCATTTGCAAGTGTAATTGCTTCTTCCATTGAGGAAACCTTCATTAAGGCTAATACTGGTCCGAATATTTCTTCACGTGCTATACGCATTGTTGGCAAGACACCTTCGAATACAGTTGGCTCTACAAAATAACCACCTTTTTCTACTTTGTTTCCACCGTATAACAACGTTGCCCCTTCTTCTTTACCAATTTCAATATAAGAAAGAACGGTATTTAGTTGGCTTTCATTAGCACATGGACCCATCCAAATATTACTTTCAGCACCATCGCCTACTGTAATTTTCGCAACTTCTTCAAGTAATAGTTCTTTGAATTGGCTATAAACTGCTTCATGTACAATCACTCGACTAGTTGCTGTACATTTTTGACCAGTTGAACGTAATCCGCCGCTTATCGTAGCCTCCACAGCTAATTTCAAATCAGCATCATCTGCAACAATGACAGGATTTTTCCCGCCCATTTCAAGCTGATATTTCACACCACGATCAAAGGCTTTTCGTCCAATATGTTTACCAACTGTGTTCGACCCTGTGAATGTAACTGCATTAATATGCTCATTTTCAACCATCGCATCACCAATTACGGCACCAGAACCTGTAATTAAATTGATAACTCCTGGTGGGAAACCTGCTTCATGGAAACACTCCACCACTTTCGCAGCAGTAACAGCCGTTTCAATAGCTGGTTTTAATACAACGGTATTTCCATAAACTAAAGCTGGCGCCATTTTCCAAATCGGAATAGCAACCGGGAAGTTCCAAGGAGTAATAACACCTACTACACCAAGTGGTACTCGTGTTGTAATCATTAATGCATCTGCATCAGAAGACGGAATGTTATCGCCAATAGAACGTGAACCTTCACCGGCGTAATATCGTAAAATAGCCACTCCGCGCGCTGTTTCACCTTTTGCTTCCGGTAAAGTTTTACCCATTTCTTTCGTCATCGTTAGCGCAATATCGTCTAGTCGAGATTCTAAAATATTTGATGCCTTAAGCAAAAGCTCCCCACGAGCAGGGCCCGATAAACGAGCCCATTTCTTTTGCGCTTCTTTTGCACTTTCAAATGCTTTGTTTACATCATTTTCATTCGACTTTTGAACGACTCCCACTACTTCATTAACGTTAGCGGGATTTTTACTTTCAAATAATTGACCCGTTTCAGACGGAACCCATTCACCATTAATGTAGTTGTTGTAAATCGACATTTATTTCCCTCCTGATACTTCTGCATATTTTTCTTTTGCTAGTTTAATAATGTCTGCTAAAGCGTTGTAATGATTTTGCTCGACTGGCGCAATAGGCGGACGGACATGCGTTTCTACTGGTAAGCCAACAATATTCATTCCCGCTTTAATCAGTGACACTGCATAGCCTTGCTTTTGTTTTCTAATATTGTGAATAGGAAGAATAATATCCTCATAGAGTTGTTTTACCTTTTCTTGATCACCACTTAAAAGAGCATCGAAGTACTGACGTGATGCAAATGGAATATAGTTTGAAATGGCTGATGAATAAGTATCAAAGCCGATATTTAAATAAGTTGGCATTGTCACCTCTGCTAACGGCATACCATTAATCCACGCCAAACGATCTCCCAAAGCTTGTGTAAACTCAACATTTGTTTCGATATTCCCTATGCCATCTTTAAAACCTACTAGTTGAGGAATTTCAGCTAATTTTTTTAATGTGTCTAGCGTCATAACACAGTTATCTCTTTGATATACGATTGCATTTAGCTGCGTACTTTCGATAATTGTTTTCAAATATGAATAAATACCATCTTGTGAAGGAGTGATTAAATACGGTGGTAAAATTAAGTATCCATCAATTCCGTGTTTTGCTGATAATTCTGCTTGTTTTAATGCTTCTGTTATTTTGCCACCCACACCTGTATAGATTGGTACACGGTTTTGCACAACTTCTTTTGCTTTAATAATGAGTTGTTCATACTCTTCATCATTTATCGCATGGAACTCTCCCGCTCCACATGCAATAAACACTGAATTTAATCCATTTTCGATTAAAAACTCAATATTCTTTTGATAACTATCATAATTTATAGATAAGTCCTCATTCATAGGTGTTACTGGAAAACCTAGAATCCCTCTCGGAACTGTTCTTTCAACTGTCATGTTTATTCCACCTTTTCCATTTGTAATATTGTAAGACAAAGCTTCACGTAATAGGAGCGGGATTGAATAATGTAATATCATTTGTGATACCCCATTTATCTCCCCACGTTTCTTCTTCACCACTTGCAACACGAATGATTGATTCAAAGAGTCTTTGCCCAACCTCTTCTAACGTTTCTTCACCTGTTGCAATGGTTCCAGCATCTAAATCGATTAAGTCATGCCATTCTCTCTTTAAAGAGCTACGAGTTGAAACTTTTATAACTGGTACGACAGGTAAGTTATACGGTGTACCCCTTCCTGTTGTAAAAACTTGCAAATGAATACCTGATGCCGCTTGAAGTGTTCCACAGACGAAATCACTTGCAGGTGTAGCTGCAAATACTAGCCCTTTTTTCCGAACCTTTTCTCCAGGAGCAAGAACATCCACGATTGGCGATGTTCCAGATTTCACAATTGAACCTAACGCCTTTTCTACAATATTTGAAAGTCCACCTCTTTTATTCCCTGGAGATGGATTGGCGCTGCGATCGGCATTTCCTTTAGATAAATAGTGATCATACCACTTCATCTCACGTATTAATCCCGTTCCTACTTCTTCATTAATAGCCCTAGGTGTCAGAAGATGAATGGCATCTCGAACTTCTGTTACTTCAGAAAATAGTACAGTCGCACCTGCTTTTACCAATAAATCTGAAGCATAACCGACAGCTGGATTAGCTGTAACCCCTGAAAAAGCATCACTTCCACCGCATTGAACACCAATCACAAGCTCACTAATTGGACAGTCTTCTCGCTTACGTGCATTTAATTTTTTCAGTTTTTCATCTGCCATTTTCAAAATATCTTCCACCATATTTTGAAAACCAGTTTTTTCTTGAAGGAGCAATATACTACTTGCATCATTTGTAATGACGGATGCTTGTAATTTTTCACAGCCTAAGCCAACAACCATTACTTCTCCACCGAAGTTCGGATGTGTTGATAGGTTTGTAATCGTTCTGATTGGGATTTCTGCATCATCTGCTTGAATTGCGACGCCACATCCGTATGCATGCTTTAATGCAACAACATCATCTACATTCGGATATAAAGGCAATAGTTCGGTTTTAATTTTTTGCACTGCAAAATCTAAGACACCGACAACACATTGTACACTTGTTGTAATTCCTAAGATATTTTTTGTCCCGACAGTACCATTGCTATTTTTAAATCCTTTAAAAGTACGATTTGTTTGCTCCACTTTCACATCATTTACATTGGTACTAATGCTTAAGCTTTCAAGGGAAGGAGGCGTTGGTAATGTCAACATTGACTCCCGGATCCAGCTCCCCTTCTCGATTCGTTTCACTGCATAACCAATAATTTCTCCATAGCGGCGAATAATACCGCCTTCTTCAATCGTTTCGAGTGAAATTTTATGGCCTTGAGGAATCTTTTCAATTGCTTCAACACCAGAATCAAACTTAGATCCTGCTTCGACTCCTCCTTCATTGACAACTATTGCTGAATTATCATCTGGATGGACTTTTATATAAAGCGGTTTTGTACTTACTCCCATTTTTATCCCACCTTTAATAAGGTCTTCCTTTAAACTCTACTAATGCATTTAACAAAGCTTTAATATAACCAACTGAATAAGCAAACCCTAAACTAGAATGTTTCCATCCAATATTGGAGTAGGCCCAGTTTTCGTTTAAATCCGGTGTGTCACCCGCAAAGGTTAAAACGTGATCTGGATTTAAACAGCCTTGATACCCAACCTTGTCGAGTTCTAATAAAATTTTAAACATATTTAAATCGCCATCATCTAGCATCGCTTCTTCGAATGCGCCGGCAGTTGGTAAACTTCCTCTTACATTACGGAAGTGAACGAGGAATATTCTCCCCTTACGCCCAAAATGATTGATCTCATCTATCACGAGAGAAGAACCACCTGCTTCTGCTCTCGTGCCAATACAGTAAACGAATCCTACATTTTTTTGTGGGAAATCATCTAGAATTCGATTCAGTCCAATTCCACCAAACGGAGAATCTGGGTGGGGTGTATCAGACGGATGCATTGCCACTTTCACATCATTTTCTAATCCCGTTAAAACGATTGGGCGATAAGCCTTTTGGAACTGGGACCACCAAACTTCTAATTCTTCCATTGTAGGTGTATCAGACTTTTCTTTTAATAAACCTAAACTCTCCCCTCTACCTACAGCACCGCCACGTTGAATCGATTTGTAAGATTGGGAACGGCCAGGAAAAACATCGCCTTTAAAGCGTTGTCGTACAATTTTAATTCCAGCTTCACCAAATACTTTTACTGCATTTACGGAATTTTCTATTTGGATTTCTGAACCCGGTAAATCTTTCATAAAGTCTTCTGTAATATCTGGTAATGTTACTCGGTTTATTTCAAGTCCCCAGCTCCACAACCGTTTTTTTAACTGGAGGAGACTATCCAAATCTGGATAGCCCTGCTCCTTTACATCTTTAAATGAATGACCCATACCAAAATCTACACAATCTATACCCAATTGAACCATTTGCTTTAAATCTAAATCCGTTAAATCAGTCGTATTCACTGTTACAGAAACTTTCATTATCGCACCTCCTTATTCCGTAGATTCTTTAATATTTTTATAGAGTTCAGTAATATCTTCTAATCTTTGCTTTGTTTCCTCACCGTTTAAGAACACTGGTTCAACCCAATATTGAACAATTTCTTCTTGGAACTCTTCGTTTGCTACAGCTTTTTCCATTGCATCACTAAATGCTTGCACTACTTCATCTGGTGTTTCTTTCGGGAATGCCCAGTAAAATACTTTGTCAATTTCCATATCTACGCCTTGTTCTTTGAATGTTGGTACATCTGGCGCGGATGCTAAACGCTCTTCAGTAATAACTCCTAAAGATGCAAAATCGCCTGACTCAATATAGCTTTTTACGAAACCTAATGACGTTGGGAAAATGTCTACACGACCACCAAGTAAAGCTGTCAGTTTGTCTGAAGCACCACCAATATCAACAACGTTAAACTCTACCCCAGTTAACTGTTGGAACTCCATTACTTGGATATACGTCATCGAACCTACTTCTGTTGCCATTGTTACTTCTTTTGGATGTTCTTTTGCATAGGCAATTAGTTCCTCAAGGTTTTTAAATTTACTATCCTTTGATACGATAAATGTATTTGCTTGGTCTAGTACACCTGTACCTGCAAATTTGAAATCTTCAATGGATTTCTCTGATAATCCGTATAAGTTGTTTAATAACATTGAGTTATGGAAAGCTAAAACCGTATAACCATCAGCTTGAGCATCTATCACTTTATCAACACCAACTGTTCCACCTGATCCTGTAACATTTGAAACTACTAAAGGTTGACCTAATTCTTTCTCAATATATTTTGCTAGAGTACGAGTATTTAAGTCTGTATCGCCCCCCGCTCCAGCTGGTACCACCACTTCAATTGGTTTTTTCGGATAATCTGATCCTGTATCCCCTGATCCATTTGCAGAAGATCCACCGGTTCCTCCACCAGACTCATTTCCGCTTCCACATGCAGCTAACATGAACACCCCAATAATCGTGAGTAAAGTTAAAAGTAATTTTTTCATTTCAAAATCCCCCTTGTTTTTTAATTTTCGAAAGAAATTTTCTTACTCTTACTAAAAGATTTCCAAATTTTCCATCCCACTGATACGACAGTAATAATTAAAAATACTGCTGCGATCGGTTGAGTTATAAATGGTGAAAAATCCCCTTGTGATAGCATTAAACCACGACGTAAATTTGTTTCTAATAGAGGTCCTAAAATAAAGCCTAGTACTAATGGTGTTAATGGAATTTTCGCCTTACTCATTAAGTAACCAACGATACCGAAGAATAGTAATGCATATACATCGAACATACGGTTGTTTACACCGTAAGCACCTACAACACAAAGCGCAAAAATGATTGGTAATAAAATGTATTGAGGAATGCTTAATAGTTTAATGAATCCCCTCATTCCTACAAATAGAAGGATTGCCATGAATAAATTTGCAATAAGTAATGCTGCAAAAATACCGTAAACAACATCTCCACTATTTTGGAATAATAAAGGTCCTGGTTGTAATCCGTGTAAGACTAATCCTCCTAATAACATTGCTGTTACTGTATCCCCCGGAATACCTAAGGAGACTAGTGGAATTAAAGCGCCTCCAACTGCCGCATTATTCGATGTTTCCGATGCAACAACACCACCTGGAACGCCAGTACCATATTCTTTCGGTTTTTTAGAAGCATTCTTTGCAGCAGCATATGCGATAAGATTAGCTGTTCCTCCACCAATTCCTGGTAAGATTCCAATACCGATACCGATTGCACAAGATCGAATGAAGTTCCACTTTTCACTTAAATACTCCTTAAAGGGAACTTTATAGCTTATTTTTTTCAAGTCATATTTTATTTTTTGGAGTCCCTTTTTCTCTGCTACTAACAAAATTTCAGATACTGCAAATAAACCGATTAATAATGGCATTAAGTCAAACCCTGCATCTAATTCACTAAAGCCGAATGTAAACCGAGGAAATGCATCGATTGGTGCAGATCCAACCATTGCAAACCCAATACCCATTAACCCTGCTAAAACCCCTTTTGCAAGGGAATCACCTGATAAAGTTGCAATCAATGTTAGTGAGAATATAACGATAGCAAAATATTCATAGGGTCCGAACTTTAATGCAAACTGACCTAATGGAGGCGCTATCATTATTAATAACATGATGCTTATTAGCCCACCCAAAAATGAGGATACTATAGCAAAAGAAAATGCTTTTCCCGCCTGCCCTTTTTGAGCCATTGGATAACCATCGAATGTTGTTGCAATTGATGAAGGTGTTCCCGGCAACTTTAATAAAATCGCTGGAATTAAACCTCCTGAAACACCTCCGATATATAGTCCCATTAAAAGCGACATCCCCGCTACAGGATGCATTCCATAGGTAATCGGTAAACAAATCGCAACAGCCATCGTTGCTGTAAGACCAGGAATGGATCCAAAAATTAATCCTAAAATGGTTCCTCCAAGTATTAATAAGATTGTCGTTACATTCATTACACCGGAGAATCCCTCTAATAGCATTTCTAGCATTTAATCACCCCTATCCTAAAATCCCTTGAGGGAGCATTACGTAAAAGACATTTCTGAAAACGTAATTCACAATCACAGCCATCAGAATCGATATTACGAGAAATAAAATAATCTTTTCTTTAGCAAAATTTGAAATGATTAACATTTGGGCTATTAAAAATAATGCTGTCGCTATTAAGAAACCTAGAATTGGTGTTAACAAGATATAAATAAGCATTGCAATAATACTGATCACCAATTTTTTATAATTTTTACTTTCAGTTTCTTGTTCAACGATTTCTTCCGCTTCTAAATTCGTATCATTTGTTTTCTTACTTCTACTTTTTAAAGCGTTTACAAAAATAATGACTGAGGTTAATAGAATTAAAACTGCAATCACTCGTGGCATGAATTCTACGCCAACGCCAAAATTTGTCCCCTCAAACGATTTGAAGCTAAAAGTCAAAACAAAAGCAATAATCCCCACAACAAACATAAAGCCACTAGTTACAAAATCACGATTCGTTTGACTACTCATCAAACCCCCCCTGTTTGACTCAATTTTTTGAATTATCTTAATTCGCTTTAATTGTAAGACAATATTTATTTTTAGGTCAATCACTTTTTTGTCTTAAAGAGAATTTTTTGTTCGTAAAACAGAAATATAATGCGGTAACTTAAGAAATTTTTTTATTCAAGGATACTATGGAAAAGTGGATGAATTTTTTGTTTGCAAATAAAATAAGAGCCTGTTGATCCTTATTTTTCTTGAGAAATAATAAAAACGGGAAGCGATATACTTCCCGTTCATTTTTCTAATATAGAGGATTAAATTATAGTATTATAGTAAATATTTTTAGGGATTAGATGAAAAAATTTTTTGTTTGTTGTATAAAATTAAAAGTAAATATCACTTAGATGTCTTTATTTGTCTTACGTAGATTTAGAGTCTCCATTTTGCTCCTCTTCCGACCACATTATATGCTCTGTCCTAATCCGTATATAAGGCATATTGAACATTGTATTTCTTTTCAATTCCTGCTTTTACATATAATTTTGCAACACTTATTGGAGCTAACTCTTTAAGATGACTGACATCTAAATCTTTAATTCAAAATAGGTAAATTCTTTATCAAATTCAGATGGTACTCCTTCTTGTATAAAGTTCGGTTATGATTTTGCCTCGTCGAATGAAATGGACATTGCTTTATACATTTTCCCATTCCAACCATACTGTATCTTTAACTCTCCCACATATCCACCTATAGAGACAAATACTGTCGTAAAACCGTATAGAACGCCATTTTCAACCTTATAATCCTCTAGCATCCCTACAAACGGGCGGTCATGAGACAGTTCGTTATAATTAAACGTTGAAATATTAACAATATATTTCTTTTCGCCAATTAAAATCGTTACTTGTTCTTCTTGACGCTCCATTTTAACGAGTCGTTTAACTGCATCATTTATAGACTCCACTGGAACCTCTTCAAATCTCCTAGTTGGATCATGAATTTGATTTAATACATGAATCTCTTTAGTGGAAAGTCCTGAACCAGCACCAGAAATTAGCGCCACTACAATATCTTTATGAGAGTCTGCATTAATATCTTCATAAAATAAAGCTGGAGCAAACTTAGCGTTATACCAATTAGGAAAATTGTATAATAATTCCCCGCCAACATTGTCTTCACTACTACCAATTTGAACAGTAAAATTAGTTGTGGCCATACTATTTACTTTATCCGCTATTAAAAAAATATTGTGATACCATTCATCCGATATAACGAAAGAAGTAACAAGCCGTTCAGCTGCAGTAACATTCTTTGTATGACAATAAAACATAGAAATTAATAAAAATAAGAAAAATCTTTTCATCGTCAATCCTCCTTATTTTTAGTATTTCCGTTTTGATTGAATTAAAGCGGATTAAAGCAAATAAAACTACTAACGACTACTAACGCTTGTTTCCACTTTATTAAATGAAAAAAGGGCTGCCTTAGCAACCCAATAGACTTCATGTTATTTATTCCTGTAGCATCTTTTCATAAACTTTTAAATTTTGGTATATCGTTTTCAGAAGTGGTGCATCTATATTGTGTTCTTTCGCTAAGTTTAATAAGTAGCCCTGTAAGTGATCGCCTTCGATTGATAATCCTTTTTCCATATCCCGTTGCATAGATGCTTTCATGTCGTAAGAAAGAGTATCTATTGTCTGCATATGAGTATCGACAATATGCTCAGCAATTGGTGCGCCATGTACTCTCATAATTTGAGCGATTTCTTCAAATAATTGGCGGATAAAGGCTTGTCCTCCTTCACTTTCACGAATAGGCCCGATTGGCGCACGTGTTAATGTAGTCACCCCTGACAAAGCAGTGATAAACATATATTTATGCCACATATCTTGCACAATATGTTCGCTTAATACAAAGCTTGCTTTAGTATCACTGAACACATCCGCAATTTTTTGTACTCGCTCTGTCTTCTCCTGATTGAATTCACCAAATACAAGTCTGTGAGCCTTGCTTGTTTGAACAACGTCACCATCCTCATTTAACGTTGTTTCAATAAAGCATAGCCCTCCAATCACTTGTTCGTCTCCAAAAGCTTCTTTTAATGGCGGTACATGGGCGATGCCATTTAATAGTGGAATGATTACCGTATCTTCACCTACAAATGGTTTTAAATCGTTAATGGCTGCATCTAAGTGATACGCTTTTGTTGAAAATAACACAACATCAAAAGGTATTTCATTATCTGTTTTAGTAATTAATTTTGGTGTAAATGTAAAATCTCCGTTTATACTTCTAATGTTTAAACCCTTTTGTTCAATCTGTTGTTTTCGTCTATTTCGTACGAGAAACGTAACGTCTTCTCCTTTTTCTGCTAAACGACCTCCAAAATATCCACCAATCCCTCCAGCGCCTAAAACTAGAATACGCATATAAAATCCCCCTTTTACTAAAAATATTATCTTTATATTTTATTAATTTTTACTCACTAAATAACCCGCAAACAGTTATTAAATATATAATTCTAAAAAAATTGCGTTAATCCTTGTGAATTAACGCATAAATTTAGTATAGTATCAGGGATATTTTTTTCAAAATCTCAATTGAGTAGGTACATCTAAGATCAGGTCAAGTTTTTCAGTTACTCTAAATGGTATATTAATTGAATAACACCTGAGGGGAATTTTCTTGTATTAACTAGCTTTAAATTCAACCTCTGTTTTATATCGATAAATAAAGGTTTTCCCTCTCCTAGAATAATTGGATGTACTGATAATCTAAATTCATCTACAAGCCCTAAATTGATAAAGGTGGTAATTAGACTTGCTCCACCATATAGCCAGATGTCTTTTCCCGGTTTTCTCTTTAATTTCTTTACTTCTTCAATTAGATTATCGTTGATGAAAGTTGCCTTATTATCATCACTTTTTTGAGTTCTAGAAAACACGTATTTATTTTTACTATCAATTAATTTCCACATTTCTTTTTCATCATCAGAAATTACATCTTCCGGAATATATTGTCCCCATAAATCATAGCTTTTTCTTCCATAAAAAATCGTATCAATTTGATTAAGAAAATTAGTAAACTCCATCTCAGCATCCATTATGCACCAATCAATTTCTCCATTTACTCCCTCAATAAGTCCATCTAAAGTAACTGCTAAATCTAATATTATTTTTCTTTCTTCGGTATTAGACATAAATTCTTTCTCCCTTTGTAATTTTTGACATTGTTCAGATTGTATTATTTCTTGATAATAACGAACATCCAATTTACTAGCTATTCATCACTCTTTATCTCTTCTACCTCACGAGCAAACCAATGGATAAAACCGCAACGCTTACATATTAAGGTCGTGGCGGAATCATTTAGCCATTCTATATCAAAGAAAGTTAAACCTCTTGTATTGAGAAGGGCTTTACTTTGTTCAAATTTGTTATGTTTACATTGAACACATGTAATTTCAACATCATTGACTTTGTATTCTCGACCAATTTTTGCTTCTTCTCTTTCCCGTGCCATTTCATCTGCAATTTTTTGGCCTTCAATACGAAGTCTTTCTAACTCTTTTTTGCTATACATTTCCCCATCACCCTTTTAAGACATTTATCTTTCATACGATTGGTAACGGTAAAAGTTCCGGTTATATGTAAATGAATGATGATTCCAGATAATTTTCATTTTTACCCCTGTATCAATTCTGTTTTATATGCTTTTGGGTTACTTTCTTCCTGAAGAAACTCATTTGTACTAATGACGACAAGATTACATTTCCTCGTATAGGGACATGCTTTCACAAATAAGGAAAAATAGATTATACTTGAATGACTAACATATTCAAAAAGGAGACTTCCTATGAGCGAAAATCAGCAATCTGAAGCACCAAAAAAGAAAATGAGTCTACAAGAAGCAGCAAAACAATTGCTTGAAAACAAAAAGAATCAGTCCTCTGGCGGTAAAGGAAAAACGAATGTCGATCTTTCAGCGAAAAAAATGAAAAGCCAGCAAACGAAAAAGGCAAGCACCACTCGTAGAAAAATGGGCTCATAATGAACGGACAAAATCGTAAAGATATACAACCAGGAATGACCGTTGATATTGTATTAAAGCAAGATCAACAAACTGGTAAGCTTACAAGAGGTGTCGTAAAAGACATACTCACCAATTCAGCCACTCATCCTCATGGAATAAAGGTAAGACTAACGGATGGACAAATTGGTCGAGTGAAGAAGGTATATTCGGAATAAAATGAAACCTAGTGATTCAGTAAATATCACTAGGTTTTTCTATTGTGGTTGTATTTATAGATTATTAATCAAACATAATTTGAAACTTCATATACTATTCTCTCTCCAAAGCCTTACGTATTGATGAAAAGCTTCCTCCAGCATTTTATTTTAAAGTAAGATCAAACTATAAAATAAAAGACCTGAGCAATATCCAGGTCTTCTATGAAGGTGTCGGCGTGTTTTCTTAATTATTTTGGGCTAGCGGAGAGAATTACTATATTTATTCGTTAAAGATTAATAACCACCACCGAATCCGCCATTGTTAAAATAAGCAGCACCTACAATAATTAATAGGATAAATAAAACAACAAGTAATGCAAAACCTGAACCGTTGTTACCATATCCGCCTGATCCAACGTATCCTCCCATATTTTCACCTCCTGTTATTTCAACTAGTTACATTGTATGGTTGAAAATAATTACGGTTTGGTTACTTGTAATGGATTAGAGGAATTTTTTGAATTCGGACTTCTAAATTATCTATTCGTAAGTAATCTTGTTATAATTCATTCGTAAATTGTTTATCAATCATCAGAGTAAATCCCACTGAAGAGATGGCCGAGAACATGACGAAAAACATTAAACTTAGCTTTTACTATTCACAAATTTTATTCTTCATTTTATTGCCTATATGGATTGAGCTGACGAAATATCTTCATCCAATTGTCATTGGCGTTGTTTGGTTTTGTATTACTTTTGCTTTTTTATTTGGGGTTTGTTGGATAAAAAAGGAAACAATCCGATTACCAAAAGCTTTTCTTCATATATTCATAGTTCTTTATTCTTTTGGGTTGCTTATTTTATTATTTTTCAGACCAAATGGGGCGAGTTACGGAGGAGTCAGTCTGATTCCGTTTGATACAATCTCCTTTTATCTGTCTGGAAACGTAAATTTTTTCATTGCACTTTATAATCTAGCCGCAAATATTGGGTTATTTGTTCCTTACGGATTGTATTATCGATATTTAAATGGGGTCTCCTCTTGGAAGCGATTGATGCTTATCACTGTAATTTCGATAAGCATGATAGAATGCTTACAATTCAGCACAAAAAGAGGAAGCCTAGATATTGATGATCTAATACTAAACGTCCTCGGTGTATTACTTGGTTATTTAATTTATCCTTTATTTGAGAAGGTTTTTGCTGTTGAATAATTGATTTCAATTCATCATAATAGCCATTTTCATTTTCTTAAAGATTAAGGTAAGTCTTTTATTTGCTCAAGCTCTTTCGTGTTTAAACCAGTTACTTCTTCAATTAACTCTAACGGTAGTCCTTTTTTCAGCAACTCTTTTGCTATTTTATGAGTCGCTTCTTCTTTACCTATCTCTTTACCTATTTCTTTACCTTTCTCAATTCCACGTTCTTCATACGAAATCGGGAGTTCCATGATTTTAACACGTTCAGATGGATCGAGTCTTTTTACTTCTTGCATCAAGATTTCCTCCTCTTCATTTGATAATGTTAAGTACTGTTCAAAGAAACCATAGATGTAGCGCTCTCTTGCTGGATCTAAATTCATACGAACTAGCATACGTAAAAATTCCTTCTTTACTTCGATTTTCTCTTCATCACGATAGCCCATCTTACTTAGCAGTGAAGCAGCTACGGGATTATCGGAAGTGATATAATCTTTCCAGTGAAGTTTTCTTAAATTCAAAGTAAGATATCGAAAGTTCATCACTCTGAAAAAAGGAAATTCCAATGTGTATTCATTCTTTTCCACTCGCTTTTCATCATAGGAAAAAACAGCGATAGGTAAAATTGGCTTTCTATATTTATTATAAAGTAGGCTGAAATAATGATACATACGTTCATGGAAATTTTCCTGATAATAGCTTTGTGCCTCAACATGGATTATCAAAAACGTTTCTTGCCCCTTTAGTTTCGTCTCGATGACAATATCTGCTCTTCTACTTTCACCCTCAAAAAGATCCGTAAACATCTCTTCTGATAATGGATGAATTGTTAAAAAATCAATATGGACATATATATCTGGAAAAAAAATTTCAATAAATTCTTCAAAAAATGTCTGAATGAGTTCTTTAAATAATTGATCATGATGGGTATAATTGGTAGTTTGATTATTCGGGTAGTTTGAAGTTTCTTCATTTTCTTTGACAAAAAGTAGTTCTTGCATTTAACCACATCCTTACAAAAAGAAATAAAGATGTTAAAACATGGAGTATATCTACTAGTAGTATACCAAATACCCGAAAAAAGAACAAGCGTTCTTAATAATTGATAGCAAATATTAGGCGGGATATATTCCTATCTTGTAGCTAATATTTGCACGATTTATTCTGTCTTTAATTCATGTTTATTTACTCTATATAATTCCCCGTAGGCAGCACCACCTAAAATCAGCATAGCTCCCACGATTTGCATAGGATTTAACAGTTCTCCTAATATGATAAAGGAAAAAACTAAAGCCGAAAGAGGTTCTAGATAACCAAGAATCGATACAGATTGAACTGGAAGACGACCAATAGAAGAAAAATAGAAATAGCAGCCGATTCCAGTATTCACTATACCTAGTATTAAGATAGGGATCCAATTACCTTCTATAACGTTCACTGAAAAGCCTTGCTTAAAACCTATAAAGGTGGATACTGTTAGAAAGCTTACAACTAACTGGCATGTAGCATTTTCAAGTCCTATAATGCTTTTTGCCTTCTTATTAAAAATTACCATCAATGCATACATTCCCGCCGCTAATATTCCTAAAATTAACCCCCATGTGACTTTACCCGATATTAAATCGTGCCAGTTTAAACAAAACATCCCGATTATTACCGCCAAAAATCCTATCATTTTAGCACTTGTCATCTTTTCTTTAAATAGAAATGGTGAAAGAATCATGACAATTACAGGTCCACAATAATAAGTAAGAACAGCAATACTCACACCGACTTGTGCATATGCTTCGAACAACAATATCCAGCTTGCCCCCATCGCAATACCAGAAATCATTAAATAAAGAAGATGTAATTTATTTTTCCAGAATTGGAGTTTTTGCTTCATCAATACAAACACAATAATTAAAAATATGCTTCCAATTAAAGTACGTAAATAAACAATTTCGTAGCTGTTCAATAATATATAACTAGCAACAATTCCATTGGAGCCAAACAATAGCAATGCAACAATATATTTGACATATGCATTTTTCATGAGAGTCGTTCCTTTCAATGCTTGATTTATCAATAGCAAAAGCATAGCATATGTACTGACATTACAATATTGAATGTTTTTCATGTTTAATATGATAAAACGGAATGAAAGGAGCGAAACAATGAATATCCAGAAATATATGGCCTTTGTAAAAGCAGCGGAATATGGCAGCTTCACAAAAGCAGCGGAGATCTTAAACTATACACAATCTGGAATCAGTCGTATGATACAGGATTTAGAAACTGAATGGGGTGTTTCTCTTTTTGAAAGAGGAAGAACTGGAATCAGTCTAACTTCTGATGGTTTAAAGTTATTTCCTCAACTAAAGCGCATATGCAATGAACATGAAATGCTAGTGAGGCAGCTCGAAGACTTACATGATATGCAGTCTGGGATGATTCGGATTGGCACATTTTCAAGTGTAGCAACTCATTGGCTTCCAAATATGATTAAATCTTTTAAAAAAGATTACCCAAATATTGATTTTGAGCTGCTGTTAGGCGATTATACAGAAATTGAAAGTTGGATTTTAGAAGGTAGGGTTGACTTTGGATTTTTGCGGCTTCCTACCAAAGCACAATTTGAAACGATTTTTTTGGAGCAAGACCGTCTCCTCGTAGTGATTCCCGAAGATCATCACTATGCAGATTGCGATAAGTTTCCTATAAAAGAATTATTAAACAGCCCATTTATGCTATTGGAGAAAGGTGCAAAAGCTGAAATCTCTGAAATTTTTGAGCACCACCAAATTTCTCCGCGAATTTCTTTTACGACATGGGATGACTATGCCATTATGTCCATGGTAGAAAACGGGCTTGGGATTAGTATATTGCCCGAATTAATATTGCAACGTATTCCCTACAAAATAATTGCAAAGGAGCTTGAGGTTCCTGCTTTTAGAAATATCGGAATCGCTATGAGAGAACAAAAATCCCTCTCACTTTCGGCTAAGAAATTTATGGATTATTTACCTTATAGAAAAGAACATGTTTAATTCGAATGAAAGATAGGATATACATATTCTTGAATTTCATCATTTTCATGTAACCTTATAACCTATTTTGTAATTTTACCTCTTTCACAAAATTAAATTTCATCTATTGCAAATACTAAAATTCTATGATACATTACTTTATGCGAAACAAATGACCAATTTTCTCATTTGGTCAATTTTGAGTGAGGTGAGTTGGGTGGCGATTGATCGAAGACAATTAATACTCGAAGCTGCAACAAAATCATTCTCTTTATTTGGTTATAAAGCAACAACAATGGATCAAGTTTCAAAGCTTGCTAATGTCGGTAAAGGGACAATCTATACCTTCTTTAAAAACAAAGAGGAATTATTTGATGAAATCATCAGTTCTCTTATCAAAGATATGAAAGCAGTAGCGGAACAGGAAATAAAACATGATAGCACAATTGATGAAAACGTAAATCGTGTTTTATTCAGGCTATTAGAATTCCGTAAATCTCATCAGCTAACCATTAAGCTTTTCCAAGAAGAACGTGAAATTGGTACACAAGCAGTAGTTGATGTAGTAAACCGTGTGGAGCAAGCCATCATTAACTATATGAAAGGAATCATACAAGAAGCAATCGACCGCGGTGAAATTAAGCCATGTAATCCAGAAATAACCGCGTTTGTAATGCTTAAAATGTATGTTTCATTGATATTTGATTGGGAGCAACAACATACGCCTCTTGACAAGGAAGAAATATCAAAGTTATTCCGATTATATTTTTTTGATGGATTATCCAATAAACCTTTACATCCTTAGGGTTCTCAACATTAGAGTACCCTACTCATTTGCACCAAAATGACCAATTGAACAAAATGGTCAATACATCTAGGAGGTTATTATATGAAAAGGTCAGCCTTTTTAGCAGAACTTAAATCTATCCTCTTAAACCGTAAAATACTTATTCCAATTTTAGCAGTCGCTTTTGTTCCTGTACTGTATGCTGGAATGTTTTTATGGGCGTTCTGGGATCCCTATGCTCATATGGAAGACTTACCCGTAGCGATTGTCAACGAAGATACAGGTGCTGATTTTGAAGGCGAAGCATTACACCTCGGCAATGAACTCGCCAATAAGCTAGAAAATAGCGAGCAGTTTAATTTTCAAATTGTATCTAAAGAAGAAGGCTATGAAGGATTAGAAAATCGAGAATATTACTTGCTTATTGAAATTCCAAAAGATTTCTCAGCAAATGCGACAACTATTCTCGACAACGATCCAAAAAAATTAGAAATTACCTATGTTCCAAACGAAAGTACAAACTTTCTTTCATCGCAAATTGGTGAAACAGCTATAAAAGAAATCAAAGCAGAAATCTCTAAAAACATTACTTCAACTTATGCAGAAACAATGTTCAGTAAAGTAACTGATTTAGCAAGCGGACTAGACCAAGCAAGCGAAGGCTCAAGCAAACTTGCAGATGGTGTCATCGAGCTTAGTGATGGTTCAAAAACATTGCATGAAAATCTTGAACTATTAGCATCTAAATCTATTGAATTTACTAATGGTATTAATAGTGCAACTTCAGGTGCTAGCCAAATCGCAGTAGGAACTGATCAACTATCAGCAGGTCTTAAAGAAGTAAATGCAAACTTACCTGCACTGATTGATGGCACAAATACTGTACAAAACGGACTAGAGCTAATGAAAGAACAACTTCCATCACAGGTTGCAAACGGCATATCCGAGCAGCTTGCAGGAAGTGTAGATAATATAAATGCTGGTATTGACCAAATGGATACTCAGTTATCAGCAAATTTATCATCACAGCTGACAGAAGGAATCGTAAATGGCTTGTCAAATGAGTTAGCCGAACAAATGGTTACTACGCAGTCAACACAAATGGAACAAATTAAAGCTGCACTTGTTGCAAATCAGGTCATGAGTGAAGAACAAGCTAATTCCTTTATCACTCAGTTAGTAAGTAATTCACCTACTAAAGAACAAATTCAACAACAATATGAGACTCAGTTGACAAATCAATTACAGCCTCAAATTACTGCTGGTATTGAAAATGGATTAGATCAAGGATTTACACAATTAAAAACATCTCTAAGTGACCAGTTGCTTTCATCTACAGCAAATTTAGATGAACAACTTGCTGAACAAGTTGCTCCTTCCTTCGATCAAATGCTTGCAGGACTAGGAAAAATTAATGAAGGTCAGCTTAGCTTACAACAAGGTGTAAACGAGCTTTATAAAGGATCTGTTGACCTAAATACAGGTGCAGGTAACTTGAATAAAGGACTAAAACAATTATCTTCAGGCGCAGATCAATTACATGACGGAGCAGGCCAACTAGCTGAAGGATCTAAAGAATTAGAAACCGGTACAGATAAGCTATTGGACGGTTCAAATGAATTAGCCACAAAACTAGCTGATGGTGCAGAACAAGCAAACTCTGTTCATGCAGATGAAGACACTTACGATATGATGGGTGAACCTGTTCTAGTAAACAAACAAGAAATTAATGCCGTACCAAACTACGGAACTGGTTTTGCACCATACTTTATCTCATTAGGTTTATTCGTTGGTGCCCTACTGATTTCCATTGTCTTCCCATTAAAAGAACCAGTAGTGAAACCTAAAAACGCTCTACAATGGTTTATTAGTAAATTTGGCGTGTTAGCGATTATTGGGATTATTCAGGCTCTATTAGTCGACCTTATTCTTTTAGTTGGCTTGAAAATGGAAATTACAAACCTTCCATTATTTATTATTACATCCATTATTACTAGTTTTGTATTTTTAACACTCGTACAAATGCTTGTAACAATGATGGGAGACCCTGGCCGTTTCATTGCAATTATAGTTTTAATTTTGCAACTGACAACAAGCGCTGGTACATTCCCATTAGAATTAATACCAAATGCATTACAACCATTTAGCGCTTTATTGCCAATGACATATTCAGTTCACTCATTTAAAGCGGTTATTTCAAGTGGAGATATTTCATATATGTGGCATAACAATGCGATTTTATTATGTTATATGGCTGCCTTTATCCTAATGACAATAGGATACTTTAAAGTTAGTATGAAACGTTATAGTCGCGTTGCTACAGAAACTAAATAATCATTACTATGACAAGAGCCATTTCATCATGGCTCTTGTTTTTTCTTATGTAGAAATCCTCTTTTTTAAAAGTCCCATCTTTTTTATTTCTCCGTTTTAAATACTAGCAATTCTTTATTAATTCCCACCGTTAAGACATTATTTCCCTATCACAATAATTAAAGAAATATATGCACAATTAATGATGATTGTTGTAGAAATAGGACTTTTTTCTTTCGAATTAATTCTTATAATAGGTAAAGGAGTAGTGTTTTTCGATTAGTTTCCAATTCATTTTATCAAAAACATATTATGGAAATAAAATTAATTACAAAATCACGAGAATTTTCTCTTCTACTCTATAAAATTTAGTTAGGAGTTTATGTTGATGAAAAAGTTAATACCAGTCTTATTTCTATCATTATTGTTATTAGTAGGTTGCTCTGGATCTGGACCAGCTCAAACGGTAGCTAATTTGTATAAAGCAGCAGTTGACCATGATACAGAATCATTTGTAAAAATCATGTCTCATTTTGAAGAAGATGTCATTGGTTATGAAGAAGAAGCCATGGATGACATTGCATCAATGGTCATTGATGCTGGCGGAATCGATAAAATGAACATTACAGAAGTAAACAAAAATAATATTATCGATGAGGCATCAGAATTTCTAACGGACGAATACGGTGAAAACTGGCATGTAGTTTCAGCTGATCTTGGTGATGAAGTGTATTTCGTTTGGGTATTACATGAATTAGATGGAAACTATTACGTAGTTAGTGGCGATGATTTAAGTAAAGATGAATTTTTAAAATAACGTTACAATTTTAAAAGCAGTCAGTGTTTAGAGGAATGTAAATGTCACTTTTACATTATCTTAGAATAAAATAAAACTCCTTGATGGAATTACCCTATTTCCTTCAAGGAGTTTTTTTCAAACGAATCATTTTTTCAATTTATCTCCGATTTTTTCAATTCGATATTTCCCTCTTAAACTGTTTTATAAAGGTGTTGTACTTACTAAAAAATTTGTTAATACATTATATGGGTATTACATCAGTTATATTTAACCTCATATTGATAAACAATTTATTCGGTACTAGGTAGTAATAGATTAAAAAACCATCTTAAATGGTCTTTAGCCAATTAAGGTGGTTTTAATTATATTGCTTTTAATACTTCATCTACAGAATTGCTAAACATATTTGGGTCTTCACTTTTTATGTCTCTTAATAAGTTTATTATTATCTCTTTTGTCTTGTCGTCTAGCTTAGATAGTACACTACCGTATATTCTTCTTACTTGTTCATGATTTAAAATTCTATAATGTAAAACTTCCATCCATTCTCTTGCCCTATCAATAACACTAGGGACAGCTAAAGCGACTAAATATAATCCTTCTTCTATATTTTCTTTATAAAGATGCTCTATGCCATGTACTAATCCAAACATTATTTCATATTGTTCTGTATCATCGTAACGCTTTTTAAACGAATAGCGAGTATTATACGACCATCTCTTGTAAAGATACAACCTAAAATTTAAAATAGAACGCAGAGTAAGAACACCTTTTTACGTTATCCATTGTTTATCGCCACGACCTTTGTCAATCTCTTTAGTTTTTTAGCCATTCCATACAATAACTACCCCTACTATGTAAAATGTCATCTCGCCTAATTCTCGTTATTGTTCAGTTCATCCAACTGTTAACACGATACTCCATGATGGTACAACCATCATGAGCTCTCGATTTTCAATTAAATAATTTTCTTTTTGTCTCACTCTAAAATCCTCACTTTCTTTTTATTCACTAGATTTATGTATCTGTGTCTTTACCATCTTTAACATTACGAGCTTTGTCATTATCTTTAGTTTGTGGGTTTTGCAGTACATAAGTCTTCCTGCCACTTAAAATGTCATCTCGCCTGTTTATCGTACTTCTCACAAAATCCAAATATTAACTCCATGAGGGTACTACCTTCATGAGTTATGAATTCTCAAATAAATCATATTCATTTTATCCCACTTGTTTATCAGCTAAATTAAGGTAAAAAACCTTGAAAGGCATTTAGCCAATCAAGGTTTAGTAATTTTTTGTAATTAACAATACTTTATTTCAATGCATCTTCTAATGTCTTCTTTTCATGTTCTAACATACCACTTACTATAATGCCACAAACCATTTTATTTTTATCTAAAGCAAATCCCACAGTATCATTTTGTACAATAGACACAGTATCATTTTTCGAAAATGAAATTAACACCTTATCAATTCCTATATAAACGTTCAATTCACCATTTTCGTCTATATATGTCTGATCATTATATTCTTCAATCTGAAAAATAGGTACACCTTTAATCAAAGTCATATTATTCATATCCAAGTTTAAACTTTCCATTTTGTGTACATTCTCACTTAAAGTTAGTGTAATAGAACGAATATTACCTGTATATTTCCCTATGCCTACTTCAATTAAAGATTTCCTGAAATCCCCAGTTCTCCAATATATCGTTGGTTCCTTTGATATATTCCAAGAACCGAATTCAATATTAATCGGTGTATAAACATCATATTCAATATTTACAGTCTGACTTTCTTTATATTCTGTTACTTTTAACATAATCATTTCTCCTTCTAAGGCCTATACACAGCGTGCTTTATTACCGGTAGTAATCCGTCTCCACGGGGTTTACTAAATATTAACTCCCAATTGCCTATGTTCATGATTTCTTCATATTTAATGCCTTCCTTAACAGCATTTTTAACAGAGTTTTGGAAACTTGACAATAAAGTTTGACTATTTATCGGCATACCATGTGTAGTTGCATCTCTTGTTATATACTCGACCATATGTTTTGTCCCATTTGGATGTACCCAGAATTTTTTTCCATCTGCTACTAATTCAAATGATTTTGGAATTTTTGTACCTTCATAAAGTGGTTGAGTAATTTTTATATTTTCCCACACTGTACCATCACCTAAAACATTACCCGTACCCTTACCAACTACCTCATCCACATTACTTTTCTTAACGACATCATCTACATTACTATCTATAATATTATCAACTAGTTTGGCACCTTTCAAAACTTTTCCAACAGGAATAATGGAAGCTATGGCAATTCCTTTATCAACACCTGATGCATCGGCATCCATTATGGTATTGATATCATCCAAAATTAAAAAATCCGCTACTTCTTTTCCTACATTTAGAGCGCCTTTTCCTAATTCGACGGCACCGTTTCCAACATCCCCTAAGAATGCTAATAATTTATTTTCTTCTTCTTTGACCTCATCCACATCTGTTGGCGCAGGGCAAGATAGATCCTTTGCGACTTCTTCTTCACGTTTCTTCATAAATGAAACAAAATTCGTCGATACTGTTGCTCCTTGGATGCCGAAGTTGAATAGGGGCTGTTGGCCATTTAACTGAAGGCTTGATAATGAATACGGATTTGTCCCGCCAACCATACCTAGTGCTAACAGCGAATTCATGGCGATTAAGCTGTCCATAGACTGGGTTCGTGCAGCAAGTTGAATCATAAGTGGATTTTGGCTTGCAAATGCCTTCCACTGCTCAGCAGGGAAGTTCACATCCGTCACATCTTCAGTCAACATCGATTCAATGTTTGTAATCCATGTTTGCATCAGTAAAAGATCATTTTGAATGGTCGCTAAAGCCATTGTTTGCGTTAGATCAAAGGTATTTAAATGTTCGACAGTTTGATCACGATGAGATTTCGCTTTAAGCACCTCAGCTTGCACTTCACTATCATCTAAATTTGGTAAACTCACAATATCGCAAACTTGATTCATAATTTGGTTTGTTTCATTCGTCAGCTCTTCTGTTACTTGTTTCGCATGGTTTAATCCTTGCTCAACTTCACCTTCTAAAGCTTCTTGACGGATGAAGCCGGATAAATCTGGTTCAAGTGTTGAAAGGGCGGATGCCATCTCTTGAAGTACAGTTGAAAAACTAGCCTTAAATGTGTTGAAAAATTCGAGAAAGGGTAAGTGGCAGTTTTCGTAATATCCACGTAACGCTTCCCCTCCCTGCCCTTTGAGTGACTCTTCTAAGTTTGTGAGGCCTTGTATGGTAATTTCAATCTGTTTCATTTCACTTTCGAGTCGAGTTAATCGATTTAGATTTCTTTCGAGTCCCTCTTGAAACGTATTTACATCTAATACCTTCATTGCATCACCTTCTATTTTCAGACTAAGGAATAGACGGAGAACGTAATCCTTCCGATACTCCGACACTCATTTCCACATAAGCAACTCCAGAATGGCTACGTTTGAATTCTACGAAAACAGGGCTACTTTGAACTAATTTATGCTCCTGTATATACTGGACAAGTTCCCAATATTTCACTTGTGATTGTTCATCAAACTGATCCTTAATTCTCGTAGTAATCATACGATTCACAGTAAAATAACTTCTAAAGCGGATGTCTTCCGAATTTGGCATCGCAGAAAAATCACTTTCTTCAATAGGACGGAAAATTTCTGCCGTCATTACGGTTGCAGTTGGATCACTGATGATTGCAAAAAATAAATGATCCTCCACATGAAATCCATATTCCTCTAGGGTTTGATCAAAGTCTGCGAAAGCGAGTTCAATTTCTTCTGGTACAAAATTATAGTATTTCGAAGCCACGTTCCGATAAGTAATCTGATGGTTTTCTACAATCATTGGACACCGCTCCGGTCTTTCAATGGAACATATAAATCAATCATGTATTCCCCATAAACCTCGAGTAACACACAAATAAAGGAATCCTCTGTCGGTAAATTTTGCGCCTTCGCATACGTTTGTATTTTGTTGTAAGCTGCATTAAAATCAACTTCATCCTGTGCTTGACGTAATAACAAAGCCCTCTCTAATCGAAATTGATTTAAATAAGCGAAATCCGTAACGTCTTCTTCAAATTCTACTTCCTCATTTATCGGTAAATAGTAGGTGAAGATCCCTTCATTTTCTTGATTTGAATCGGCTTCATAGGAGAAAAACACTGGACCATTTTTATAGATTTCATGATTTAAAGGGAAATCCTCCAATAATTTAACCCCTTCAAGCCAGTTTTCTTTGACATCTCTCATTTGGAACGTAATTAAATGATCGAATTGCAATGAGCGTGTTTCCATTTTAGTCACCCTAACTTCCATTATTTTTTATTCACTTTTGCTTTATCACTTTCCCGTGCTCCCTATTAGTTGAGGCGCTTGTATAAAGGTATCCACGTTCATCAAAGTTGAAGCTTTTAAATCGGAACTTACAATACAGCATCACAAGCTGCTCAGGTAACACGAAGATCATTGTGTAAAAAATAGCAAGCGGTAAAAAGACAAACATCAATGTATCAAAAAAATCGGAGCTACCCATTTTCATCACAAATTGGATTAAAAACACAAGACCAATTCCACCAATAATGGCAATGGGGATATAAGACGTCGTTTCAAACTTTCCGCGCAATTCGTCCGCTCTTGTACCTTTACGATAGTGCCCTTTCTTTAGTAGAACAAAGAATCGGGTAAACGTTGAGATAAATAATAACGCTCCAATGAGAAGGGTAATCCATGTGAACGATAGTAGTGACTCAATTGACGCCCCCTCCTCTTCCCCTAACATAAACAGTGCAGCTAAATAAATAAGGACAGATAGGTTTTGAGAAACGACAATGGACAAAAAATATTGAAACTTTTCGTGCATTTTAAATACTGTGGGAATCCCAAAGAGTAGCGATAATAGTATGAATGCCGCCGTTAACCAGAAATGAATCTTGAAAATGGTGTCCACATTTGGATAGACAGTGTACTCTGCTGCCACGTAATAAGTTAAGTAAAAAATAAGTGCTTGTAGGAAAATCCCCAAAATTAATGTTGTAGCTAGGGAATTCGGGCTTTGTCTACCAGATTCTAGAGGCCCTCGTAAGACGGCAAAATCTTCTTCAGTTAATTTTTTAATCATGGAATTCGTGCCTCCATCTGTTAGTGGAACCAACCTTTAATTTTATCCATGGCTGATTTCCCTGTTTTCTTATTTTTCTTGTTTAACATACCGTTTACGAAGAGCCCTACTCCAATCCCAATTGCCGTACCGACTCCAGGGATTGGAACGGCAGCGGTAAATAATGCAACACTTGCTGCTTGAACGGCCCCACCAACTGCTGTATCAATGGCTGTATCCACCGTTGCCCTAGCATGCGCCTTTGCACCTGTTACCCCATCATCGACAGCATTATGATAATTACTATAATAATTCAACCCTGCAGATACAGGACCTAACGCTTTCGTAAAGCCTTTTGCGTATCCATTTGTAAAGATTCCTTTTACATCGACGATATCTTTGAATGCTTTCCCAGTCCCTGAGAGAGTTGCTTTCCCAACTGTTTTAGCTTTTTCAGTAATTGTTGCTTTGTCATTCCAATAAGCGAGGGATGAGTGATCTTTTAATGCTGCTTCACCAACTGTTGACCATCCAGAGGTACCTGGTTTTCTTGTACCGTATTTCAGGATTGCGCGATTGTTTGCCTGTTGCTGATGATGTTTTGGTTTCCATGGTTTATTTCCTTTAGGCAGCTTGTAGTTTAACTGACGTTGTGCTATCGCATCAGGCGTCACTCTTAAATATTGCAGTGCCTTTTCACTAGCTACAAGGCGATAAACGTTCCGCCCCGTTTTCGTGTCTCGAACCAATTCCATTTTAAGTCCTGCATTTTTTCCTGCCATAAACAGTCCGAAGCTTTCTACCGCACCATTGACAGCCGTGCTAAATCGCTTCATATTTGCAACATCTTGCTTATGTTCTAGAACGGTTTCATCCGCAGAAGTGACATCTCCAGTAGTTTCTTCTCGGCTCTCTCCTGTGACATCATCCATTTCATTTGTTCTGCTTGTTAATGCGGTTTGAAGTGCCGTTGTACTAGCATATTGCGCCCAGTGCTCGGCTGGGAAATTCACGTCGGTTAAACCCTCTGTAATCATCGTTTCAAGATCACGAATCCATGCATTCATTGCAATTAAGTCACTTTCCACAATTGAAAGTGCGCTCGTTTGACTACTATCAAAAGCTATTAAATCATCAATCGTCGTATCACGATGAAGTTTTGCTGCTTGAATTTCCGATTGTACCTCGCTGTCATCTAAATTCGGCAAAGGCACAATATCCGAAACTTCCCTCATAATGCTATTCGTTTCACTTGTTAGTGTTTCTGTCACATCTTTCGCGTTACTTAGGCCTTGTTCGACCTCGCCCTCTAAATACCCTTGATGAATATAACCAGTTGCATCAGGCTCTAGCGTATCAAGTGCAGCTTCCATTTGTGTGAGCACATCATGAAAACTATTTTTAAACAAATAGAAAAATTGCAAAAAGGGCAGGTGGCAATCTGTATAAAATGCACGTATCGCATTGCCACCTTGCCCCTTTAAAGATTCTTCTAACTGTGTGAGTCCTTGAATGGCCGTTTCAATAGTTTTCATTTCCGTCTCTAGTCTTGTTAGTAAGTTTAAATTGCGTCCAAGACCATCATAGAAACTTGAAGCATCTAACACTTTCATTAGTACATCAGCCTCCTAGGACCTGTAGCTGCACCACTAATATTTGTTGAAATGCTTTGATCCTGTTCACGCATATACTGTACAGAATTTCTAGTAGTTTCGATATTTTTCAGTAATACCGTTTGATAGCTTATTAAGATTCGGTCCAACTCCAAAGCGAGCTCATTCAGTTTTGTGACAACATCTAATGTATTTCCTTCGATAGCGGGTTCGGCAGTTGGATTTAGCGATGTCGTCGCATTCTCCATCACACCTAGCTGCTCCTCCACATCCGCATACACCATTTTTACTTCTCCTGACATTTGACTCCTCCCCTTTCCTTTTATTGTTTTTTTATAATTGCTTTTCCTGCTTACACTTTCTCTCCTTGAACCATTTTTGGAACAAGCCAAATTAGAACAATGATGATACACACGAATAACAACCCAATATATATATACTGTAATCCTTTATTTCCACCGTCGTTTTTTGAAATTGACTGACTCACTGCAACCTTCGCTGTTTCTATATCATCTGAAAACAAACCAAGTTTCATAGATTCATATGCAACCGTTTTTCGATCTTGGAAATTTTTTACGAAAAGCTCTGCCTTCATTTTTTCATTTAGATCAACATCTTTAGGAATAAAGTCGAGCTGCTTTTGCTCGTCTGGAATCCCTTTTTTATTCTCTAGCAATGAATTATTGTGAAGGAATTCTTTATTATCCTTAAAGTCATTTTCTTTGTATTCATTAGGATTCAAGGAGTTAATATCATTTGTCATAGCATAGCCGGATCCGTTGCCAGATCCGACCATAAGCCATAAACTTAACGCTAACCCAAACACTAAGCCTACTTTATCCTTCATAAGTCGCTTCCTCATCTAAATTGGTCGCACGATTTTTCATTCGATTTACTATATATGGCACTATTGCAGCAATCCCGATAATCACGATAAGTATAATACTCGCTGGGAGTATCAAGGATTCTGGACCGTATTGAATCGATAAGTACACCTTTGACATCGGATCCTCATAATCAATGTTCGATGCTAATAATGTAAGCATCGGTGTTACGAAGAACGCAATGACCGCTACATTTACAAACCATCCGACAAGTTGACCAATCGTGAAGCCTGCAAAGATGACAGTCGAAACAGCAGTTAATAAAAGAACGGTGAAAATTGTCCATTCTATCGAACCTATTCCAGTTAACGGATAAATATCCATTCCATAAATACTTATGATTAACCCTACGATTAAGTTCAATAAGACAAATAGCGCAATTCGCAAATTTGTTTTATTCGTTTTGAAATAGTAACAGAAATAACCGATCAATAAGCTACTGATTAGCACAATTACCAACACGATTACTGGTGGCATTTTATCCTCTTGAACTGTTGGATCTAAACTATTTACTGAAAGTGGATTAGATAAATGCTCATATATTTGACCGTTCTTTTGCCCGTCAACAAACGCATTTTCTAACACATCATGAATGTCATCACGGTATTTCTCTGTTGTTCCTACGTTTTCACTCCACTTAAAGGACAGTTCGTTTGTATCTGCATTCACGTTTGCAGCTTTGTTGTGGAGTTCCTCTGTTACTGACATGATATTTTGTTGGTTTTGAGTTATGTTGTTCATGGCATTACTCATCGATTGTAAGCTTTGGCTAATGCTTTGTTGGTTCGAAAGAAGTGCGTTACCGTCCAATGCTTCCCCAGATGCTCTTGGCGTCCCTGCAATTAGAATATCCAAACTTTCCTGCACATGACCTGCACTCGTCTTAACAGCATCTAACTGTTTGGACATGGCATCATATTCTGTATCGAGATCTTCCATGTACTCTGTGAAGAATAATTGTATCCCCTCTTCTAATGATGCAAACTGTTCTTGTGATGTAGGAATTCCATCTTGCAATTGATGAAGATAGGTATTGCCATCTTCGTTTATCCCTAGTATTTTGTTCACACTTGAAGCCAATTCTTGAGAAGTTGAACCCGAACTCATACTTGTCTTCAACGCAGATTCATATCGCGCTAATGCTCCGTAATAGTTCAACAATAAATCTGCATCTTTACTGCCTATCGATTTGGAAAACGCCTTTTCTAAGCGCTCCTTTTTCTCATTATTCAAAAGTTCGTAATTTATAATTTCAGTTTCTTTACGTTCGATTTCCCTAATAATCGAATCGTTAATTTCTTGCGTTGAAGGAATGTTCTCCTCAACTTCTTTCTCTACTTCTGATTGGGATTGATCCAACTGTTGTTGTAACTGTGATTCTTGTAGTTGTTTAATGGTTGAATCAACATTATTAATTAGTTCTGACAATTGATTTAATTGGTCATTCATCATTGAATTTACCGCTTCAGTGGAAGAATTAGTTGCTTCCTCCATAGCTTTTTCTGGATCAACCGTTTCTTCTGACTTAATTTCTGGCTGAGCAAGCTGTTCTTTCACTGTGCTGATTTCCTGTACCAAAGCCAACAGTTTTTCACGCTCAGTTTCTAGTGCAGCAATTTTAGAGGACGCAACAAAGTCCTTTGTGTTGTTGACTTGCTCGTTTTCTCCACCGTTATTTACTTGCTTTGTAGGATCTACGGGTAAGCTTCCCGTAATTTTGTTTTTTAAATCAATGACTTCTGTTTCATATTGAACAAGCTTTTCTCCTTCAACTTCCATTAGTAGCTTGATAATTTCATCCCGTTGTTCCACAACCAAATCAGATAAATTAGCAATGTTTTGATGATTTTTTGCCAATTGTTCACTTAGAGCTTGCAAATTCTCAGAAAGCTTGACATTTTGCTCTTCTAGGTAAGTCTTCATGTTTGAATAGGTTGGATCATAGCCATTTACTAAGTTCATGACTGCTGTGATATTTTCACCTTGTAATGTTTTTAAAAGCTGTTGCTGTGACATTTGATATTCCTGATATTGATTTACGTAACTAACGAATTGCGCTAGATTCTCCTGGAATTCTTGTGTCTGCTGGACATTTTCTTCAAATGGCGTGCTATTGATGGAAGACAAAAGATTCTCTAACATACCTTTTTGGTTTTCAATATCATAGGTGACACTTTCTAAATCTGGGCGATAATATTCAGAAATTGTTTCAAGAAACTCCATTTCTTTTTGTAAAATATTATCGAATTCCTGGCGTACCTTTTCTAAATCTTGGGATACGTAGCTCCAATATAACGTTGAGATTTTCCCGTTCACTCGTGCTGCTGCATTGTCAATTTCTCGCAGTACTTTTTCACGGTTTGCTGTATTTAATTGACCTGAAACAGTATATTTAAATTCAGCTTTTACCGGCTGTAGCTCTTCATAAGTCATAATATTTTCTGAAAAATTGGATGGGATGTAAAGAATCGCATCATAATCTTGATTTGCTAACCCGTTTTCTGCGGTGCTTCTACTGACGACAGACCATTCATAATTAGATTCATCCGATAGTAGTGGCACCACTTCTTTCCCAAAATCAAGTGGATCATCTAGCATCTCTGCACCTGCATCCTCATTAACAACGGCAATTTGTTTCGTTCCGCCTGCCTCACCTGATAACGGATTATTGCCTAGACTAAGGAAGTAAAGAATCGGGGCTCCAACAATCAAAATCATGACGATGGCAATCTTTATAATCAGCTTCTTTTGGGTCGTCATGAATAAATCTTCCTTTCAATATCACATAATGGGATTTGTATTTTGACTTCTTTATTGTTTACTACGTAATAACCAAATCCAGCTTGAATTTCCTCCTCCTTCCGATCATAAGGAAGGCTGAAAAGAGTTTGTTCGGATTTTTTCATTAAAAGAATCGCTTGGCGAATTTGTTTCACTTCTGTCGTTAAGGCATCATAGCCCTTTGTTAAATCATTCGAATTTCCTGTTACAATCACATTAAATCCGAGATAGTTTGCGTGCTTCATAAATTTCACGATGCGTTCTTGCAATTTGACATCAAGGTTTGAGAGAAAGCGTGCATAATCATCCACCACAAGTAAAATTGGCGTGAATTGCAGTCCGGTCGTATCATTTAGGCTTCTATTGACATATGCGACTTCACGGGATGAGAGCTCTGCTTCTATTTCCGTTAACCATTCTTCAATACGTTCTTTTGAATCCAAATAAGAAACTGCCTCTTCCTCACTAAAGCTTGCTAATCCTCTTTCAAATGAATCAAACAAACCGATATACCTAATATCCTTTTGGAGCGCAGTGTTCAAGATTACTTTCAACAAATTTGTTTTCCCTTTTTGCGCTTGCCCTAATACGATACAATGCTTATTGTTTAAGAGGTTAATCGCAACTGGCTGAACAAATTCTTCATCTAGCCCAATCGGGAATAAATGCGGCTGTTGCATTTGCCCCACATAATTCTCAAATTGCATCAATGTTAAATCACTTGGAAGCATTGGGATTTTGTTAGGAATAGCGTGACCTGCATATTTTATCTTCAACGATTTCACTGTTTCTTTTACAGCTTCAAGTATTTCAAAATCATTCGCACCATTAGCCGGTAAGAAAATTTGTGAGAAATGGGCTTCATCTTTTTTAATAATTGCCCGACCTGGAATCGGCTCAGGGGATAACGTCATTTTCCCTAATACTGTATATGCCTCACTTTGATCTAATAAATAATGGACAATTTTCGTTTTTAAGTTGTTCATCACTGCTTGGCGAATGGATGAAATGCGCGTTGCTGTAAAGATCATGTAAATACCTAATGATTGGCCATCTCGAACAAACTGATTAAAGCTAGGCTCAAAATCTGGCAATTCTTCTTTAATAAAGTCATAGTTTTCAACAACTACAAATAGTAATGGCAGCTTTTTATCAGAAATATTGTTGTATAGCTTGATGCTACTTACTTCCATTAACTGAAGCTGCTGCTTTCTACGAACAATTTCCTCACGAATCATCCGCAAAAATTTCTCCATTTTGCGAACTTCCTCCGCTAAGAAGAAATCCGCCGTATGAGGTAACTGCTTGAGTGGTAGCATCGATCCATTTCCAAAATCCATCAAGTAATAATGCACTTCTTCTGGGCTATATTGTTCCGCTATGTTTAATAAAATCGTTAATACCGTTGTTGACTTTCCATAACCAGTTGAACCAAAAATACCGAGATTACCATCCTCCATTACGTGATAATGATATGGTGTTTGACTTTGTTTTTCAGGTTCATCTATTAATGCAATGGCGATATGGTCTTGCTCAGTCGATGTAAGTCCTTGTTTAAATAGTCGTTCTTCAAGTGGTGGTAGCCATGGACTTTTCAGCTTTTGGATACCAAATTCTTTTTGCGTCTCTTCTATTTTTGTCACAATGGCCTCGATTTCTGTGATACCTTTGCGTTTACTTTCCTTCGCAGAAATATTCGATAAAGGAATCAAACCCAAATCCGTAACGATGGCGATTTCATCTTCTCCATCCGAATGCTCTGAAAGATAAGGCGCTCCACTCCATGCCGATTGGAAAAGTTCATATACTTCGTTGTTACCAACTTGCAAGTATCCTCTACCCGTTACGGTGATAGAAGCAGCATCCGCATTTTTCAAAATCTCTTTACTATCGTTTGCATCCTGAACCTTTAACGCCACTTTAAATCGAGCATTACTCCAAATTTGATCATCAATAACGCCACCTGGTTTTTGGGTTGCTAAAATTAAATGGACACCTAAACTACGACCGATTCGAGCCGCGCTTACTAGCTCTCGGATGAAATCTGGCTCTTCATTTTTCAATTCCGCAAACTCATCGGAAATTAAAAATAGATGCGGTAGCGGTTCATCTACTAGCTGTTGTTTATAAAGTTGCGTGTAATCATGAATGTGGGTAACGTTATTTCGGTCAAATAATCGTTGACGGCGCTTCAACTCACTTCGGATGGAAGCAAGCGCTCGATTTGTAAAGTTCACACTGCCTTCAATATTCGTAATCGTTCCTAGAAGATGTGGCAATGTTCTAAATGGCTGAGCCATCCCTCCGCCTTTGTAGTCGATTAACAAAAAGGCCACTTCATGAGGGTGAAAATGCACAGATAGCGATAATATATAAGTTTGCAAAAATTCACTTTTCCCTGAACCTGTTGTCCCGGCTAATAATCCGTGGGGACCATGGGCTTTCTCATGAAGGTTTAAATAGACAAGGTCATCTTTCCCCTTCAATCCAATTGGAACAGCGAGTGATTTGGATGACTCATTTTCCGACCATTTTTGTGGAATGTTCAAATCATCTACTTCTTTCACATTCAACATTTCAAGGAATGACGTACTTTCTGGAATAGAGTTCGTGATGCCCGTTTGATGGTTTAATGTGCGTAACATCCGCGCAAATCGCTCATTATCATCTTTTTTATGGAGATCTAGCGTAAATGGGATGCTCACTGCTTTTTTATTTTGAATTAAAATATCTCCTTCAGAATCATTGAGTAAGCGTACGAGTGTGTGTATATTATCCGCCAGACTCTCCTTTGCATCGCTCGCAAAAATTACTGATATTCCAAGCTGTTGATGATCCCCTTCTAAATACTCGAGGATGACATGATCTTCAATTAGCTTTTGGTTCGTGATGACGAATACAAGATGTGGTGTAAAGCGAAGTTTATCCTTCTCTTCCTCTAAATCACGTTCACGAATCATTTCATAGATTCTTGAAAGTAGTTGGTCACGTGTTTTTTCGTTATAAATTAAACCTTTAGCGTACATATTTGGAATGTTGAAATGAGGAAGCCATTTCATCCATTCGATTTGTTTGTAATCTGCTTCGTCAAAAATAAAGACAAACCGTAAGTCATGATAGCTATGGAAAAACGCGAGCTGCCCCATAATTTGGTGAATTTCCCTTTTGACGACACGTTCTTTCCCAATAAGTCCAATTGGTCCGTTCGCTAAATTTGCGACTACCGGGGTATCGCTGCTTTCTTTATACACTTTCTCAAGCTTCTGCGATTGTTCAATTAAGTCATCCATTTCACGATTGGCCATATCATTTGTATTGAGTGTAATGGAATAGCTCGACGGCACTGTCCCTGTCCCTAAACGGAATTGGAGGAAGTCTTCACTTTCAAGTGTCCGTTCCCAAATGCGATCTGAAATTTGACTCGTTAAATATTTCATCCGTTCGAAGGTCGGAAAGTGAAATTCCATAGCCAATCGTTGTTTTTCCAATAACGCTTGAAGTTCTTGTCGCTTATATTCTAGATACGCTGAATAAACGCGCACTCGTTTTTCTCGTTTTCGTTTTTCATTGGCTCTATCTTTAACATATTGTACCGAGGATGTGATTAGTGTCATGACGAACATTACCATCGTGATGATGATAAAAATACCTCGTGGCTGAATCATCGCGACAATCCCCATCACAATCAACATGACAAGTGGCGGTAAGAGAATTAACCAAAGACCTCTATTCGATGGATCATGCTCCTGTGAAGGAAATGATAATGAAACCTTTTCTTTCGGTAAGTCATAGACCATTCTCGGAGTTCGTCTGTATATTGGGTATTTCTTTTTCATTTCCGATTCAGGCTCTTTTAAAAGTGGAAGACAAGACTCGTAATCTTCAAAACTAATGATTTCAAGCACATCTTCTTCAACGAGACGAATGAGCATGAATGGTACAAAAATAATATCTCCCAGTTCAATTGCTTTACGAGACAGTTTTTTCTGACCATTAATATAGAGTGGGCTATTGCTATGATTTTCGAGCATCCATTGTTGACCGACTTTCAAAAGTGAGAAGATTCGAGGCTCTTTATGAACATTCGATTTCCATACAATATCGGCCTCATTACTCTCAGTTGAAAAATAGATTTCCTGTTTCTTTCCGAGGAAATAGGTTTCGTGCCTCGTAATGGTTTGGAAAAGGATAATTTTTAATATTTTCTCGTTGTTAGCATCCTTCCATTCAAAAAACTGCTTCGGATTCACTTTTCCGAGGAATTTTTTATTTTGTTCAACTCTAAAGCCAAATGGGTCCTCGGTGATTGTTAGAAATCCATTGGTAAAGGAGAGGCTTCGGATGGTCACTGTATGGGAAAAATCATTTCCAACTGTAACTGTATCTTTATTTCGTTGATCCAATTGAATGGACTGATAATAGTTGTCATAAAAAAATAAAAGCGTACTCATCAAATCACCTTCTAATAGGGATTTATTATTCATTCGTTGTTTGATTACCCGAAGTTTCCACTGGGTTATCCGCCGATTCTGTCACTGGGTTTTCGTCTGAATTTGTTGTAGGTCTCTCAACAGGTTCTGTTACTGATTTCTCTTCGGTTTCCGTATTTTCTGGAGTATCATCATTCACATCAGCTTCAATTTCATCTGTAGACGGGTTTTCATCTACCGAACTTGTAGCTTTTTGATTACCTCCTTCCTCTTCCTCTAAGGTTTCTGCTATTTCCTCGAGTTGTTTTTGTATTTCTTCTTTTTCCGTATTGATGTTATCAAGCAGTCGCTCTCGCTCTTCATCCTCTATTTTCAGGTTAGCCTTTACAGATTCCTCGTAGTGTAATAACGCAAGCATGATGTAATCCAAATCTTCTAGCTGCCTTGCCAAGCTTAGTGCTTCCTCAGCTTGCCCTCTTCCAATATATATCCAGTATTTGTAATAACGTGGATCCGTTTGTAGTGTGATAGTCTTTAATACGTTTTCTCTTTGCTCCTCCATTAACGTTTCATTGACAATATACGCAAGAGATAGCTCATACTGAATCACTACCGGCATATCTTCCACGTCATACTTAGTAAGCTTATTGATGATCTCACTATAGTTTTTTTGAATAAATGGCCCTTGCACCGCAATGTATGCCTCTTGTCTCGGCTGCAGTATTACCGCTGAATAGGCAGTATAAATGCTAAGCGGAAGCAATACTAAAATGAGCCCAAACAGACTGTAACGCAACCAATTCCATTTCGTTAACTTGATTTTTGTGAAGCTTTTCTCTTGTTTCTCTATCACCCGAAGCTGTTTTTTAATAATATCCAGCAGCTCTGTTTCATCCTTCGCTCCCATAACATTTTCAGCCATAGCACTCAGTTCAATCGACTTTGAAAACTGAATGTATTGCTCAAAGGTAAATTGGGGTTCAACTACAGCTGCAATGGTCGCCCTCGTTTCTTGCCAAAGCCGTTTTTCATCTCGTTCATAAGGTGGAATACTTTCTTTCACTCCATAATGCAAAAAATATGGTGTTAGGCTCTCGTCAATCAAAATATTTTCAGGGCAAAGAAAGATGTGAAGTCGATTGGATGAATGCATTATAATTGATTTCACAATGTTAGAAGCAAACATCCAGCGACTTTTTTCATCAAACGACCGTAATTTCTCAAAGGTGATAAAGTTGGGTTCTTTTTTGTATGTAAAGATTAATTCATCTTCCGTTAATGTAATTTCTTTCTGAATAAAGGGATTCACTTCACGTAGAAGTGCGATTTCTAGCTCATCTTCTAATTTCACTTTCTCATTTTGAAAAGTAAGTGTAATTTGTTCTGACTGAAACTTAAGGGTCGCATCTAACTGTTTTTCTAAATAAGACTGTTTTTTCTCTAACATCTCTATGACTCCCTCACAAAATTTCTAGTCGATCACCAGTTGTGATACCACTTCCCGCTAGTTGTTCATTCCCTGATAAAACCTTTTGTTTGTTTGGCACTCGAACCCAAAACCCTTCCTTTGGTGGATAGGAAATAGATTTTGCTTGCCAAACGATATCGATTAATTCTTTGACGGTATAGTAGTCTGATAGACGTAGGTCAAAACAGTCCCCGTTATAATGTTTTAAGTCGATTGATATTTCTATGTACACCTTCATCACCTCAGGGAAAATCTATTACACTTGTATTTTTTATAAAAGGTAAACTTCCTCATAAACCAATGTGACTTTATGGATTCCTCTTATTTTTTATGGACAACAATCTTTGTATTCCACTACATAAAGGAAAAGAGCGTCTTCATCGTATAATGACGCTCTTTGATATTAATTCTAAGATGAAGTTATAATGTTATCCGCGAATTTGGCTCGCAATTTGACGATCTGCATCATCAAGGGCATGTGCTGTATTTTTCAATTGTGTTGAAACGTCTTGTAATAGTCGTTGCATATCCACAATGGAGGGTCTAAGTGAATCATATTGCTCAGCGAATGCTCGGCTGGATTCACCTTCCCACATACCTTGTAACTCTTGAATCATACTATCCAAACGTGAGATTTGTTCTTCAACTTGTGCACTTTCACTTCCGTAACGGTTAGACATACCTTCTAATTCAGCTGGGGTAACACGAATAATTCCTGACATGAACTTCTCTCCTTTTTCTAGGCTAAGAATATAAATTCGAAAATATACTTCATTTTGCTCGTAAATTTATACACTTTGCCTTTATTCAAATAATTCAGTTTTATTCTAAAGAACATAAATTAGAACGGTCAATAATTATCTGCTAAAATACATTAAAAGAGTTATTTATTCCCAATTTATTTATCAAAAAATAAGCAAACTTTACCATTTTAAGTATTTTTTATTGTGATATATTAGAGGGGCATTAAAGATCTAATTTCATTTCATTCAGCTAAGAATGTTGTACTGAATGGCTATTCTGAACGAACTTTTGAAGAGGAAAATTAGTGATATAGAGGTGATTTCATGTCTTTAGCATATTGGTATGCGCTTTTACGCAAAAAACAAAGTGATCTCAGTCGCTTACAAACGTGCAATGGTCAGTTAACCGGGAAGCAAGGGGAGTTCTCAAGCAATCAGTATCTCATGACTCAGCCAGAGCTTACAGCAACGACTTGGAAAGGGACTTTAGCCACAAGGTTCGATGACATTCGAATCGACGGCATCCTCGCTAGCTACAAAGAAATTCAAACAACACAGTTCAACAATGTATTTTCGATCTTAAGTGATAAAATCCAACAAATTAAACAAGAAATCGAGTCTATCCGCGCAACGATTGCCCGGCTTGAAGCTGACGATGATTAAACATTAGTCTCCTTCAATTAGGTAATACGTATTGGGTTAAACAGAGCAGGACATATATAATAGAAGAAAAGCACTATCGAATGGGATGTCTCAACAGGGATATCCTTTTATTTTCGCTATTATTTAGACGAAATGAAATATCCTGGTTACAATATTTAGCCGAAGAAAAACCCGAGCTATATACGAAGTTATTTTCTGGTTCGTATTAGTTCGGGTTTTATATTTCAATACAACGATGACGATATCCATGTTTTGAATCGCCTTGCTAATATTTTCATCATCATTTATATTTAAATTCCACATTTCCGTCAAGTGAGTTTGCTAGTTGTTCACCCCAGTCCATTTATAATCCGTTACGATTAGCTTAATTTCATTTTCAAATATCCTCAATAACTCTGTACATACGAGTTGTCCAAGAACACCAGACGCTCCAAAAACCATTACTGTTTTCATGATTTAAAATGACTTTCTCCTATACTGTTTTGGTAGATTTTAACATATTTTGGTTCAGTTTTTTGTAATGTCTTTCTAAGAATGAGATGGTATTAAAAAGCTTTCAATCTAATATACTCTCGTCAATTCCATCATTTCAAAATAATAACAAATGCCCATTGTTTAGGAAAAATCTATCCTATATCGTTATTTATAGGAGGCGATAAAATGGGAAAACTAACTAAACTATTAACCTATGTTGGACTTGCTGCATGTCTTATGTTCTCTTCAGTAGGTGGCGCATCTGCAGCAACTGTTCATTACAAAGACGTGAAAGAAACAGATAACTTTTACAAGGCAGTTGAAAATCTATTAGAACAAAAAGCGATTAGTCGGACATTACCAAACTTTCGTCCACATGAGACTGTGTCTCGTGGACAAGCGGCTAGTATTATTGTGAAGGTTTTAGGACTGGATATTAGTAATGTAAAAGACCCTGGTTTTAAAGATGTTCCCCCGTCACATCAGTTTTATCCATACATTGCAGCACTTGCGAATAAAGGAATTGTCGGAGGATATTCTGATGGACGGTTTGGTGTCAATGATCCTCTTAGACGTGGGCAAATGGCAAAAATTTTAGTTGATGGTTTTCAAATACCATTGATTGGAATTTATAATGCCAATTTAGACAAATATAATGATCTTGATAGAAAATACTATGACCAGAGTGATTATGGTCGATCATATTTAGCTTTTAATCAACCTTTTGGACAATATGTATATACGATGGATTATTATGGTTATGTTTCGGGTTATGCAGATAAAACATTTAAAATGAATAACCCACTTACTCGTTCTCAGCTTGCATTAATGATTGAAAAGGTTCAAAAGTCTGTTGATCAGTATGAGTACTTTTATTTTAAAGATTATGATTTAACAAGTTATACTCAATTTGACGATATGATGAGCTATGAACAAGGTACGCAATTCGAGTCAGAAGATCCGTCCATTATTTCTGTAGTTGACGTTATCAATGTTTCTTCTTCAGGATATGAAAAAACGTCACAACCTCCTGATGCAGATATACTATTGATAAAAACTTTCCATGATTATGCTATACTTCAGCCGCATAAAGTGGGGAAAACAAAACTTAACCTGGTTATATACAGTGGTATGGTTACCATTCCTGTTGAAGTGAATGTAACGGAAGAAAATGGCGAATTTAAATTATCTTTTAATAAACTAGAACCAGTCAATACTTCTTCACCTCACGTCGAACTAACACCCGAACAGATAGAAGAGATGCTAGAGAGGTTGAAAGATATTCCAGAGAATCTTTAGACCCAATAGTAGTTTTTCACAGATTCTGTACAGATTGAGAATAATTCCACGAGGCTCTAAGTTCTCGTGGAATTTTTTTGTAGTTTCCTAGTTCCATAACCGGTATAAACTTCAATAAATGATAAAAATGATTACCCATTTAAATCTTTCCGATACTAAGAAACTCAACCTCTCTCACCCCATTGCCCTAATTAACTCAAATAACTTTAGTATGCTTTCTGGAAATGTACGATCTTTCATCGTACACAAGTATACATTACGATTTAGAAACTCGTTATGCACTGGACGTGTTAGTAGGTTTTCCGATAAATGCTGTGAAACATAATGTTTTGGTAGGATAGCAATTCCTAAACCTTCCTCTACTAATACCTTTATCATTTCAAATCGTTCAATTTTATATTGAATATTTGGCTTCACATTTTCCTGTTTGAATACTTTTAATATTTGTGCACTCGTTTGAAATTCTGGCATACCAATTATTAATGATTCTTCCGTAAAATCTACAAGTGTTATCTGATCCTTTATAGCAAATGGATGATCTCTATTTATTAGGACGACATATGGCTCGTTATATAATAATTCGCTCTTAATTTCAGCATCTACAATATGCTGGTTCGTAATGACACCATGTACATCTAAATCTAATAATGCTTGGCGTACAGTTTGATTATATAATGTATCAATTAATGTAATTTGATTGTGTGGGAATAGTTTTCGATATTCAATGATAACCTGTGAAAATAAATAATTCGCTGATTCAATCATACCTAAACGAATTTCTATATTTTCCCCTTTTGCTAATTCTTTTAGCTCCAGCTCCACTAACTCAAATTGTGAAATTAAGTTTTTCGATCGCTCATAAAATTGAAGGCCTAATTCTGTTAATTGAAATTGTTTTGTCGTTCGTTCAATGAGCGGAGCACCAATTTCCCCTTCCAATGTTTTAATTGCATTACTTAATGATGGCTGTGAAATATGCAAGGCTTTTGCAGCTCTTGAAAAACTTCGGTACTTCACTGTTGCATCGAAGTAATACATCTTCCGTAAATCCATCTTCCCACCCCATTTATAGTTTGAAGCTATTATATTATAAAAAATAAGTATTTGATATTATAAATGATCAGAAAATATAATGAATATATAAAATTTTCAGTTTTCAGAAGGTGACCTCTATGTATAGAAAAGCAGATTCAGAGATTTGGCAAGGTCGAATCGATCATAAAACAGATCATACTTACTTTCGTTATCACCAGGTTGTTAAAACAACTACGACAATGGAGCAAGATTCGATAGTATTAATCGGTTTTGCTTGTGATGAAGGAGTAAGGCGCAACCAAGGTCGAACAGGTGCAAAAGAAGCACCCTTTGCAATACGAAAACAACTAGCATCACTACCGTGGCGTCATCATACCAATGATAAATCACTAATAGATTTTGGAAATGTCATTTGTGAAGGTCATGATTTGAAGAGTGCTCAACAAGAGCTAGGTGATAAAGTTTCCGATATTTTAAAATACGGAAAAGCCATTATCCTTGGAGGCGGACATGAAACGCTATATGGCCAGTATTTAGGTGTACGAAAAGCAGTAGGTCCAGAAGCTTCAATTGGTTTATTAAATATTGATGCGCATTTTGATTTACGAGAATATGACAAGCAAACCTCATCAGGGACAATGTTCAGGCAAATTTTAGATGAGGATCCCAATACGAACTATTTCGTGTGCGGTATCCAACAGTATGGAAACACCACTGCATTATTTAATACCGCGGATCATTATAAGGTCCAATACTTTTTAGATGAGCAATTGAATTCCGTTAAGTTTACTGAAGCGCTAGATCACTTTATGAGGACACATGATGTTTTACTCGTTACCCTTTGTATGGATGTTTTAAGTGCAGCGGAAGCACCTGGGGTTAGTGCACCCTCACCGTTTGGTTTATCTGCAATAAAGGTACGTGAAATTTTACGTAAAATGGTTTCGTCAAAAAAAACAGTAAGCTTTAGTATATGTGAAATCAACCCTTCATTGGATGTAAACAATCAAACTACAAAATTAGGAGCTTACTTTATAAATGAGGTTGTAATGCAGTATATAAATAATTAAAGGGGGATATATATGGAATTAAATCAGATTACAACATTATGTTTAGCTGTTACATTATTTTTAATCGGTTCATTTTTAGTAAAAAGGGTCAATTTTTTAAATCGATACTGTATTCCAGCACCTGTAGTTGGAGGGTTATTATTTGCGATTATTGCAACGGCTTTAAAAAGTTTTGGGATAATTGAATTTACATTAGATACTTCATTACAGTCTATTTTCATGATTACGTTCTTTACGACTGTTGGTCTTGGAGCAAGTTTTAAACTTGTTAAATTAGGGGGCAAATTACTAATTATCTACTGGATAGCATGTGGATTTTTAGCGTTAATGCAAAATGTCATTGGTGTTTCATTAGCTCAAGTACTTGGTCTTCATCCATTACTTGGTGTAATGACAGGGGCGGTTTCTATGGAAGGTGGACATGGTGCCGCTGCTGCTTACGGAGAAACAATTGAAGGCTTCGGTGTCTCTTCTGCCCTATCAGTTGGTATGGCTGCTGCCACATGCGGTTTAGTTGCTGGAGGACTAGTCGGTGGACCAGTCGTACAATATTTAGTTCGTAAATTTAATTTAAAGCCATCAACCGATGAAACTGAAGAGTATGTTGAAAAAGACGAACGTCCAGTGACTGAAAAATCATTTATGTTACAAGTATTTTTAATTACTTTCTGTATGGCTGCTGGGACATTTGTGGGAGAACTGTTTTCTAATTTAACAAGCTTCGCATTACCAGGTTATGTTGGTGCTATGTTCGTAGCTGTTATTGTACGTAACATTGTTGATCGCATCAAACCGCAAGCAATTAATATGAAAGAAATCAGCCTAATCGGTGATATTTCCCTTGGTATTTTCTTATCAATGGCATTAATGAGCATTAAGTTATGGGAAATTGCAGGCTTAGCTTTACCATTACTAGTAATCGTATTAGCTCAAGTTATCTTTATCGTATTATTTGCGATGTTTATTCTTTTTCGCGCACTTGGGAAAAACTACGATGCAGCGATTATGGTGTCCGGTTTCCTTGGTCACGGTCTAGGTGCTACACCAAACGCGATGGCCAACATGGCAGCAGCTGTAGACAAATTTGGCCCATCTCGTAAAGCCTACCTCGTCGTGCCAATCGTGGGTGCCTTCTTGATTGACGTATTCGGGATGCCGATTATTATTACGACTATTAATTTGTTTAATTAGTTGACGTGTTAAAAAAGGACTTTAAAAACGCAAATCCTTGAGTAATTGGGTTTGCGTTTTTTTTTCGTGTAGTGACTTATTTCTTTATACTACATATTACATATAATTGAAGTCGTTTATTTAGAAGGAAGTAGCTGTCATCCTCGGTATTGTCTAGGAATTGCCCAAATCCAAGTGGAGAGAAGCTTTACGCTCCTCTAGATGTTCCGAGATTGTTGAAAAGAGTGCTACTGCATTTGAGCATGCGGATGTGATATGGTATCGGGAGTCCCAATGTTCACGATTCATATAATTCTTCCTTTATTTAAAGTACAATTAAACCTCTTAAAACTTATGATTTTCAGAAAATAAATCACTTAAACGTTTCATACCTTCTTGAATTTTTTCCGGAGTATTTGCCGAAAAATTTAGACGCATGAAGTTGCGCCCATCTTGTGGATTTATATAATATGGAGCGCCTGGAACAAAAGCGACTTGATAATCGGCTACTGCTTTTTTCAATAATTCCTGTGTATTACATTCGCCCGGCAATTCTGCCCAAATAAATAATCCACCATCCGGTTTTGTATAGTTGGTGCCCTTTGGAAAATAAACTTCCATCCAATTTAACATCGTTTCCATTCTTTCCTTATACAATTGACGGATTGATATTAAATGTTCAGGGAGAAGATTACGGTTTAAAAATTCTGCACATACATATTGAGCCAGCGTGGTTGTATGTGTATCCGCAAATTGTTTTGAAACGGTCATTTTTCCTAAAATTTTCTCATCCGCTACAATTGCTCCTACACGTAAACCTGGGGAAATAATTTTTGAAAAGCTATTGATTAAAATAACATGTCCACTTTGATCAAACTTTTTAATAGGTGAAATTTCTTCTCCTCTGTAACGGAGGTCACCATATGGGTCATCTTCTAAAACAATGACATTGTTTTCAGAGGCAAGTTCTGCAATCTTCTTTCTTCTTTCCTCTGGCAATGTTTTCCCTGTTGGATTTTGAAATGTTGGTATGGTATAAAGCATTTTTGGTTGATGTAATCGAATTTTCTCTTCTAAATCTTCGATCATAATACCATCTTCATCCATTTCTAATGGGATACATTTTACAAAATACTTCTTAAAAAGCATTAACGTACTTAAAAATGATGGAGACTCTACTAAAACAACATCTCCTGGGTCTAAGAAAACATCACATGCTAAATGAATCCCCTGTGTAGCTCCAGTAGTGGTCATAATATTATCTATACTTACACTCAATCCTTTAGGAACTGCAAGATGATTTAAATAAGCTTCACGTAATAAATCTAATCCTTCTGTAATACCATATTGCAAAACTTTAGTTCCGTTTTTTTCCATAGCTTCATTCATGATTTCTTGAATAGTTTCAATCGGAAAAGCTTCATTTGCAGGACTACCAGCACTAAAAGCAATCACGTTTGGATCGGCCGTCAGTTTTAAAATCTCACGAACCGCTCTTGCCGAAACTTCATTCATACGATTAGAAAAGCTGTACATATCTACACTCCCCATAATTTTAATTTAAAATATAAGTACCCTTTACCCTATAAAGATTACAGGTTATCATATTCACACAACATAAAAATAGCATGAAAATTCAGTTAACTGTAAAAGAATTATAATCACCGATAAAAAAAGGTGTCAATATATGGACATTTATTTGATTTCCACTCTTCAAAAGTATTAAAATTTGAACATTTTCATTTCTTTTCCTATTTTTTGGTCTTGAACTATAAACATTTTTAGAGGTTTTCAATGATATGGGCTCCTTAAATGCAAAAAACTTACGAAACTTGTGGTTCCGTAAGTTCTACTAAACTACCATTTTGCAAAGATATCTCTCATTACATCTAAATGGGTTTCTATTTCATCTCTAACTAACATACTAAGTCCTTTTTCTAATAGAAAAATCAGGGTCCAATGGGATTTGGAGCTTTTTTGAATAATGCCTTGTAGTTGTTCGATTGGGATACGATGCCTTAAATTATAACGATACCGTAGCACTCGATAATCGATTGTATTATACATTTCAATGATATAAGGATTTCCACAAGCATTGACAATGGTTTGGTGGAAGTCATGATCACATTGCTCGAACCCCTTTAAATCAGGTGTTTCACATATCGCATCATATTGAGCAGCTAACGTTTTTAAACGTTCTAATGTACTATCATCTATGTTTTGTGCAGCGAAGTAACCCGCTTTACTTTCGATGATTATCCGCGCATGCGTCATTTGAATCCAGTCTTCTGGTGTCACTGGAGCTATGTAAGGGTATTTACTTGATTGCTTTAGAACTAATTTTTCTTCAATAAGTCGGTCAATCGCAGCACGAATAGGAGATCGACTAATGCCCAATTCGTTTGCAATTTGAGCCTCATGAAGTCTTGCGCCAGGAAAGATTTGCATCGTAATAATTTTTTCAAACAAATAGTCATACACCAAATCTCCTAAAACTCCGAAGGGATTCTCCTTTACTTTCTTCTGGAACTCTAACTGATCCATTTTTGGCTCATCCTCTCTTAAATACTACCCTAATTATACGAAACTATGGAAAAGTTATATTAGAAACCTTTCATATATAAATATATTTTATCAAATCATCACAGGTATGTTATATTTTTCAACTCTCATGGGAGTAAGAGCCTGCTTGTATATCACATATTATAAAATCTAAAAAGATGGGATTCTTTAGAGTTCGGGGGTTTCTTGACTTTAAGCATTTGGGAGGTGGTTGGTAATTATTAGAAAAGCCAGCAACTAAGTATTATCTGCCGGCTTTTTAAGGTTATGAAATTAAAGAAATATTATCCTAACATTTTATTTCTCGTTATAACTACTTCAGCCCGGTTTCTTCGTTTCAAGCTTCTTTCCGTTAATCTTCTGCTCTTTTCTATGAGCAGCATGATAAATTCATAAATTTTTTTAAATAACTTATATCTTCCCATTTAATATTTCAACAGGATTGACAAAATTTATATAGTTAAAGCCCCAATTATTTTGAAGGTTATTTAATTCTTCTGCATAATTCATATTGTAACATGCAAAATATATCTTTGGTTCGCAATATCTTTTTGTTAGATATTGATAAGCGCACTCTAAATACTTTAACTTATCTTGATGGCTTTTCTTTGCTTTTTCAAAAGCGTATGTTTTCGGTATTACATTCCCAATATCTGCTTTGCATTCAACGAATTCTAAAGGGTTAAAATCATTATAATAATAAACAAGGTCACATTTTATTTCTGAATTTCCAACAATCAAATTATTATCTTTAATGACCGGTTCAACAAAACACTTTTCATGTTTTAACCCTTTGGTTACAGGTCCAAAATAATAAGTTACACTTTCTAAAATTTTTGAACGAGTGTCACTGAATTTATCTGGTACTAACTCATAGATACTCTTCAATTTTCCTGCAAGATATTCAATTTTTTCCTCAGTCAAATTTTTTTCCAACGATAGAAATGATTTTGCCTGCTCATAAATTTCAGATAGTATATTATTAGGATTCTTTTTATATATTGAAAAGAGTCTAGCAATCCATAAAAATAGTTTAGGATATTGTTTTATTTCATCAACAATTGCGGTAACTAAATGTTGATTACTAATATTTTTACTTTCATGAAATGTTAAAGACATTCGAACACACCTAATACTTTGGAATAAGTTTATATGTTGGCATAATTAAAGCTGGAAATCCCATTCTAGTCGTTATTGAACTAACAATTTCTCTTGCATACGGCCAAGCATTGAAAGGTACATTATTTTCAACAAACGTCTCGATTTCTTTTTTATAATCTACTAAAAAATCTTCTTCACTCTCGATTTGAAGGGAATATTCTAAATTTAAAATAAATTCAATTTTAAACAATATGCTATCTTTATTTAAAGATTTATTATTCTCTATTTCTATTTCATTATTATTTACAGCTAATATTTTAAAAGAAATTAATGTCGAAAGTTCCACACCATGTACTATGGTGTTAATAATATCATGATTTAGTACAATATCTAAGTTTCCCTTTTCATTGAAATTTTCGTTTTGTGCACAGTTCAAAGAATTTAACTCGATTTTATCAAGGGATATTTTTTCTATGAGTTTATTGTATTTTTCATTATTCATAAAATCTCACCTATGCAATATCCTTTTTATGGAGATAATATAAATCTTTAATTATAAGAGTTTCTTTTTTCTTAACATTTAAAGTGATTTCAATATTTTTTAGACCAGGTATTTTTTCAACATTAAGATCTAGTCCTATATAAGTGCCAATTTCTCGAATATAATTTGAAATGTATTCTACTCTTAGTAAATCAATTTCTTTATTTATTAGTTCATTTGCAATTTTAATATGGTTATTTATGATTCTTGTTAGTTCTTTATAAATATCAATATTAACATTCTTTAGTTCAATCTCATTTGAAATTTTGTTCAATGTAGAAATACCATGAATTTTAAACTCTTCTTCTGAACGTAAGAAATCTTGTACGATATGAAGCAACTCATTATTCTCTTTATAATTATTTTTATTCTGTTTAATATATTGAAGTAGATAATTTTTCACTTTTATAATTCCAGTTTCAACTACTTCTTTAAACAAATTTAAACGAAATTGAATTAACTTAACATGGTCTTCATTGTTGTCATACTGTTGCTGGTTAATTGTTAAGTGGGAATAGATTAAAGAATTTTGTTTTTGAATATTAATATTTTTCATAATCACAACTCCCTTTAACAAATTATCGCCCTCCCATAATACCATATTTGGATTATTTTAGTAAACTATTTCTAACTATCATCTCCAAAATTTATGAGAGGCATACGTGTTATATGATGCTTTTGGTATATTTGTTTAAATCTATTTATAATTCCCTAAATTACTTGATAATCTGATTTATTTCGTATTACTTGTAATTGTGGTTTTTCGACTTATTATCACTATTTTCTATTTTTCGTAGGTTTATAAAGTTTCCTTATATTTTATTACTTCCCGATTTAGTACTTAAAGTTGATTTCTTCTTCGTTTCAAGCTTCTTTCCGTTAATCTTCTGCTCTTTTCTATGAGCAGCATGACAAATTCATATGTTTCGTAATTTGCCTCAGGTATCAAGAATTCATCAGATGTGTGTTCGTTATTGTAACCAGCTGATAAATTGACGCTGTTGATGCCTTGCTCTGCCCAAATACGTGTATCGCTACTACCACCAGCGACCGTTTGCCAACGTCCCCATTGCATGATGCGACCAATGCTTTCCACTTCTCTTGCAAACTCATCTGAACAGAAAGGAAGGTAGCCCCCGCAAGATGTTACGATATCACCCGTGCCACGACGATCAATGACAAATGCCATATCCACATCCCATAAAAATGATTTCGCTACTTGTTTTGCACCACGCAAACCGATTTCTTCTTCCACTGTGAAAATAAACTTAATTGTCCCATTGAAATTCGTCTTATGAAGTGTTTTTGCAACTGCCAATGCAACACATACTCCCGCTCTATCATCCGCTCCTAAAACACCTTCACTTGATGAACAAATATTACCGTTTTTTAAAATTTCACGGCCTTCTACAAAATCATGAACGGTATCCAAATGGGCATTGATTAAAATCGTTGGCCCATTTCCTTTTTTTATTTGTGCCAGCACATTGCCGTAATGGTCAACTTCAAGGTGGTCAACGTGTGGTCTTAAGGAATGTACAACAGTATCACGAATCTCCCCTTCTTCCCCACTAACACCATAAATCGAAAGTAATTCTTCTAATAATGCGTAGTACTTTTCCTCTACCAGTAATGGACTGTTCTCTGTCACAATCTCTTCAGCCTCTGCGATTGTTAATTTGGATAAAGCAGTAGCGAACTTCGGTAGTTCATAGCGGTTTGGTTGAAACTTCAGTTCATAATTGCCCATACGACATGATAAACCTACATGTTCTAAAAAAAGTTTTGCTCTTCTTGCCTCTCTAACTGTTGCAAAATAAATATGCGCTCTGCGACGATCATGTCCATCACAGCTATTTGTAGTCGTACAAAGTAGGCGATTCAGCTGCATCACTAATCCACGCACATAAATGTCTATTGTGTGGATGGCAAGAGTTTCTGGTGAAAATAAATTTTCTCCTGTTGACTCATAAAGTTCTTCTAGTATGTTAATAAACTCCGCTTCCACCATTTCATCATTTAGATCGATGCCTTGTTGATGTAACATTTCAGTCACTTTTACAAAGTGTTGTTGATTATCTTTGTTTGAATCCGTGCAATTAATGCCAATTTCATTTGCCTCTACCATAATTCCGTAACGCATCATTAATTCGATAATTGATGTTTTGTTCATAAACAATCCGCTCCTTCAACTATTGTGTCCGCTTTGTTTAACGGTATATGAAAGTTATAGCATGGTGCGCCGGACAACTTTGTCCAACGACGGTATAGAATTACTTATTGAAAATTCCGCGATCCCCACGGCTGTTATTAGACAAAATTATAGAGTTATCGGACAATCTACGGGACTTATTAGTCAAAATCATAGAGTTATCAGACAATCTACAGGACTTATTAGCCAAAATTCAAAAATTATTAGAACTCGCCTGAATGTTGGCAAACGCAAAGTAAGATAAATACTTTACCTAATGCAAAAAAAACAGCAAACCTTCACTCGTTTGCTGCTAACCTGTTATTCTTCTTCATCAATATTTAATTGGGTAAAATCAAATTTTTCAGTTTCCCGATAGACGTATATATAATTTTCGAGGACAAGCTTTACTTTTGGGGCTTCTGGGTTGGAACGGTCTAATTTAAATAATTCAATATCATGTTCATCTTTAAGAACCTTGCATTGTTCGTGAATGCGATCAATGTTTCTTCTTATTGAATCAGCTGTATTTCGACCATCCAACAACTCCTGCAGCCTTTCAACCGTTACATAGCCATCACTAGTTATTTCCTGCATAATGACATGGATTAGCCTCGATAACGCAGATGGAAAGTCTTTCGTTCTCCACTCGCCTAATTTAATAAATGTCGCACCTTCTACTTCACTAATGAACAAACAATCCTCTTCTAAAACTTCTTTGTATCGCAAATATTCCGTTAAGGAGATAGCCCGTTTTTCTCCATTCACAATGGCATAATATTGCTCGCGCTCATTCATTACCATTAGTAAAGCTTTTGTCATCGTTCGCCCCTCAGTATCAAATGACTCAAAATCCACCTCAATCTGCCCTAACTGATCCAAACTCTCTTTCAGCAACTGCCCACCACAAAAACCAATATACATATGGGCTTTCACCTTTTGCGCCTCTTCTAAGGGAACTGTACAATTGCGCTTGTTATGTACTCGTAACGCCTCTTCAAAATAACGGATGGCTCGGGAAAAGTTCATCTCTTCCATAAGAAAATATCCATAACGGTAGCGGACAACAGCATTATTCGGCTCAGTTCTTAAAATCTCGCGAAATTGCTGTTCTAGTTCTTTGCGCTTTTTCTCAATGATTGGTCTATCCTGAGTTCGTGAATCATGGAGAAAAATCCGTTCACGTAAAGGTCGACTTTGCGGGTCCACTTTTCTGAAATACTCCTGCTTCGAACGCTGTAATCTTCGCATCCTCTCTTCGGCTTGCTTCGCATCACTTTCTTTCGACGCCACTTCAAGTTCACTCATAACCTCTTGAAATGGATGTTGAGCTTCATTTGGTTCAATATTGAACTGTTTACATAACCGTTCATACGCACGTTTGAATTTTTCGAGATCTTTGTTCATGGAAGCCTCCTTTGGCTATTATAAGTTACACACCCTTTAATGTACTAAAAGCCATAAATTATTTGAGTTATTGATTCTCTCTTCATTTGTATTTCTATATTGATAAATGATGTCAAAAAGAACTCCCATAATAAACCCCTCTCATTCTTCCATCACTATTTTGATTGTAATAACTTCTAAACATATCCCCTTCAATAAAAGCTTTTCTTACTATTTCTTCGAGTTTTACTTTCTTCTGATCATGCGTTTCTTTTTCAATAGCAAGCTTAAAATCAAAACTCAAATTGGATATCTGGCTTATCCGGGAGTGTTAATGTTGGTTTTATGTATAGCAAATAATATTTTCCATCTTCCGATAATGTTAGATTTTCTTCTTTCAAATTTTCTAGAGGAACTTCTACTTTTAGGTATTGTTTGTTTTCATTATATTTAATTTTTATCTTATGGTCTTTCGGATTTGATTTGAAAAACTTGCTATCTTTAAAATTAAGATCACTTTTTCCCATTAAATAACACACCTTTATATATTCTTATACCGCGATAACATGTCCTTTAAACCAACATCAATAGAGCAATTCCCTTCATTGTTTAAAGAGGAACTTTTCCTTTAGTATAATTATAATCAATTAGTTAGAATATTTAATATCATTTGTCGAAATAAGGTAATATAAAGTAAAGGTGGTTTTACATTGAAAAAAACAGTCCACGTTGTTGGCGCAATTATTGAAAATGAAAAGAATGAAATCTTCTGTGCACTAAGAGGTCCTGAGATGTCTCTACCAAACTATTGGGAGTTTCCAGGTGGGAAAATTGAAGATGGAGAGACTCCTGAACGGGCACTAGCTCGCGAAATTAAAGAAGAGTTCAACTGCTCGATAGAAGTTGGAGCTAAAGTTGAAGATACGACTTATGAATACGAAAAAGTGACTGTTCGCCTTGAAACGTATATGGCTAAACTTGTTGATGGAGAGCCAGTTGCTCTGGAGCATGCTGAGGCGAAATGGGTGTCGCGTGAGGAGATTACTAAATTGGACTTTGCGCCTGCGGATATTCCTGCGGTAGAAAAAATTGCAAACCAAAATAATTTGAAGAAATGGTGATTATTAAATGAATCAACAGCAACTGATCCAGAAAATTGAGAACTCCTTACATAAGGGATTTATTGATCAAAACAAACCAGTTTCTGCAACATTTAAACCCAAATTACTTACAAACAAACACCATGAATCCGTCTTATCGACATTACTTCAAGAATTAAAAACTTGTAAGACATTTTACTTTTCTGTTGCCTTTATTACTGAAGGTGGACTAGCTACACTAAAAACAATGCTCTATGATTTGAAACAAAAAGGCGTTAAAGGGCGTATTTTGACTTCAACATTTTTAAACTTTAATCAACCTAAAATGTTTAAAGAGCTATTGAAGTTAGATAACGTTGAAGTCCGACTAACTGGAGAGAAGGGCTTCCATGCTAAGGGTTATATTTTTGAACACGAAGACTATTATTCCCTTATTGTAGGTAGTTCGAATCTAACAGATAGTGCACTTAAAGCAAACTATGAGTGGAATGTCTTTTTAACCTCATTAGAGAACGGCGAAATCATCCAACATTTTAAAAACCAATTTGAAACTGCTTGGGATGAAGGGATTGTTTTAACAGAGGAATGGATTGCTGATTACAAGCAAGTTCACGTGTTACAACCTTTTGTAAATACTGTTTCTTCAAATGCACTAGAGCTTAATACAAAGTATTTAACCAATTCACTAGCTGAAAGTCTATCTATCAAACCAAATAAAATGCAGTCTGTCGCTTTAGAACAATTAAAAGAACTTCGTGCAACTGGTGCAGAAAAAGGTTTAATTATTTCCGCGACTGGTACCGGGAAAACATATTTGTCTGCCTTTGATGTTCGTAACTTTGGACCGAAAAAGATGTTGTTTATCGTTCACCGCGAACAAATTTTGAAGAAAGCTATGCAGGATTATAGAAAAATTCTCGGAGGGCATGAAGAAGATTTCGGCATCCTTTCTGGAAATTCAAAGGAAGTCAATGCGAAATATTTGTTTGCAACAATACAAACTGTTTCAAAAGATAACTATCTTCAACAATTTGCAGAAGATCAATTTGATTACATCTTAATAGATGAAGTCCATAAAGCTGGTGCAGATTCTTACCTAAAAGTAATAAACTACTTCACACCAAAGTTTCTATTAGGTATGACTGCAACACCTGAACGTACAGACAGCTTCAATATCTATGAATTATTCGATTACAATATTGCCTATGAAATCCGTTTGCAAGCAGCACTTGAAGAGGATATGCTCTGCCCTTTCCATTACTTTGGAGTTTTAGATTATGAAAAAGATGGCGAACTAATAGATGATGCTACTGAATTAAGAAATCTCGTTTCTTATGAACGTGTTCATCATATTATTGAAAAAATTAACTATTATGGACATTCAGGTGATCAAGTTAAAGGCTTAATTTTCTGTAGTCGAAAAGATGAAACATATGAACTTTCTACCGCTTTAAATCGTGAAGGACTTCGAACAATTGCTTTAACAGGTGATAGTTCACAGGAAGAACGTGAAGATGCAATACGGAAATTGGAGAATGGAGAACTTCAGTATATTCTAACAGTTGATATATTTAACGAAGGTATTGATATCCCCTTCTTAAACCAAATTGTCATGCTTCGCCAAACACAATCGAGCATCATCTTCATTCAACAACTTGGACGTGGGTTACGAAAGCATGATTCAAAAGATTATGTAACGATCATCGATTTTATAGGAAACTATAAAAACAATTATTTAATCCCAATTGCATTATCTGGGGACCAATCAATGAATAAAGATAATGTTCGCCGTAGAACAGTAAATACGGATTATATTAGCGGCGTTTCTACTATTAACTTTGAAGAAATTGCAAAGAAACGAATTTTCGATGCAATTAACAATACTAATTTATCAACTTTGAAGACATTGAAAGAAGCTTATACAGAAGTGAAAAATCGTTTAGGTAGAATCCCTACACTACATGATTTCATGACTCAAAACTCGCTAGATCCAGAAGTAATTATTGGATACGCGGATAATTACTACAAGTTTCTATTAAAAATAAACGAGGATATTCCGTCACTTACTGATTACGAACAATCAATAATAACTATGGTTTCCAAGGAATTTTTAAACGGGAAAAGAATTCATGAAATAATATTAATTGAATCGATGTTAAATAATGATTCTATTAATAAAGAGGATTACATTCAAAAGCTTCAAGATTTCGGTACTTATGTAGATGAGGATACAATTACATCAGTTGAAAATATCTTTTCATTACAATTCTTCGTTCAAACTGATATTAAAAAGTATGGATTTAAACCAATTATTGAAAACGTTAATGGAAACTATCAATTCAATGAGGAAATCCAAGAAAGTCTTCGGGACTCTAATTTCAGAGGATATATCGAGGATATTATAAAATGCGCGTACATCAAGAATGCAAAATATGATAAAACAAAAGCTATGACACTATATGAAAAGTACTCCAGAAAAGATGCTTGTAGACTACTTAATTACACTAAGAACGAAGAAGGTACGCTTAATGGGGGAAGAGTTAAAGATAATGTTTGTCCTATCTTTGTAAATTATCACAAAAATGATGATACTACTGCTAAATATTTAGATGAGTTTTTATCAAATGACTTATTCCAATGGTGCTCTACTAAAAAACGTACAGTGGACGCTAAAGATATCTCCCTTATCATTCATTCGGCTGAAAAAGGAATTACAGTACATTTATTTGTTAAGAAACATAACGGAGAAGGTAAAGATTTCTACTATCTTGGCCCAGTTACTGTTGATAGCCAAACAGCAACAAATGAGAAATTGGTAGACGAAGATGGTGAACATAAGGTTGTAACAATGAATATGGTTTTAGAACAACCTGTGCAGTATGATGTTTATCATTATTTGGTGGAGGAATAGTAATACGGAGCTGTATGTAATTTAGCTATCCGTCTCTAGATAATTTCATAGAATGAATTTTTTCCTTTTAAGAAAGGATGGTTATGATGGATAAAACGATAAGTTGGCATGATTTATCACAAAATAGCCTTGTTGTACTAAGAGATAAGGAACGAAATATAGACATTGATTTAAAAATTGCTTTATGGGATAAAGAAAAAGTAATTTTAGAATGTGCAGATTTTATCTACACAATTGTCATAACAAAAGATACTTGGGAAGATGGCCGGGTCATTTTTAAAGAGAAATCAAAAACTATTTAGATGGTTCACTCGTAACTGTTTAACACTAGATTCGAATGAAGTAAAAACAATTCTACCTTATAAAGATTCTGGACTAAAAATCCACTTGTTTACGAAAAAAGATGACGGTAAAGGTAGCAACTTCTATTATTTAGAGGAAGTTGAAATTGCAGAAGATAGTGCGAAAAACGAAATGATGCCGGATGGAAAAGGTAAAGATCTTTCAGTAGTTATGATGAATTTGGTGTTAGAGCAGCCTGTGCAGTATGATATTTACCATTATTTAGTGTATGAATAAGAGAAAGGGACTGTTTTCCGGGGAATTATGGAAACAGTCCTCTTCTTTTTATAGCTTAGATTACACCATCCAACCATTCAATAAACTCTTCTTTTAATTCTTTTTTTCCAACCTCAATGACAGATTCATCTTTTATTTCAGGAAATAATTTAATAAATGTTATAGGTTGTTCCACTTGTTTCACTGCAGTCCCATCTTCACTTGCATACAGACAGATTACACGATTGACAATAGAGCCACGACTATTATACATTCTATTCTCTCCACTATAAAAGAACTGGTTATAAGATATTAATTGATCAAATGTATCTTTTACATAATCTTTACTATAAATGCTTTGGAGCTTTCTGAATTTTGCATCAATTACTATGCTATCTTTGAATAACAGATCCCCATTATCAACCTTTTTATAAACATCCATTTTTATATCTGGTCTCTTTTTCAATAAGTTTGTAAAGAATAGTTCTCCTTTTTCGGACGCCTCATTATTTGAATGAGCATGATATTTGTCATACCATACATGAATTATGGAATTACTATTTTCAAGTGTAAATTTATGTCCACTAGGGATTTTATTTTCATAAAACTGATCAAGCATTTGTGGATGAAAACCTTCTGTCGAATCAAAACCTAACTCTTTGAGAATATTGAGAGTAGTGAAAAGACAATAATATTCAAATATCAGCCACGTAGGTTTATAAATTTTAATTAATCGCTTTTTATTTCCCTCATTCTCTTTAATTTTCTTGCTCTCCTGATAAAGTTCATCTAATAAAAAATAAACATTTTGTTTTAAAAGAGGTTTCTTTTGTCCAATCTGAATATCACTTAAAAAGCTATTAGCTAATAAATGAACCATTCTATTTTTAATTGAATCTAAAGAATTAATCCATCTTTCATGTTGGTTTAAAATACCCATCTTTTCTTTAATTTCTTTTTCTTTAATCAATATTTGACTATTTAAATTAAGAATAACAGTTTTTGCGATATTCCACTTTTTATTGAGTCTATTTTTTTCTGACTCTAATTCTCTACGCTTCTGCTCAAGTGTAAGTGTTTCCTCTTGTAAAATTTGATGATTTCTTCTTATTAGGGTTAAAGCTTTAGAAATTTCACTTTTCCAATTATATACAACATATTTTATCCATTTATTTTCCAAAGTATTGTAAACGTTACTCTTAACTTTATTAAAGTACTTACCACTATCTGAATAACCATTCATTAGTTCCCACTTAACGCTCTTAATTCCAATCTTGCCTATTTGTTTTGACTGCTTATATTCGTTTGTTATTTGGGTGTAGGGATTTTTCTCTATTTTAGACAAAGCATATACTATCAAATTTTGAGTATCGGTAATGAATCTTGCGTATTCATAAAACCATTTTGTTTTTAGTTCTTCAGAAGTTATTTGAGAGTAGGATTGATTACTTAATACATAATCATAAATTATTCCTTCTGCTACCCCCTGTAAGTATGAGTGTATTTGTTCTATTTGTTTACTATTTAAATGAGTTGGTGCAACTTTTATGGCTGTTGTATACTTTTCACCTTTGTAATATATATCTATTAAATAACTTCCCATTCTCCATGGATATACCCCTTCATTTATATCACTATATATCCATTGAATTTCATTATCATCAGTTGTCAATTTATATGACAATGTAGTTTGGTTATCTGCTTCATCGAATAGAGAAGTTTGAATTTCAATGTAAGACTCACTATCCCAGGATTCTTCATCAACAACATAAAATTGTAATCCTATTTTCCAATTTTCTTTAATAGTAATAAATTCAGAGTTGTTGGGTATCTGTTCATATTTCCATACTTGGGTAATTTCAACATTATCTGCAAGTGAGTATGCGAATTTTACACAAAAAGGAAGTTTGGTTCCATTATAATGTAAAACCATTTCTCATCAACTCTTTACTTTTTTGTTTAAGATATTTACGTGAAATTGCAAATTTATTTTCTTCTTCTGTTAGGATGTTTCCTAGTTTACCATTTTTATAATTTTCTTCTTCATCTATCCAACCTACTAAAGATTCTATCTGCTCTCTATGTCCACGTACTTTTGTTAGGATTCGTTGTTTAATTTGGTAATCAAATGCCATTTCGCGAGATAACAAATCATTACCATCTTCATCTTTTGGTATATTATCCAGATAATGACCAATACTTTTCACAATTCTGAAACTTACTCCAGTCTGGCTGTCAAAGTTACTAATTTCCTCATGGATCTTATCTAGTATTAATAACTCGGAATCATCTAAAGCTCTTAATCCCAGAGGTTCCTTAATCCAACTTAAAAAGTTTTCCGCACTAATTCCTCCTATTTCATGCAATTCATTTTTTGTTTTACTTTGATATTCATCTATGTCCTTTGATGCTTCCTCTTCTTCCCGTTTTGAATCTATAAAATTTTTCTTTTCTAGTAAAATAACATTACTTCTATCTAGCATTCTATTTGAAAAATCACGTGTTGTTTCATCGAAATTAGCTGTTCCAACAAATAACAAATTCGATCCAATTGAAATTTCTCTCAATTCAGGCTGATGTGTAATGTTTTTTGGGCCAAAGAGTTTTAGTTTTCTTTCTTCCTTTTTACCTTCTAGTAGAGAGATAAATGGACTGAAATAATGTTCTACTTGCCCTAGATTCATTTCATCAAATACAACCATGTGCATTTTTTTAGGATTTCTCTCAGCCTCAAGTATAAAATTAACCAGACCTACTTCACTCTCTAAGAATATACCTGTTTGAGGGTTTAAAAAACCCAGCACATCTGATGGTTCTGTATACGACGGACTAACAGGTACAAAAAGTAAATTATCTCCTTCTTTTAGACCCAGTGCATCAGCATATAGTCGAGCGAGTTCACTTTTTCCTGTTCCACTCATTCCACCTAGTATGGAGAAGTTAGCGGTTTTTAATGAAGTGTGAAAATTAATAATGTCATTGAATTCGTAAATTAAGCCTCGTTTTTGGGCCAAAAACTCAATCCATTCTATAAACTTACTTTCAGATATTATTGCATTATGGTTATCGAAACTTTCAGGAGTGCTACTAAAATCATCATTATTTTCACTTATCTTTTTAACCTCTATCTTTTCACTTTGTTTATAAGAATCTACAATTAATTCTCCCTTTTCATCAAATTCATTTAATAATTCCATTTTATGATTCGTAGAGATAAATTGAATATCATTATATAGAGCTCTAGCGTACTCAAATGACCAATTTTCAGGTAGTGGAATTCTTCTAATTTCTTCTGGTTTTCTACAAATATAGAGAGTTTCACGCGCTTGGTATTTTTCTAGTGCATCATCACCAATTTGATATAGATACTTATCACACACAATAAATTGAGGAATATCCAATTCATGATTGTACATTGTTAATTCTAATGGCTTTTCATCTAACAGAAACTTCTCAAATCTGTTGTGAGTGATACCTTGTTTGATAGATGGGATAGGTATATAACTTAAAACCCCCATATCTTCATCTGGTTCCACCATTACTATTTCTAAATTGTAGTGATATTTATCTCTATTTCTTTCATACGTAATTTTAGGTTTAAATAATATAAGTTTTCCTTCAAAGTGGTTACGAATAAAATCTACTTTTTCTTCATCACTTAAATCCATATATTCAAATCTCTGTAAATATCTTCTGTTTCGGTTATCAAATGTAACATAAACATCACTTGATGTCTTACCTAATCTTTCACCTAATAAGAGTGGTTCAGTAGAAAGACTTTTAATATAAAACACAACTTTATCTGGCCCTGAAAAGTCAGTTAAACTTACAGAACGACCAAGATCTCTTCCCAATGTCGGTAGACTATAACTATCTTCAGCTAATTTACCTAAAATATAACAATCTTCTATTTTTCGCTTTTCCTTTTCTGTGAGAACCTCTTCGCCAGGTTTAGTATTCAAACTCATATTCTAACTCCTCTCTATATATAAATTGAATTATTTCTGCCATATACGACGCAATATCAAAATGACCTAGTTCATAATATTTCAACTTATTCTTTTCTAAATAAATTTTAATCTTTCCCCATTCTCTAGTCTCAAAGGATACTCTAGTAAAGAATAAAATTTTATCCCTATATGGTTGTAAATTCTTTATTTTTTTATCTTCAGTAAAATCTTTTATTTCTCTCACATATACATCTAATGGAGTATTTTTAAATTCAGCAATTTCACTTGTAATGATTAAGAAATTTTTTTCTTTTATTAAATTGTTTATTAATGTACTTAATATCTCAGAATTTTTACTTGCTAATTTTAAAGTATTTTGTTCTTCTTCTAAAAGTTTAATATTACTCTGTAATAATGAAATTTTAATTTTCAAATTATCATTATCTTCTTTTAATGAAATAAACCTATTTTTATAGGTTATCAACTCATCATTTTCTAATTGTAGCATCTTATTATTTTCTATTATCTTCTCTTTTTCCGATGCTTCCCTTTTATATTTTAAATTTTCGAAACTATATTTTACTTCTTTGAGAATATAGTAATACTCGGGATTAATATAGTTTTCATTTTCAATAATAAAAGCAAATAGTACCAAGAGGAGCTTTTCTTTTGGACATTTAATTAATTCTTTGAAAAGAATCTCTACATCACCTTTTATTTTTTCTCTAAATAAGTAATAATCATTTTTTAATTCCCCTTTTTCTAATAGATTTTCATAGCTCTTTAAATTTCTGTATATTTCATCTTTACCTAATTGTGTATTTATTAGAGATTGAATTTTATCTTTTGTTGTTCGTTCCTCTATTAAACCTTTGAATATAAAATCATTATTCTCCATATTTCCCTTCAAAAGATCTTTCTTTTCTTCAAAGATCTTTTGAAAATTAATGTATAGATATGCAAACGCTTGATACGGCCTAATTTCGTTATCTAGTTCTATTTGCATAATAAATTCCTCTAATGTATTACTCTTTAAATTCAATTCATCAGCAATTGTGTTAAGCATTTGCTGATAATTTAATGCTCTTTTTTTCTTGCGTAATAGACCATTGTTTAGATATTCTTTAATAGCATTTCTTAACCTTATTACAGGTGCATTTTGAATATTTTTATCAAATCCTTGTATCTGCACATTGAATCTACTCGCTATAGTTGCCATATCCTGTTTTTCTAATATGGATAAGAACCAATCAAATTCATTCAAAAATTGCCTCCTCCTTATTTGCATGTCTTCATTTCCAGGATATCATCCTAAGAAATTGTAAGCAATTTACATTAAAAATCATTATTCACTTATTGTTGTTTTGATACATATCTAAAAACCCTTTAAAAGCTCATATCATTACAGACCACTTATTTAGTGATTTAACTAATTACAACTACTTTTTTTACATCAAATACTTTTTTTATTCTCTTCTCTACCATCTCTTTCACCTCATCTTCTTCTAGAAGATCAAGCACCAAGGCCCCACCGGATATGTTAAGGTACTTAGTCGATTCAACAAAATGATCACGCTTAATAACAACACCCTCATCACGCAGAGCAATCAGTGCTCGTAAAATCCCTTTAGTAATCGCACGGTTTGATGTGAAGTTACTTGAAAAGAACACGACACAACGTGCTGAGAAGTCCGCTGAGCAGAAGAATTCTGTTAACCAATATGGGTTTTCTTGATTGTTTTCATCATATGTCATGTATCCTACCCACCATAGACGAGCTAGTGCGTGGACGAACAACGAACGTTTCGCACCGTTTTCAAAGAACATGGCAGATTTGATACGTGTATCGTTTTTCTTTTCAATGTCTTTCGCAATTCGGTAATAGATGTAGTCGCGGAAATACACATGGGCAAGGCCAGACCAGAGCTTTTCTTGTGTTGCCAAAGAAACTGGTAGATCTTTCAATGATTCATAGACGATTTTCACATTTTCATAATCTCTAACTAAGTAATCTCCCCCCATATGTAGTTCAGGCTTCTCAAACTCAATCTTCGACTCTAGTAATCGCCCCTCTTGACCAAAGTACTCATCAAACCAAGCATCGTCCCGCTTATAGTAGTGCTCTTTATAGGTTTCAAAATTTACACGAAGGTCTTGTAGGGCGTCTTCAGATAAAAATTTGATTTTCATTGATTATTCCATCCCTTCGTTTAGTTTTTGGATTTCGTTGAATGCTTTTTCTAATGGGTTTTGTAGGACCATTTGAGCTGCGCGAAGAACAGGAATCGTTCCATCAATGACTTGTGTTAATGGAATGTTGTTCTTTTTGAAGATTTGCTCAAGGACTTGGTACCATTTGTATTCGCTGTAGTCCGCGCTATCTTCTTTTAATGTGTAAAACACTTCCATTAGGCTCGGCAAAATCACCACGGAAAGGATCGTTTCCTTTAATCGCGAACCTGAATTGATTGCGTATTGATCGTAAATCGCTTTTGGTAACTCAATAATAATTTGTGGTGAGTTGAGTGAAACGACCAATTCCTTCGCGCTTTCTGATCGGCGAACCGTTACAATGGAAGGCAAGTTTTGTGATTCCAAGTCTTCTTCAAATAGAGTGACCTCAACTGCTTCACCAAGTGCTAGAATGTTCCCCTTCTCATAGGTGATCGTTGCATCAGAATAGAAATCATTCAAGTTTGGATTTGTATATTCTTCAATTGTTTCATTGGCCAAGATAAATGGATGCACATCGATTTTTCCGCGCAACAGATTTTCAGGAATGTTTGCCACAATTTTTGTTTCATCCGATTGATAGATTTTACGGAAACTTGTTTGTGGGCACTCCACGTGTAAAGCGTATTTTGCTTTTCCTTCATTAATAAGACTCGCAATCTTACTGTCTTGAAGATTACAGTTTAGATTGATATAAAGTTGGCCAAATGTTTTCTGTGCTTCAACTGTTGTTTCAAACTTCGAGCCAATATAATCATCGTTCTCTACGGAGAGCACTGGGTATGGGAATGAATTATTAAATTTCATATAGGTCCACCTCCATCACGCAGTATTGCTCGTAATCTACTTTTACTTTAATATTTTTTGGTTTCTTACCTGTTAAGTTGATAAAACGTACTACATTTTTATCAATGCTTGTCACTTGGATGTCAGGTGATTGAACATCAAGGATTGGCAAGATGTAATCACTTTGTTCACCTGATACTTTGAATTCAAGTTTCCCTTTTTCGAATTTCTTCTCAGGTTTGATGTTTACACGATATAACCCTTCATTCTTCTGAAGGCATACGTAACGTTTTTCCACATCAATTGGTTTATTTTTTTCCTTTTCGCCTTTACCTTCTTGTGCTCCACCAGTACCTTCATCAGAAGGGCCTTGCTCACCGTGAGTATTGCCAGTTCCGCCACCTTGACCAAGACCTTCATCACGTTCATCATCGGAATGGCCTGCTTGATCGCCTTCTGGAGTGATGCCCGCTTCAGCAAGCGTGTCTTCGAAGTCTTCTTTTCGTTGTTTTTTCTTTAGTTTCTTTTTTGATTTTTCCTTTTTCTTTTGAGCAATAGATTTGATTTTCAGCGTTAGAGATTCTTTCTTATCATCCCCTTCACCTTCCACTGTTGTCGTGTCAGGTAGGAAGTCGCTTAAACCAAAGGCATCCATTGTGTCTGTCGTTTCAGCCTGGAATGTTTGCTGCACTGTTTCGCGAACGAATCTGCGTAAGTCTTTAAAGGCTGTATCTGCTTCTTTCGGCGCTTCTTCAAAACGGTTCGGCTCCCAACCTGTGTGGGCTGGGTTTTCCATTTTCTTAAACACTTGGTTCATGTGCTTACCTGTGATAATAAGGATTCCAGTAAAGGAGATACTTCCACTGATACGATTTTGTTCGAACAAACGCATCCCCGCTTTACGCGTCATGAGCACACGCCGATTCAGATCTTCACCTTTCATGATATACAGGGTTGCTTCGCCTTCATCAAAGTTACCAATCTTTTTATAAGATTTCGCCGGATACGAAATTTGAATACTATCTTCAGAAGTTAATAGTCTAAAGTAGTTCTTCACATGGCGGTAATCTTCTTTTGTACCATCTAGCTGTGCAATGAGTGAGCCAATGTTTTCGTGTGAAATGATTTCATCTTCCACTTTCACAACCAGTTTGTTTTGCCAGATTGTAATGAAGAAGTTGAAAATCACAGAGTTACGAACTGCTTCTATCCAATTTTGATCTTTTGGTTGGAAGGCAGAGACGAAAATGTCCGTTCCTGATTCTTGGCGATTAAAGCCTGAATCTAAATTAATCAGACCTGGTATAGCATTCGAGTTTTCATTGTTCGTAAAATAACCCGTTCCTAAAGTAATTTGGCCAGGTTGTTTTTCAAATGACATGATGTTAGCTACACCAATGTGAGATTGATAGTTTGATTGATCTTGTGACGAGTAAAATAAAATTCGGAGCTTCGAATTGGCAAAAGGAGCGGACTTTCCAATTCCGAAACTTCCACCTGAGCTATCTCCTTTGTTTGAAGAACCTGCTTCTCTTATTAATGAACTCCATGGTGTACCAAGTTCCCCTGTTTGTGCCCCTTCTAATCCTTTCGTGTTAAAGTCGCTAATTCTTAAGAACGGTATTTTGGTATCGTTTAATATGTATTTTGCTTGCTCAACGAACTGTTCTGTTTTTGGATTTTTGTTTTCCCAAGTGATTTCGCATTTATTGAATGCTTCTAATAATTCCGCTCGTTGTGGGAACTGATTGTTCGAGAGTTTGAAACTTTTGAACTCCACTACTACTGGTTTGGTTTCATCCTTTATAGCGTCCAGTGAATTTTGACAAATCTCACGCGTCAACGAATCCAACTCATTCCCTTTAAACGTCTCAATCCCTGCATTATTGATGGAATTAATCGTCCCACCAGCTGCTGCGGGGAAGTTCCAATAAGGTTGCATGTCGATCCCCTTTCCATACTATCGTACTATGACTATTGTAATATTATAACAAAATTAGATCTGGTAGTAATTAGGGATAGATTGCCAGTGTTGTTAGAAATAATAAGAACTTGAACAATACCATTCTATCTATTAAGTGAGGATTTTTCTGGTGAATTACTTTAGAAATGGTTCTAGGCTTATCTTTTAACTAATTAAACTAGGGAATCTTAAAGCTAATAAGATATATACAGATTTGTATATTATTTACTATAATTATCCATATTCGTGAAAAAACAATCGGAGGTATGCACCTAGTGTTTAAAAGAATAATACTATTCTCTACTCTAACAACTACTTTATATGGTTGTTCTGTAGAAGAAACATTTGAAAAAGGACAGGATTTATTAGAGAAAGGAGAAGAAGTAGTTAACGTGGCTAGTTCAAAAGTAAACGAAGTAACTTCTCTTTTTGATGGGAACATCCGTGAAATTCAAAATTCAAATGTTTACGATGAAGATTATACCTTCAAAGAATTAATTGCTACTACAGTAGAAAACCCACAATGGACAAGTGAAACAGATACATATGTAACATTGCAAGGAAAACTAAAACCAACTTCGGTAGACTTAGCTCAATACAATGGCTTAGAGGAGATCATACTAGACTTTCCGTTTGATGAAGGTAGCGGTATTTCGCTTGCTAACGCCGGAGTTTTTACTACTATAGATGGTGGTGCTATTATTGACGGTACTGCATATGAACTGTCGGGTGATGAGATAATTGGGATATTAAACATTATATACGAGACTAATTAACGGTTTTATGGACATAATAAATAGTTGTTTTTACATAAGGTTAATCTCCCCGTATAAACATTTGGAAAATGTTAATTTACTCTATTTTACATTTTACTAGTAGTAGTATAGATAGTTTTCCAATAAGAACATACGTGCTATAATTTATTTGTAATAGTTTGGTAGCTCGAGGGTGGTTGGCTACTCCCCACGTTTGAAAGGGGGTGGTCCTGTGACAGTATTTGAAACACTAATGTTTGCAGTCGCATTCGCAGCATTGATTGTATCAATACTATCATCAAACCATAAAAAATAACCCATCCTTGAGTTAACGGCTCAGATGGGTTATCGATACCTAATGCAGCCAATCCCCTTGTAGGGACCGACTATTATATTGACCGCTTGATGTTACAGCATCAAGTAGTCTCTTTTAAGTTCCACTTTTACTTCCTATATTATACAAAATATTTATTCCTATAACAAGAATCTTTCCTGTTGTAATCTTAACTTAACACCCAAACACAAATTCCTCAATCCCCATTTAACAACTCTCATTTTAGCAAACAAAAAATCAACTTCCCATAAATACTCCGCCAAGATTCATCCAAATTAACTGTTAAAACCTCTAATGAAACCCTCTCACTCCAACGATACGACTCTTTTACCTCCTTACCATTGAACGGATAAATGAGAATTCCACGCACCTGAATATCATCTTCCTGATGCATCAAGTACGTAAATAATTGATACATATTGTGGCTATGAAAAGAGGCTTTGCCATAATATTCTTGGAAGACGTTTTTATAAAACTTTGCGTCCATGATGATTTTTCGTTTCTCATACTTATGTGTAAGTGAAATATCCGTACGCATCGTAGGTAAAAGGCTTTGATTCCCTTCTAGTTTCCATTGCATTTGTTCTACGGAAACTCGGTAGTCCTGTTGCTCAATACGATAAAAATAGAATAAAAACTTCTCGAACAATTGGTTTAAAGCCCCATCATCAAGTTCTGCGGTAAATAAACTCCAATTACCACTCTTGTGCGAAAGCAACACTAACTCATATAGCATTAACGCGATATGCATCATTTTTTTATAGTAGATATTATTGCGATGATAGGAGATTCTTAAAAACATTTGCTTTGTTAGCTTGATATCCTCGACTTGTGCAAGATGTTCAACCCACTTATAACAACGTATCCGTGTCTCTTCTTTAATTAGTCGATTTCGTGAAAGCATTGTTAATGTGGCTTTCATGACCTGATTAAAAAGAATGTTCATTGAATACTCATCTTTTTCACAGACCATGATTGGGCGTTTAGCCAATAAAAGATTGAGCGATTCGTTCATTAAAATCCGTCCTGCTAGCTTATCGGTCTGCTCCACCAATGGTACATAATTTTTTATGAATCCTTTTTGATGAAGGAACTCTACCTCTTTCAAAAATCGTTTTGCAATAAAGTCATAGGATATCAGATCTTCATCTACATCATTAAAACTTTTGATCAACTCAGGCATTTCATTGACATAGCTGAGAAGGCAAAACAAATTGCGAATCGGTACTTTAAATGTTTGGGACATTTTAGACACCCTCTAACAACCGATCTACTACTTCCAATCGATCGAAGAAATACTCTTCTAACAATGGGCGAATCTCAAATTCGATTACGTTTTCAAACCAAACAGTCTCTTCCATCTCATCTAAAGAGCTCGTGAAAAATGAATGTCCAATTGCAAAGCCTGTTCCCAATTGAAAGTCACTTATAATTTCGTTATTCCATTTGGTAACCGCTGCTAATATACGGTTCATTAGTAAGTCTGATACTCCATTTTGAAGCAAATGGTTCTGCCATTTTTCATTAAATGTTGGATTTAATGTAACAAAACCAAATCGACGTCTTAAAGCTACATCTAACTGTGCCAATGAACGGTCAGCTGTATTCATTGTACCTATTAAATAAACATTACTAGGGACAGTAAATAATTCTTTCGAGTATCCCATCGTTACAAAATCATCACGCTTGTCCTTTTCTATCAGCATGAATAGCTCACCAAATACTTTTGAAACATTCCCTCTATTTATTTCATCTATAATAAAGTAGTAGTCCTTTTCAGGGTTCTCCCCTGCTTTCTTACAAAAATCGTAGAAGATACCGTATTGTAATGAAAAACCATTGTTGCTTGGACGATACCCCATCACGAAATCTTCATAGGCATAATTTTGATGAAACTGAACAAGTTCAACGCGATTCGGATCTATCTCGCCAATTAAAGAATATGCTAAACGCTTAGATACAAAGGTTTTCCCTACACCGGGTGGTCCTTGTAAAATGATGTTTTTCTTATATCGAAGTAAGTTTGCAATTTTATCGTACTTAGCTTCATCAATAAATACATCACGAAGAAAATTCTCTTTTGTATAAATGGTGTTTTCAATATTATCAGTGGATGCAAAATACTCCTCTAATGCAACTTTTAAATTGGGCTTTAAGATCCAAGAAAAGTGGCTGTTTTCAACATATTCTCCATTAAACAATACAGACCAATATGAATTTCCCCCTTCTTTATTTTGCTCAGGATGCTGACCGAGTTCTTTTAAAATTCGTTTCGCTAGGTTTACTACTGCTGGAATAAATGAAGAGTAATGCCTGTTTAATGCTTGGCCTAGCTGACTAGCAGTAGCTGCACCACCTAGATTCAGCATAACCTTTAAGTATTCAAGGTCACTCACCGTAAAAATGGTTTTATTATGAACGAGTGTTTTCCACACTTCTATACTAATTTCAGAATCATTCATACTGGATGACCTTTCTGTATTACTAGTTTCTTTAAACAATTCAATAACATCTACTATCTTTTGGTTTAGCTGTTCTAATGTAAATTGATTTATCTGGTATACACTATCAATATCTTCAGTGCCTCGTAGTGGATGTTGGTCACCATATGCTAATCCATATCGAATCCGTTCCCCATCGATTTTTACGAATAATTGAGGTGCTACCCGATGATTCACATATTTATCTTCATACAATGCTAACCAGCATTCCGAACCTCCAAAGTATTGATTCCAATTGAACCCATTTAGAACCTTCCCTTTTACAAACACGATGTCTGAACATACGTCAAATCGTTGAATGGCTTCATGAATCTTCTGTTGTTCTAGCTTAACCTTTTCTTTTTTATCGATATAGAATAATTCGAAGATAATAGAGAAATTGTTCCACGCCTGCAAAATGTTTGTATCGTAATTTCCCTTCACCTGATCCTTAACTTTTTCTAATTCATCAATTGTAAGGTTCCCTGTTTCAATTAATTGATCTAACACGTGAAAGCGAATCTTTTTCACCTTTTCTTCCCCGCGGTATTTTTCACGTGTTGATTTGAGCACTTCTAGTGGGATATCCTTTAGAGCTTGTAACATCTCCCCTGGATTCTGTTGATACTCTCTCAATTTTTTTGCTAAGCCACTCAAATAAACGACAGCACTTTCAACAATGATTTCATCATATTGCGTACTACAGAAAAGGTAATCTTGGACATCGAGCATAAAGATATTTGGGTGATTTTCTTGCATTTTTTCAAGAATGACCTCACAGATTTCTACATACGTAGAGTAATTTTCGTGAACTAAACCCAATTTCATATTGATTCCAAAGTTTTTCTTTACTTCTTTAAAAACTTCCTCTTTATATAAAGGATATTTCTTCAGGTCATAGGCTGCTAACATATACCCAAAAAGCGGTGCCCCTAGTGATAGATTGGCATCATATTCACGTCCCGCTTGTCGAAATGCTTCAATTCGTTTTTCAAGAGATTCTGTTTTATCAATAAGCTTGTTCCAAAGTATAGCTACCTCATCCGGACGAGCTTCAGCAAAGCGAACTAAATCTTGTGTATTGCTCCAGTGAACGAAACTACCTGATGATGGGTTTTCTTTCTGTAACTTTTTTGCAGCTTCCACCACTGTATCTGTAGATAATTCAATTTCTTTAAAGTAGTTATTTAAACTAGTTAAAATATCATATTTGTACCCTTCATCGTATTCCTCATGGTTTTTGAACTTTAGATATTTTGAGAAAGAGATATCCAAATATTTATCTTTTAATATACATGCTTGTATAAAATCTCGATTCATCATTCCACCTCAGATTTAGACTTATTATTATAATTATAATCAACTTTTCTATTGTGGACTAAAACCAACTAGAAAATGTAGAAAATATGATGTTCTATACCCGTACTTAAACACACTGTACCTATTCAAAAGTCCTTGGAGATAGTTCTAAAGTTTGTAAAAGGAGAATACATTTTCCTTAAGATGTAGAAGCTATTAATAACGAGTTATAAACAAATTTTTAATTCTAAATCAGGTTATATTACATAATGATTATGGAGGTATTTTGAGTGGAGCAATTTACGGAGCAGTTAAAAAGTTTAGCAAAACGTATTGGAACATTAAGAGATTCAATTGCAACTGAGGAAGCAACAAAAACGGCTATCGTTATGCCTTTCTTTCAACTTTTAGGATATGATGTGTTCAACCCATTAGAATTCTGCCCGGAATTTACTGCAGATGTAGGTATTAAAAAAGGTGAAAAAGTTGACTATGCCATCTTAATGGATGGAGAACCTATCATCTTAATTGAATGTAAGAGTATCAGCGAAAAACTTACGAAACACGACTCTCAACTCTTCCGTTATTTCGGTACAACCTCAGCCAAATTCGGGATTTTAACTAATGGTGTAGAATATAAATTTTTCACTGATTTAGAAGAAACAAACAAAATGGATACGACACCATTCTTTGTATTCAATATTCATGAATTACGTGATAGCCAAGTTCAGGAAATTGCTAAATTTAGGAAAGAAACATTCGATGTTGATAACATTGCTAGTGCTGCATCAGAACTTAAATATTTAAATGCTTTAAAAACTTATTTATCTGAGCAGTTTGAGAACCCTAGTGAAGATTTCATTAGATATCTAGTTAACCAAATTTATGATGGTGTAAAAACAAAAAATACAATTGAGAAGTTTACCCCAATCATTTCAAAAGGATTAAAACAAATTATTAACGAAAAAGTAAATGATAAATTGAACGCAGCTTTAAAATCGACGGGTGATAATAAAATTAATATTACATTACCGGATTCAAAGGAAGTAACGCCTAGTGAAAATGAAAAGGAAAACGAAAAAGAACATGAGGAAACAAATACAATAGTTACGACAATAGAAGAATTAGAAACCTATTCCGTAGTTAAGGTGATTTTGAAAGACGTAATCTCGCCAGATCGGGTTTTCTATCGTGATAACCGAAGCTATTTCAATATTTTAATTGACGACAGTATCCGTAAATGGATACTTCGAGCATATTTCAATGAAAACCGAAACTATATTGTATTAAATAACGGTCCTAATGATAAGGAGCGGACAACAATCGAATTTAATCAACCTATTGATTTAATTGATTATCAAGAACAAATTTTAGAAACAGCTAAACAGTATACTTGATTAATGGATTGTTATTGATAGCTTCCAAATTGAATGTTTTACATTGCTACTAGTTTTTGAACTAGTAGCTTTTTTTAATTTCTTATTTGCGGTATTTAATATTTTGCACCTCACTTCTTTGAAGCTTATAAAACTCTTCTCGTATCCCTGCATACAAGATGAAAATTCCTTGAATAATGAGTAATACTTTTTTTATATAAATATACTTTTACTAGAAAATATTACTAGTATTTCTTATCATAAAGAGGCACCTTACTAACTTTTTATGTTAAAATTTGGGTATGCTATAATGATCCCTTCTATCGCCTATATTAAGCTTGATGCTTCACTCATTGCTAAAATTGAAATCAAATGGTTGGGAGCTTAGGCTTTTGGTCGGAGATTAGTTATATATTACATAACTCAATGCAAACATTAGAAAATGAGGTGATTTAATGTACTTTTTCTTTCCCTTCGGTAAAAAGAAACAAGAACTAAAAGATACTGCAGTAGCAACTACAATAAATACCAATCAGTCGAAAATGGATGATGAGTATTGGGCAAACCGCAAAGGTGAACTTGGTGAGTATAAAATTGATATACAGCTCGATCAGTTTCCCAAAAACTATAAACATATTAGTGACTTGATGATTCAGAATACATATTCATCTACAGGTTATTCTCAAATTGACCATATGATGATCACACCATATGGCATATTTGTTATTGAAACAAAAAATTATCAGGGAACGATTTATGGAGGGAAAAATCGAAAAACGTGGTTAGTGAATGGGAAGTTTAAAATGATGAGTCCCCTAGTTCAAAACTACGGTCATATACAGGCTATTAAAAATAGTATAGATTTGAAATATCATGAATTCTTTATATCCATGGTTTCTTTCACAAAACGCTGCACATTTAAGATTGATGAGGAATTAAGAAAAATCCAATCTAATGAATTAGTCGTTTATGATATTGAATTGACTGAGTTTATCAATCGGAAAGTTGCAATCAATAAGCTAGTACATAAAAAACCCATCTTATCAGATCAAGATATTGAATCCATTTACAACACTTTGTTAGATGCCAATATTTCTGATTCAGAAATTCGAAAACAACATGTTGAGAATATAAAGAATAAGAAATATGAAAGTGCAAAAAAGTCAGAAGATAATAAATGTTTCGTATGTCAAAAGCCCGTTTCTGATAAAGTGAAGACATTTTGCTTGTCCAATAAAAAATTTAGTGGAAATATCTACTGTTTTGAGCATCAGAAAAATATTTAGAAAATACACTACTGGTTACATTAATAAAGAAGCAGAGACAACTATGTGAGTGTTCCTGCTTCCTTATTTATAGCAGACATAAGGCCTTGGTATGAGGTTGAATTACGAAATAAAGGGTGATTTGGTTGCCCATGGTTTAAAACCTCTAAACAAAAAGGTTTAATGTCTGATATACTTAGCAATTTAAGAATTTCCTTATCTTGTTTTTTATAAAATCCATTCTCTTCTCATGTTACATTTTAACACCATTATTATGCTTACGTGTTTTGATATTTATTTTCCCATTTAACCAGGAATAAGCACTGCCAGCAATAACTCTTTCTAACTCATTGTTAGTATTATTACTTATTTCATCGAACAGTTCTAAAAAATTATCCCAGGTTAATATACCGATACCAAGAAGTTTTGATAATTCATGATTTCGATGTGGTAGCTCATCCATAATTCTATTGATAGAATGTTTATATTCATTTGTAACAGCTACACCTTTTGACGAATGTTTTCCATCAAGAATGAGTAATGAAAAATAAAAATCTCTTTCATTTACATATTCCAAACCTACATCAATATTCCGGATAACTTGGTTTCTATTTACATCATGGGTAGTACTCATGCTAATATCGCTCTTATATTTTGCTTCAATTATCCATACAAACTCATCTGATTCTATAATAATATCAATTTCAGATGTACCTTCAGGAGTTTTATAGTTGGAAGATGGATTCAATTTTCTCCATAGATGGATATCAATGAAATCCAATTTATATCCAAATTCTTTTTGAAAAGTTTCAACAAAGATGTTCGGTAACCAACTTTTCGGATCGATTTGTTTTAAACTACGGAACACATTCCAAGTTATTGCATCTTCACTATTTTCACTTTTTAGGTGTTCTAGTTTCAAGCCACGCCAATGTTTGAATTCTGTACTATATCGATCAATTATTAGTGAATCTCGAAAATTCTTACCACTGTTTGTTTCCATCTCTTCCCCCACAATTGACATTTATTATTTTAAGAAACTTTCTTTGTATACCTACAACTCGGATAATTTTTACACCCATAAAACGAACCATACTTCCCCCTCTTAAGAATTAGTTCTCCACCACATTTAGAACACGAGTTTTGCTTGATATTTTCTGTTTCTTTTACTTTTTGACTTCTAAGATTAGTTTTTAGTGTGTGGACATGTTGTTTTTTCAGATGCTTCTTCTCTTTTTTATCTTCAATAACCAAACAATCAAGAGCTTGATTAATTGTTTGTATTTCGCAAGTAAAAATTGAGCCATTTATTAATTAAAAACTGAGCCACTTAAACCGAACTATTTTCAAGCCATTCTTTTGTATCTAATATTCGATAAGATGGTCCAACCGTGTCTATCATATAAGCTCTATGTGTTAATCGGTCTGTTAAAGCTGCTGTTAAAACTAAATCATGAATTACTTCTTCCCAGCGATCAAATGATGAATTACTCGTAACTATTGTAGATGCTCTCCCTGCACGTAGGGAAAGATGAGTAAATAATAATTTTGCACTTTCTTTATCAAAAGAAATATAACCTAGCTCATCTATAATCACTAAATAAATACTTTTCAAACCTCAATTCAAATGAACGTAACGTTCTTTCAGAACGGCTTTCCTTTAACTGATTTACAAGTGGTGACACTGCTGTTTATTGCAAAATAAAAGTGCAGACTAGTGCAAAGAATTTGTACAG
>NZ_JPVQ01000120.1 GCF_000772965.1 Ureibacillus massiliensis 4400831 = CIP 108448 = CCUG 49529 | reverse complement strand
AAACAAACTTGAACAAATTCAATGTCTTTATCCAGTTTTGAGAGAACAAGAGTGAGATGAAAATCTTTTTAAAAAACACTTGTAAAAGAAATCTAAAGTGTTATAATAAAACTTGTCTCAAAAATTAATAGGTCTAGTAATAATGGCAAAGAGGTCACACCCGTTCCCATACCGAACACGGAAGTTAAGCTCTTTAGCGCCGATGGTAGTTGGGGGCTTCCCCCTGCGAGAGTAGGACGTTGCTAGACTTAATACCCAGGAGGATTAGCTCAGCTGGGAGAGCACCTGCCTTACAAGCAGGGGGTCGGCGGTTCGAGCCCGTCATCCTCCACCATTTTGAAAAAGCCGGTGTAGCTCAATTGGTAGAGCAACTGACTTGTAATCAGTAGGTTGAGGGTTCAAGTCCTTTCGCCGGCACCATTTTTTCGAGCCATTAGCTCAGTGGTAGAGCATCTGACTTTTAATCAGAGGGTCGAAGGTTCAAGTCCTTCATGGCTCACCATTTTAATACTTTATTAGAATGTAAGCGGGTGTGGCGGAATTGGCAGACGCACTAGACTTAGGATCTAGCGCCGTAAGGCGTGGGGGTTCGACTCCCTTCACCCGCACCATTTTATATAAACATGCACATGCGGAAGTAGTTCAGTGGTAGAACACCACCTTGCCAAGGTGGGGGTCGCGGGTTCGAACCCCGTCTTCCGCTCCAAATGTGCCGGGGTGGCGGAACTGGCAGACGCACAGGACTTAAAATCCTGCGGTAGGTGACTACCGTACCGGTTCGATTCCGGTCCTCGGCACCATTTATATTTATGCGCCCGTAGCTCAATTGGATAGAGCGTCTGACTACGGATCAGAAGGTTGTGGGTTCGACTCCTGCCGGGCGCGCCATATATCGGGAAGTAGCTCAGCTTGGTAGAGCACTTGGTTTGGGACCAAGGGGTC
>NZ_JPVQ01000119.1 GCF_000772965.1 Ureibacillus massiliensis 4400831 = CIP 108448 = CCUG 49529 | reverse complement strand
AACAGTAACTATGTTCACGTACACAAGTGGGTCTGAAATATTCATCATAACCAAAATATTCGCCCTCATTGCGGACATTGTAAGGAATAACTGCGCGCATTTGGTTGTTTTGAAGTTGACGGTAAATTGGTTCATAATCATAACCTGCATCAAGGATTGCTGTTGTAAAATGCCTTGGTAATAGGCTTTCAGCCTTCTTTAATAGAGGGATGGCAACTTTACTATCTGATAAATTACCAGATGTCATCAAGCGACTCACGATATATTGGCTCTTTGTTGCCACTGCTAGATGTCCTTTGAACCCATACCAAAACGTATTTTTACCTTCGCTGTTTTTCTTGATACCCCAGTTTGGTTCAATAGGAGCGTCTTGCCAAAGTGTTTCAAGTGGTGTATCTAATTGATGTTTGATTTCTTTTTCATATGTCGATTGATTCGCTTCTATTTCAGCCTGTTCGATCAACCAAGCTGCGTGTTCTTCTTTGGATTTTCGGCCACGCTTTTTCGGTAATGTAGAAACTTTTTTTTCTGATGGTTTCGAAGCGTCACGAGATTCAAAATGTGTGGCATCAATCGCAAGGTGTTCATCACAAAGGAAGCCTTCGGCCATTGCTACATGAATCAAAGTATCCTGCATTTGATCTAGTACATCTGATTGGCTCACAACGTCAATCATGCGTGAGTACGAGGCTTCAGATGGAACCACATCAGAAACAAGGAAACCACAATCTAGACGAAAAATAGGGTCGTTCCCTAATCGATTAACTAAATCCTTAATAGTTGGAATCCGTTCAACGATTCGAATAATTAAAGATTGAATCATTGCGCCATAGTTTAGCTCACGTGGTGCACCTCGCATTGTTTTTTTGGAAAATAGATTAAAAATTGGTTGTACATCAAATGTGGCAAAAATAGCATCAAAACGGTGAGAGTTTTGCATTTCGAATAGATCTTGGATGTCAAATAGACTTATTTGTTTTACAATAGTCATAGGGCAT
>NZ_JPVQ01000118.1 GCF_000772965.1 Ureibacillus massiliensis 4400831 = CIP 108448 = CCUG 49529 | reverse complement strand
GTAGGTGACTACCGTACCGGTTCGATTCCGGTCCTCGGCACCATTTATAGAAAAAGCATTTATTAGCGCCTGTAGCTCAATTGGATAGAGCGTCTGACTACGGATCAGAAGGTTGTGGGTTCGACTCCTGCCAGGCGCGCCAAAGATACGGGAAGTAGCTCAGCTTGGTAGAGCACTTGGTTTGGGACCAAGGGGTCGCAGGTTCGAATCCTGTCTTCCCGACCATATAAGTGGACCAAGCAATAAAAAGTAATGGGGCCTTAGCTCAGCTGGGAGAGCGCCTGCCTTGCACGCAGGAGGTCAGCGGTTCGATCCCGCTAGGCTCCACCAACCATAATAAAGATCCTGGCGGCGTAGCTCAGCTGGCTAGAGCGTACGGTTCATACCCGTAAGGTCGGGGGTTCGATCCCCTCTGCCGCCATCTTTAAAGGACCTTTAGCTCAGTTGGTTAGAGCAGACGGCTCATAACCGTCCGGTCGCAGGTTCGAGTCCTGCAAGGTCCACCATTAATAATAGTAAAACGGAGGCATACCCAAGTCTGGCTGAAGGGATCGGTCTTGAAAACCGACAGGCGGGTTAAACCGCGCGTGGGTTCAAATCCTACTGCCTCCGCCATTTTCTTAAAATATCAATCACATTATCGCGGGGTGGAGCAGTTCGGTAGCTCGTCGGGCTCATAACCCGAAGGTCACAGGTTCAAATCCTGTCCCCGCAACCAAATGGTCCCGTGGTGTAGCGGTTAACATGCCTGCCTGTCACGCAGGAGATCGCCGGTTCGATCCCGGTCGGGACCGCCATTTAAATAAATATGGGTCTGTAGCTCAGTTGGTAGAGCATTTGACTGAAGCTCAAAGTGTCGGCGGTTCGATTCCGTCCGGACCCACCATTTGCGGGTGTAGTTTAATGGTAAAACCTCAGCCTTCCAAGCTGATGTCGTCGGTTCGATTCCGATCACCCGCTCCATTTTATGAAATGGGCCTATAGCTCAGCTGGTTAGAGC
>NZ_JPVQ01000117.1 GCF_000772965.1 Ureibacillus massiliensis 4400831 = CIP 108448 = CCUG 49529 | reverse complement strand
ATCGAATTGAAAAGCAATTCGAACGACTTGGGATATTCCTTTCTCGTCAGACCATCGCCAACTGGGTAATTTACGGCGCAACAAAATGGCTCTCGCCTCTGTATAACCGTTTGCATGAGCTTTTGCTTCAGCTTGATATTTTGCATGCGGATGAAACGACGGTTCAAGTTCTGTCGGAGCCCGGAAAATCGGCAGAGTCCAAATCCTATATGTGGTTATATCGATCTGGCCGTGATGCTACACCAATTGTCTTATATGACTATCAAACTTCACGTCACAGTAAGCACCCGAAAGCATTTCTAAAGGGATTTTCCGGATATCTTCATGTCGATGGCTATGCGGGATACCATGAGCTAAAGAATGTGGAGTTAGTAGGATGCCTGGCTCACGCAAGAAGAAAGTTTGATGAAACGCTTAAATCGTTACCTTCGAATGTGGACAAATCAACTACTCTTGCGGCTGAAGGTCTTCAATTCTGTAATCAATTATTTAAAATTGAAAAAGATATTGATCAAGAATTTGAAAACTGTAGCCCGGAACAACGGAAAGAACAACGCCAAAAACGCAGCCAACCCGTGTTGGATGCTTATTTAGCATGGCTAAAATCCAAACGACCCCAGGTCCCACCTAAAACCAAGTTAGGTGACGCAATTAACTATAGTTTAAATCAATGGTCAAAACTTATTACTTTTATGAAAGACGGTCGACTTGAACTTGATAATAACCGATCAGAACGTTCCATTAAACCGTTTGTTATGGGAAGAAAAGCATGGATGTTTGCCCAATCAATGAAGGGAGCAACGGCCAGTGCGATCATCTATAGCATTGTAGAAACGGCCAAAGAGAATCAGTTAAATCCATTAAATTATTTAACTTATCTGTTTGAACACTTACCTCAAATTGATCTAAATGACCAAAAAGCACTTGACCAGTTCCTTCCGTGGTCAGATACCATTCCGGAGGAATGCAAGATTCCTTCTAAAGTTAAATAGAGAATACATCAATGCCCACCTAATAACTAGGTGGGCATTATTTGACGCTTACA
>NZ_JPVQ01000116.1 GCF_000772965.1 Ureibacillus massiliensis 4400831 = CIP 108448 = CCUG 49529 | reverse complement strand
AATATTTGTATTCCACGCTAGAGAGAGCCGATTTCTTTTTGAGTATTAGCTTCCAGTAACGCTTCAGTCGACGGTACTTTTTCATGTCTTCGTTATCTGAAGTTCTTAGTTGATTCATCACACTGATTCGGCACTTATTCATCGATCGATTGATTAATTGAACTAAGTGAAACCGGTCAATAATTATTTTCGCTTTTGGAAACAGTTCTTTTATGACGCTTACATAACCTGCATTCATATCAATCGTTACCGTTTCCACATTTCGTCGGTCAGTTAGGCTGTAATTCGCAATGAAATGATTTTTTATTGCGAAGTTATCGCGACGATTAAGAATGTCCAAAATATCACCATTCAACACATTGATATATTCAAAAGCCATCGCCCCTTTTGCGTATTTAAATTCGTCAAAAGAAAGATGCTTCGGAAGCTTAGTGTGATGGGGTTTAAAATGTATTGCAGCTTCATCAATGACTCGTTGAACCGTTGTAGGTGAAATCGAACAATCTTTAGCGATAGATTTTAAGGATTGCGCTTCTGCAGATTTAACCATTACTTGAACTTTAACATTCTTAGAAATATAACAATTACGCTCAACGATCGGTGTTTTAGCAGTAAAGCTAGTGTTACATTCTTTACACATAAAGCGTTGCTTTCTTAGGAGTAAGTACGTTGGATTTACCCCGGTAAGAGGTAATGTAATTCGCGATAATTGAGTTCCGTTCTTAAAAACTGTAAAGTTTTTGTTTTCAATACCACATTTCGGGCAGTGCGTAGGGTTATAGGATAATGTTCCAGTAATGTATTTACAAGCTGTCCCTTTATAAGTCCCTTGTTTTACACAATCTTCATCGAATGTAATATTCAAGTCTTGAATATCAATTAAGGATTTAATACTATTAGAATACGACAAGTGAATTCCCTCCTGAATGATGGTTTTGGTCGACTTTAATTCTACAGGGAACCTCACTTGTTTTCTATTATTAAAAGAAAATAACGCTGTGAAATTCCATCACCTTCTCCAACTTTCGGGAGAAGGTGATTTTCATTCACCAACGTTATAAATTGTACAACC
>NZ_JPVQ01000115.1 GCF_000772965.1 Ureibacillus massiliensis 4400831 = CIP 108448 = CCUG 49529 | reverse complement strand
ATTACTTACTACGTGAGAGGAAATGGAGAAACGAGTGTGCAACTTTTAGAAAAGATTCTAAGCAATCAAAATATGAATGAAGCCTACTTACGTGTCTATAGAAATAAAGGTGCAAGTGGGGTCGATGGAATAACGGTTGATGAACTTAAACAGTATCTGAAAGAGAACAAGGATGAACTACGTCAGCGCATCAGAACTAGAAAATACCAACCACAAGCTGCCTTACGAGTGGAAATCCCAAAAGAAAATGGAAAGATGCGCAAACTGGGAATACCAACAGTAGTGGATAGGGTGGTTCAACAGGCAATTCATCAAGTACTCAGTCCGATATTTGAAAAAGAGTTTAGTGAATACAGTTACGGTTTTAGACCAAATAGAAGTTGTGAGATGGCAATCATAAAAAGTCTCGAATTTCTGAATGATGGATACGATTGGATAGTGGACATTGACCTTGAAAGATTTTTCGACACAGTCAACCATGATAAACTCATGCGAATCATATCCAATACAATCGATGATGGAGATGTCATTTCTTTAATTAGAAAATACTTGGTCAGTGGGGTCTTGGTAAAGGGTAAATATGAGGAAACACCGATTGGAACTCCGCAAGGAGGAAACCTCAGTCCACTATTAAGTAACATAATGTTGAATGAACTGGACAAGGAACTAGAAAGTAGAGGACTCCATTTCGTGAGATATGCGGATGACGCTCTTATCTTTGTGAAGAGTGAGAAAGCTGCAAATAGAGTGATGGAATCAGTCGTGAAGTTTATAGAAAAGAAATTAGGGCTGATAGTCAATGCAGAAAAGAGTAAAATCGCTCGTCCAAAAGACTTAAAATTCCTGGGGTTTGGATATTACTACGATTCAAAAGACAAGAAATATCAAGTTCGACCACATACAATCTCAGTACAGAAATTTAAAAGGAAACTTCGACAACTAACAAAGCGAAACTGGAGCATTCCGTTAGACTACCGAATATTGAAACTAAAACAAGTAATATTTGGTTGGGTAAATTACTTTAGAACTGCAAACATGAAAACGGCTATGCGTGAAATTGATAAGAAACTACGCTCAAGAATAAGAGTAATCATTTGGAAACAGTGGAAGG
>NZ_JPVQ01000114.1 GCF_000772965.1 Ureibacillus massiliensis 4400831 = CIP 108448 = CCUG 49529 | reverse complement strand
CTCTGTCCACCAAGTTCACACTCCGATTCAGACTCATCCCTCCATATCCACATAGGCAATGTATCAATTGAGATTAAAGAAAATTTTAATCGTACACTTTTGCAAGAAGTATTGGAGATTTTACAAAATCATGTTAAGTAAAGCACCAATTGATCAGGTTTACTTGGCTTGTGGTCCAACGGATCTACGTAAGTCGGTTGATGGATTAGCTGCAATTGTTCAGTTGAGCTTTCAACTAGATCCCTTTTCATCCAATCTCTTTGTGTTCTGCAATCGCAAACGCGACAAATTAAAAATCCTTCACTGGGATCACAACGGGTTTTGGTTATATTATCGCCGTTTGGATGAAGGACTCTTCCATTGGCCTAATCAACAAACAGCTACTCCATTGAAAATTAGTCAGCGACAATTAAATTGGTTACTTGATGGGCTTCCAATTGAACAAAAAGAAGCCCATCCAAAAATTGAAGCAAAATTTATCATTTAGCGAGAGTTGATATATCATATCTGCTCTCCTTATGGTACTATTGTTCACATGGAAAATAATACGACTCAACTACAAGATACAATTAAAGAGCTCGAAACAAAAAATGCGGATTTAGAAAAACAAAAAGAAGTTCTAGAGGCAAAAATTAAATGGTTGGAAGAACAGTTCCGACTTAGCCAACAAAAGAAATTTGGGGCTTCTAGTGAAAAATCAAATCCCAATCAACTCGAACTTAACCTTTTTAACGAAGCTGAATTATCAGTAGATGAAAAGGTTGAAGAACCTACACTTGAAACGATTGCATACCAACGAAAAAAGTATGTAGGTCAACGAGATGCGAAACTTGAAAACTTGCCTACGGAAACGATCCATTATCGTTTATCCGATATAGAGCAGGTTTGTTTGTGTTGCGGTGAATCTGTTCATGAAATGAGTACAGAAACTAGACGTGAACTAAAAATCGTTCCTGCACAAGTTACGGTGATTGAACATGTTCAACATATATATAGCTGCAGGCATTGTGAGCGTGAAGGAATTGAAACTCCAATTGTTAAAGCTAAGATGCCTTCGGCAGTCTATCCAAAAAGTCTCGCTTCTCCTACTTCAATGGCCTATATCATGAATCAAAAATACGTAGAAGGAATGCCTTTG
>NZ_JPVQ01000112.1 GCF_000772965.1 Ureibacillus massiliensis 4400831 = CIP 108448 = CCUG 49529 | reverse complement strand
TGGAATGTCAACACTAAATTGAACAATCAATATAAGTGCAGTTAATGTTTTGGTATATTCCCGATTCAAGTGTTTCTGAATGTTCAGGTGGCTTGACACGGAGCCTCTGCGGGCATGACTTTTGAGCCAAGGAACCAGCTAAATGATGCTGGCTCTGCCAAACGAGGCTATCATGCCCGCCACTCCGTGTAAAGCCGTTCTTCGTTTTGTATCACCTCAAATGCTCGAATCTATTTACTAGATTCATATTGTTGTTTAAATTCAGCTGGCGTTAGATAACCTAGTGTTTCATGAATTCGAATATGATTAAACCAGTTCACATGATCCCACATTTCAAGTTCGAGTTGTTCCAGAGTATGGAAGGTTTTCTGATAGACAAATTCAATTTTAAAGCTTTTAAATGTTGCTTCTGCCACGGCATTATCGTACGGGCATCCTTTTGCACTTAGTGAACGCTGAATCCCAAAGCCTTTTGTTGCTTCAATCATTAACTGATTATCAAATTCTGAACCTCGATCTGTATGGAATAATTGCACGTTCGTTAAATTACCTTTGATGCTGCTTAAAGCTTTATAAACAAGGGCCGCGTCTTTATTTGGACCGGCACTTGCACCCACGATTTCTCGGTTAAAGAGATCGACAAATAAGCATACATAATGCCATTTTTTCCCGACACGTACGTATGTTAAATCACTGACTAATACGGATAATTCCTTTTCTTGTTGGAATTCTCGATTTAAGACATTGGCGATCTTTGCCTCGTTACTTTGTTTCTTTTGTGGTTTGTAATAGGCAACCGTGTAATTGGAGACAAGACCTAGATACTTCATAATTTGACCGATACGACGTCTTGAAACAATCTTGTCTTGTTTTTCTAACTCTTTCTTAATTTTACGTGTACCGTAGTTATTCCGACTTTGTTTAAAAATCGTGTAGATACGTTCTTGTAGATCCGCTTCTTCCGCTTGTCTTTCGTTATCTTCACGCTTTTTCAGGTGAAAGTAGTAAGTGCTTCTTGGAATTTGTAGGACGTCACACATTGCTGATACCGAATATTTGTGAGCGTTGTTGCAAATCACATCTATTTTCGTCCCATGATCAGCGCCGCTTGCTTTAAAATATCGTTCTCCATACGCAGGCGCTGCACTTCTTTACGTAGTTCCAATAATTCATTTTCTTCATCAGAACGGTTATCTTCTGCCTTAAAAG
>NZ_JPVQ01000128.1 GCF_000772965.1 Ureibacillus massiliensis 4400831 = CIP 108448 = CCUG 49529 | reverse complement strand
CCTTGTCTTGACTTTCTTCCACCTTTTCCAAATAAGTTGCCTTAACCGATGGTTTAGCCACTTTCTCATATCTTGAATGAACATTTTCATCAAACCAATGCCATAGTAATTTATCCATCCAACCGTAACTTGATTAATTTCTTTAACGATATCCTCAAATTTACCAGTACGATTTCGTCTAGTTTTATATTTTAGTTTATCTCTGAATCTTTTCTTCGCGGAGTGGTGTGGTCTACATCCTGTACTTTTAGATGTACTGTGGATACAGAAACCTAAAAATTTTTGTTTGGTCGGAGACCCCACCTTACTTTTAGTTTTATTAACTGTCAGCTTCAGTTCCTTCTCCAAAAACTTTGTAATGCTATCAAGGACACGTTCACCAGCTCGTTTACTTTTAACGTAGATGCAAAAATCATCCGCAAAGCGAACGAATTTATGTCCTCTTTCCTCCAGTTCTATATCTAACTGATTTAAATAAACATTACTAAGAATTGGTGAAAGTACACCGCCTTGAGGCGCACCGAATTCAGTTGGTTTGGTAAAGCCATTCTCTAATATTCCGCTTTTAAGAAATTTCCAAATTAGCTTTAATATAATTTTATCTTTAATGAATTCCTTGAGGTATTCCATTAGCTTTTGATGGTTAATGGTGTCAAAGTAACTTTTGAGATCACAATCCACTACCACTTTATAGCCTTGTTCATAGTATTTGATAGATTTCTTTATGGCTTGGTG
>NZ_JPVQ01000136.1 GCF_000772965.1 Ureibacillus massiliensis 4400831 = CIP 108448 = CCUG 49529 | reverse complement strand
TCTATTATTCCACCTATTACTTGATATATTGCTTGTTGGACCATACGGTCTCTAACACATGGAATGCCTAATTTTCGTTTTGTACCATCCGCCTTCGGGATTTCAACCCGTTTGACTGGAAGAGGCTTATATGAGCCATCTTTCAGTTTTCTCTTAAGATGGGGTAGGTATTTACTGACATGACCAAAAAGTTCATCTACTGTCATTCCATCTATTCCAGGCGCACCTTTGTTGGCTTTAACCTTCTTACATGCTCTGAAAAGATTATTACTATCAATTACTTTATCAATTAAATCGATACCATCTTGTTGACCTACTTCTTTAACGGCAGGACTACACACTCTTGCATACTCTTCAGTTTCCAACTTATCCCTTTGCAAACAGCCATCTTGCGATGTTTTCTGCGGTCTTTGCACTGCCATCACCTCCGTAATTCTTCAAGATTGCTATTGTTCAGTCCTTCATTTCAGAGAAACTACTATGACCTCTGCTGACTTCTTACAATTCAGCTTGCCATCACTGGTAAGCTTGTTCCTGTGAGATATTCCATCTCTCTTGTCGGGAACCCTTGTAAG
>NZ_JPVQ01000012.1 GCF_000772965.1 Ureibacillus massiliensis 4400831 = CIP 108448 = CCUG 49529 | reverse complement strand
CTACCTTGAGAAGTTGAAAAGTCATTTACACAAAAATATTGACAGTACCTTAATTTTGTCCATTCCTATTCTCCCATGCTGAATATTGGAAAGAGTTTTTTCTGATTTACCTATCTTTTTCAAAGAAATTTATAGTATACTGTTCATAGACTACTTGCTTATTAGAAAGGGGTTTGAACAGTGGGCTTATTTATTTCAACTGTACTTGGATTCTTCACAGTTTTAATGATTAGCATGTGTATGTTCATTCACTATTTACGTGTTGGACTTGATTCACATTCTTCAGTAGTAATTGATCCAAAACCAACTGAAAGACTATAATTAATAAAGTCGACAAAATTCACAAACGAGTTTTGTCGACTTTTTTTAAGTTGAACTGGTATATTATATAAAATGAAACCTAGAGTACAGGTTTCATCCCTAAATATGCGGGATAAAAAATTTTTATGGGGTGTAATGCTAATGTCTTCACTAAATGAAATCCTGAATTTCAATGAATCATTTGTTAAATTCAAGCAGTATGAGCCATATATAACATCAAAGTTTCCAGACAAAAAAATTGTCATTTTAACATGCATGGACACTCGACTTGTAGAGCTTTTGCCAAAGGCTATGAATATGCGAAATGGGGATGTTAAGATTGTCAAAAGTGCTGGAGCGATCGTCAATCATCCTTTCGGCGCTGTTATCAGAAGTATATTAGTTGCTCTCTATGAGCTTAAAGCAGAGGAAGTTTATGTAATTGGTCATCATGATTGTGGTATGAGTGCGGTAGATCCTCATAAAATGATTGATAAAATGATTGATCGAGGTGTTAATAAAGATATTATTAACATCGTGAAGTATTCTGGAATTGATTTAGTAGAATGGTTAAGAGGTTTTGGAGATGTAACTACAAGTATTCAAAAAAGCGTAGACTTAATCCGCAACCACCCATTAATGCCAAACGGAATTCCTGTCCATGGTTTAGTAATGGATCCAAATACAGGTAAACTCGACTTAATCACAAACGGCGATGAGTATTTAAAAGAATTTGATAAGTAATTAAAATCTAAGAGGGTGGGACAAAAGAAAAATTTCTTAGAACTGCTCTAAGAAAAATGATATTTTTTCACTACCTAATCCTATTTAAATTCGGTGCAAAAAAGAGCTGTGACCAAGCCCAAGACCCCGCATGAGCGAAGCGAGGAGAAGGCTCAAGTCACGCCCTGGATGCACGGAGTCTGCAATGGAAACGAACGGTACTCTATCCCAAAATTACAATCTTTTTTTAATTTATGTCCTACCCACTTTTTTAAAAATTATAATCCTCTTGTAAAATAGAATACATGTAGTGATCTTCCCATACTCCATTAATATATAGCAGCTTTCTTAATAGCCCTTCTTTGACGAATTTTGCACGTTCTAATACTTTGATAGATCCAATATTTTTAGGTGATACATAAGCTTCAATGCGGTGTAGATTTAATTCATTAAATGCAAAATGTATAAGGTGATTCACAGCTTCCGTTGCTATTCCTTTTTTCGTAAAGCGTTCGTCAATAGAATAACCTATAAATGCACTTGAATATGGCAATCTTTTAATGGCATACAGAGAAATATGCCCAATTAGTTGATTTCGTCCTTTTGTGTAAATACCAAAGGAATATTCTCTGTTTACTCGCATTAACTGCATACTTTCTAATATTTTTCGTAATTGCGCATCCTCTGTATAAAAATAATCATCATGTAATGGTTCGTATTGTGCCCAATAATACTTATTGTTTGTTAATAACTCAGAAAGACTCCTCGCATCAGACTCTATGAATGTCCTTAAATAGCATCGATCACCTTCGATTCTAACCACTTGATCACCTTTTCTCTGAAGTAAATTAAGAAATTTCCTCACCATCGTATCACCCTATCCGTGCCTTTCTTTATGTTAGAGGTTTACATTCCCCATTACTATCCAAAATTTAACGGCATTAACACAGAGTCTCTATTCTTGCTCTTGGTTTTGATCCCCATCTAGGCTTATCATGTTCTCATCGATTGGTAACCCCCGACGATTTAGCTCTTCCTTAACGAATGTAATTGTTTCCCTTAATACTTTTATGCGTGCATATTGCTTATTATTTCCTGGTATCACAACCCATGGTGCGTGTTTATGATGAGTTTTTGCGAACATTTCGTTTGCACATTTAGTATAATCATCAAATTTATCGCGATTACGCCAATCTTCTTCTGTTAGTTTCCATTGTTTATATGGATCATTTAAACGATCATGAAATCTTTTTAATTGCTCATCTTTATCGATATGAATCCAAAATTTAAGAAGAATATAACTTTCATCAGTTAATGTTTTTTCAAATGAATTGATTTCCTCATAGGCTCTTTTCCATTCATCGGTTGTTGCAAACCCTTCAATTCTTTCGACTAATACTCTACCGTACCAAGAGCGATCGAATATACCTATTTGACCGTGTTGAGGAAGCTTTCTCCAAAATCGCTGTAAATAATGATATCTTTTTTCATGTTGTTGTGGTGCAGAAATCGGATGAACGATAAGTCCTCTGGGATCCAGTCTTTGTGTCAATCTTTTTATGGCCCCACCTTTTCCAGCAGCGTCCATTCCTTCAAAAGCTAAAATGAGTCCTATTTTATTTTTAAATAGAAATTGTTGAATATTTAGCATTTCATACTGTAATTGCTTTAACTCTTTTTTATATTCTTTTTTCTCCATCGACTTTGATAAATCCAGTTCTTCAATTCTTCCCAACACTCTCACCTCTGCATATAGTATGATTTTATTTTACAAAAATTTGTATGTTATTGGAATTTGTTGTTGAATAATATTTATATGTATATAATTTCTATAGAAAGGGGTGAACAACTATGGTTCGGTTAATCATCTTATCGCTATCCATCATTGTAGGTTTATTATTTACGATTAATGCATTTTGGCTACAATGGAATGGTGTTTCTACTGTAGAAATTCTTAATCGTTTACCTGTTTTATTCGCACCTTCTAATTACGTCTTTTTATTTTGGATTGTTCTTTTTGCCTTTCTTATCATCTGGGTATTTAAATATTTCCAATTCTATAAAGGAAATCAACACCCAATTACATCTATGCAAGTGTTTTTAACGGTCTTTATTGTACTATTTCAAATTTCGTCTATTATTTTTTGGCACAATGAACAATTCATAATTTCATTAATCCTAATGGGGTTACAGCTTATTTTGCTATTTTTACTTTATTTGACTTATCCATTAAAGAAAGAGGCAATTCAATTACGTTATCCTATTGCAATGTATTTTAGTTGGACTCTCTTTTTATTCATTTTATATTTTTGTTATCTATTAGTACATATAGAATGGAATGGTTTTGGTTTAAGCAAAGCTTTATGGGCTGTATTACTAATGACGTTAGGAGTCGCTATCATGATGCATCTACGCTATCATCATCATGATATTGTTTCTCCACTTGTATTTATTTGGTGTTATGTAGGAATTGCGATTTCAAATGGTTTTGATGAACTTTTAGTATCTACTGCAGCATTGTTTTTAAGTGGTGTTATGATCGCCGGTATCATATTTATTAAAAAAAATCCTGGCCCCTCGAAATAATTTGAACCGCACCCCAATTGTTAGACATAACTAACAATTGGGGGTGCAGTTCAAATCGAGGGACAGGATTTTTTATTAATCAATTTTCGTAATAAGGATTGGTTTATCTTTAGTCACAATAACTGTATGTTCAATTTGAGCAACAAGAGACTTATCTGGAGTGATAAACGTCCAACCATCACCTAACTCTACGATATGTTCAGCTTTTTCAGAAATGAAGGGCTCTACAGCTAATACCATGCCTTCCTTCATAATTGTGTTATCCCATGCATCAAAATAATTTAAAACGTGATCTGGTGCTTCGTGAAGGGATTTTCCTATACCATGACCTGTTAAGTTCATAATAACATGTAAGCCATTATCCTTCGCTTCACGTTCAACGGCCTTACCAATTTGATTTAATTTTGAACCAGCTTTAACCTTTGTCATTGCACGATCAAAGGCGGATTTAGCTACTTTACATAGCTTCTCTTTTTCTTCGTATCCTTCTCCCACTACAAAGGAAATTCCTGTATCAGCAAAATAGCCATCTTTTGATCCGGAGACATCAATATTAACAATATCGCCTTCTTTTATCACTTTACTACCAGGAATACCGTGTGCCACTTCATGATTAACACTGATACACGTATAGCCAGGGAAGTCATATTCGCCTTTTGGTCCTGAAATTGCTCCTGCTTCTTCAAACATGCGGCCTGCAATTTCATCTAGTTCCTTTGTTGTGATACCAGGCTTTGTAGCTTCTTTTAATGCATCTCTTATCTCAGCGCAAATTCGACCGATTTTTTTTAACGCTTCTAATTCTTCTTGTGTTCTAACAATCATGTTAATGTTCCTTCCTATTTACAATCTCTCTATATAATATACCACACATGGAGTAAAGAGATTAGGCGAGTCTGCTTCGTTTTAATCATTTAAATAATATTCGGAATAGAACTTAACAAATTAACCAATAAATGTATTATGAAATACTCATTAATAAATTTAAGCTTTTCTGATTGGAGGAGTTATATGTTTAATCCAAAGACCTTATCCGCCCTTAGTTATGTAAGTATTCTATTTGCACCTTTTTTACTTCCAATCATTTTGTTCTTTGTTTCCAAAGAGAAGGAAGTAAAATATCATGCTAAGCGTGCATCTATTTCTCATCTAATTCCAACCGTTTTAGGGGCTGCTATATCAATATTCGCATTAATGAGCTTATTTACATTTAATGGAGCTGTTAACGGTGCTGTCTATACCCCATCTTACTTTACAAACTTTATGATCTGGATGTTTATTTATTTCATCATATCCTCTGCAATTGTTGTTTGGAATTTAGTCCAAGCAGTTCGAGTTTTTCGTCAAAATACTTATGTACAATAAAACGAGTCCAGAAAAGTTGGACTCGTTTTACTTATTTTAAAATAATTGACGTTTTACTATAACCTTCTTTTAATTTCTCTACTTGAAGAATGGCTGGCATAGCTGCTTTTAATTCGGCAACGTGAGAAATTACACCAATCATTCTCCCTGATTTTTGTAAATCGATTAATGTATCGATAGCTTTCATCAGCGATTCCTCATCAAGAGATCCGAACCCTTCATCTATAAACATTGTATCTATTCTTACATTTCCCTGATAGCTTTGTATAACGTCTGCTAACCCTAAAGCAAGACATAATGAAGCATTAAACTTTTCTCCACCTGATAATGATTTCACGTCCCTAGATTGACCAGTATACGTATCATAAACATCCAAGCTTAATCCGCTTTGACGTCCGTGAGATTCCTGTCTATCTGAGCACTGGAGATAAAACTGACCATTTGATAGGTTTTTTAATCGTATGTTGGCAGCTTCAGTTATTTGCTCTAAATAGCCCATCTGAACATACCGTTCAAATGAAACTTTTTTGTTGTTTTGACCGCGTAATACATTATATAAATCAACGATTTGATTCGAAGTTTCTTCAAGGTCAACAATTTCTTGTCCGATGTGTTGAAGCTTGTTTAGATAATCTAAACAAATTTGTTCAATATTTTTTGATTCATTTAGTATTTGATGTGCTCTTTCATAATCCCTTTTTAATCCGTCTAGTTCCTCTTGCGCTTCTTTTAAATCTATTTTTTCCTTACCATCTAATTGTTCTTTTTCTATTTTTACTTGTTCAGTTAATGAATGAAGTACCTTCGTAAATTTTAAGTATTGATCATATAAATGTTTCTGTTCTAATTCAGTACGTTTTGATCGAATAAAGTCATCGATACTTTCAAATCTAGCACTGTTTAAAGCGTCCCTAAATTGTGATTCGTGTTTTTTTAGATTTTCGATAGCTTCCTCTACTCGCAGTGAAGTGAGCTTTAAGTTTTCTTCAGTAGTAGCGACCTCTGTTAGGGAAGATTGGTATTGCTTTTGAGCAATTTCCCACTGTTGCTCAAGCTCAGTTTTATTTTTTAAAGCTACATGTAATGCCCGCTGTAGTTCACTAAGCGTCTTCAATTCAACAGGAATCGATAATTGTTTTAGTTCTAATATCGTTTTTTGTTGTATGTGTTGATTATTTTTTTCGTTATACTGCTGCTCCCACAATTTAAATTGTGATTCAAGCGTCTGTTCCTCTTGTAAAACATCTTTTAATTGTTTTCGTTTTGTTGAAAGAAGTTCAATTTCTTTTTGTAGCCTCTTGAGTTTTAGGGTAACTTCATTATATTTTTCAAGTAATAAAGCTTGGTCTTCAATTTTCACATTATTACTTTGTAGAGTATGTTTTATATTTTCTAATTGTGTATTAGTGGCATGGATGGTTGCTTGATATTCAAATTTACTTTGTTCAACCTTTGACAATGTAGCTTTTAACTGTTTTAGTACTTTTTCGTCTACAATTTCCGCATGGTCACGATTTACGATTTGATGTTCTACACTTCCGCAAACTGGACATGGCTCTCCAGGTGATAATTTCGCCGCTAAAATAGAGGCTTGATTATTTAACCACTTCAGTTCTTCGATTTCATAATGTTCTTTTGCATTTTCGAAATTTTTTAGCACTTGTTCATATTGTTCATTTAGTAATGTTAATTTCTTTTGAAATTCACTATATTGATTAAATAGTTGAATAATTTCTTTTAGACTATTTTGCTCATCAACAATCTCTTGAATCTTCTCTGTGTTTAACTCTAGCTGTTCAATAGTCGCATTCAGTTGCCCGCGCAGACCTTTTTTATATTGAAGCTGATTTTCTAGTTGTGATATTTTCTCTTTATGTTGAACTGTTTCCTCTTCAATCGATGCAACAAGCTTTTGTAGTTTTTCAATTTCCTCAAAGGCAGGAATTAGCTTTTCTAAATCCAGAACTTTTTTTAATGCTGCCTCTCGTTTACTATGATTATTTTGTTCACTTTCATATTTTAACTTTGAATGTGCTAGCTTTTGTTTTGCAAGCTCTAATTGTCTTGTTACTTGTTCTAGCTTTTGTTGTTGGGTATCTCTCTCACTTTCAACTATTAAAAGCTGTTGATAGATTGGCTCAATTTGGCTTGCCCTTATTGCAGCGTCATATTCAAACTTCATTCTTTCATATAAGGGATTTTGCTGTTGAAGCTCTGTTAACTTTATTACATTTTTTTCGTAGTTATCGATTCGATCGTTTAATGATTTATTTGTAACAAATAAATCATACTTTTGTTTATGCAATTCAAATGCTTTCTCGTATAATCCATAATCCTCGATGATTTTTTCTTGATAATAGGAAAGTTCTTCCCTCAAAGCATCTTGTATTTGATAGATATTCGATTGTTTATCTAGAACAGAAAAAAGATGAGAATCCCGTCTTGGTAAAGCTCCTGATATTTGTTCTATATAACTATTCTTTATGACCTGCGCTTTATTTAATTGTTGTTCAGCTTGTTGTTTTTTCACTTCTAGTTTTTGTGCCATTTCACCATAACGATTTGTTTTAAATATTTTTCTGAGGATTTCCTCTTTATTTTCAGTTTGTGATGTTAATAGTTTTCGAAATTCCCCCTGTGGAAGCATTACAATTTGGCTAAATTGGTCATAGGTTAAGCCGATAATTTCAACAATCTTTTGGTTAATATCCGTTACTTTTTGTCTTTCAACAGCAGCTACTTCCAAACCATTTTCTTGAATTTCAAATAGCTCATATTTTTCGCCTGTTGCAGCTTTTCTCCCTTTTTTTACGTGGGGTAATTGACGTAGCACCCGATAGGTTTTATCGTGTATTTCAAACACTAGCTCAACAGCCGTATGGACATCGTCTTCTGCAAAGTCACTTCTTAGCATTTTAGTATCTTTTCGATCTGATCCACTACCTTGTCCATATAAAGCAAAACAAATACCATCAAAAATTGTTGTTTTTCCTGCGCCTGTTGTTCCAGAAATGACGAATAGTCGATTATCATGCAATCTCGTAAAATCAATAATTTCTTCTCTTTTGTAAGGTCCAAAAGCACGCATCGTTAATTTTATAGGCTTCATTTACTGATCACCATCTCTTTACTTTCACGTTCATCCCTTAACATTTCAGCTAGTACTTCACGGAATAGCTTTTCCGTACTTTCAGATGGCTCCGTTCCTACAATTTCATTGTAGAAGGCTTTAAACAAACTTAAATCATCTAGCTGTGCTCTTTGTTCCGTTACATTTTCTCCGATTATTATATTTTGTTGTATCGTTTTACGCTCAACGTGCATCGCATTCGGGTATACCGTTCGTATTTGTTCCATAGCCCCCACTACTGGCGTAATATCAAGTAAACGTACAAAAACATAATCTTCGCTTACTTCATGTTTTAATATATCTTGAAGGGTGCCTTCTACTATTCGTAGATCTCTTCGTGGTTGGAATGTTCTTTTTGAAACGAGTACTTGTCCCTTTTCATCTAAGTCTACAACTAGAAAACCCTTTTCATGATTTGCTTCGGATGAAGAATATTTTAAAGGCGAACCTGAATAACGAATAGTTTCGTTTAATACGTAATGAGCCTTATGCAAATGTCCTAACGCCGTATAATGAAATGGTTTGAAATGCTCTGCACTGACATATTCCGATCCACCAATTGATAATGGTCTTTCTGAATCACTCGTATTTTCTTCCATTTCTCCATGAGGTGTCACAAAAGCATGTCCAATAAATACATGACGTTTAGACTTGTCCATATTTTGTTCTATCCGCTCAATCACTTTTTGCATCGCTTCATTAAAATTAGATATAGAGTCATCCTGATATATATTTTTTACTGTTGATGGTTCTGTATAGGGAACTAAATAGAAATGAACTTCTCCAAATTCATCATGAAGAATAATCGGCTCTATATTTTCAGTTAGTTCACCAGAAATATATAGGCCACTCCCCTTAAGTATTTGATGGCCGAATCCAACTCGGGTTGGACTATCATGATTCCCTGCGATGCTAAGTACAGGAATTTTTCTTTTTAGTATAATCTCTGCTAGTACAGAATCGAGTAAATTTACTGCTTCTACAGGAGGAACAGCACGATCGTATAAATCCCCTGCAATAATCACGACATCTGGCTGTTCTTCATCAATGGCCTGTATAAATTGATTTAATACATATTCCTGCTCTTTGGTCATATAAACACCTTGAACAAGCTTCCCTAAATGCCAATCTGCGGTATGAAAGATTTTCATCGTTTGACCTCCTATTTTTCATATAAATATTCTATCATTTTTCACCATTAAAAAACTACAAATCACGTACAAACGTTCGCTAAAATCTATTGTAAAAATATTACCAATTAATATAGATTTTTTCCAGTAAAAAGAAAAAACTGTCTAATATTTTTTGTTAGACAGTTCTACATGCTCTTTTAATTTTAAAATGCCCAGTTCCCTTTTCTAAAAATCGGTAAAATAGTTCCATCAGGTAATATACCATCAATATCCATTTCACTACTGCCAATCATAAAATCTTCATGGGTAATAGACTTATTAATACCTAACTCATCAAATTGACTTTCGTCTATGTCGCGACCACCTTCATAGCAAGTCGGATAGGCTTCTCCAATTGCTAAATGGTTGGATGCATTTTCATCAAATAATGTATTGTAATATAAAATACCTGAAGTTGAAATCGGTGATTCGTGAGGAACTAAAGCTACTTCACCTAAATAGCATGAGTTTTCATCACTGTGAATAAGCTCCTGCAATAAATCATTCCCTATTTCTGCTTCCGCTTTTACAATTTTCCCGTCTTCAAAGGTTAACTTAAATTGATCGATGATGTTTCCTTGATAAGCTAATGGCTTTGTATTGCTAACAAACCCATTTACTCCATATTTGTGAGGTAATGTAAATACTTCTTCTGTTGGCATATTCGCTATAAAGGTAACCCCTTCTGGCGTTTTACTGCTTCCACATGACCAAATATGTTTTGTAGGTAACTCAATGGTTAAGTCTGTTCCCGGAGCTTTATAATGTAGTTTAGAGAACTTTAATTCATTCAACTTTGTGGCACGATTTTCTAAATTTTTAATATGCTCACGCCATTTATCAACGGCGCTTTCTTCACCTATTCGGACAGTATTGAAAATCGCTTCCCAAAGTGCAGAAACTTGTTCATCCTCAGGAAGGTTGGGAAATACTTTTTTTGCCCATGGTTTTGACGGTACAGCGATGATAGACCAAGCAATATCATCATTCATGATTGCTTTACGATAACGAACTAAAGCTTGACCAGATGCTTTTTGATACGCAGAAATTCTTGATACTGGTATACCTGAGAGCATATCAGGATCATCTGCATCAATCCATAATAGTGCGCCTTTTCGATCGATTACTTCATCTCGTTGAGCAGTAATCCATTTTGGAAAGTGGCTAAATTCTTCTTCCCTACCCATTTCATAAAAAGAACGGGTGAAATAAGGATCCGATAAATTTACTTGAACTCTTCCTGCACCAGCTTCATAGGCTTTTTTTACAACAATGCGTGCAAATTCTAATGCTTCAGTTGATGTATTAATTAATAGGTATTGACCTTTTTGAATATTAACTCCTACTTTTACAGCCAGCTCTGCATATTGTTCTAGTTTTTCGTTAAAATTCATGCCTTTACCCTCTCTTTTCAATCGTTTTTGAATTACCTTCCTCCAGTTTTCCTTTGTACCACATCTTTTGAACTGGTTTTACATTTAATTCTCTAGTTAACTTTTTATAAATTTTCTCATCTTTATAAGAGAGTAAAGTTAAAACCTCACCATCTGCTCCCGCACGTCCTGTACGACCTGATCGATGCAAATATTGTTCAATAGTATGTGGCACATCTACGTGAATAACATGAGTCAATCCTTCAATATCAAGCCCTCGTGCAGCCAAATCCGTTGCAATAAGAATCCTTGCCTCTCCCTTACGAAAAGAATCTAACGCTTTTTTTCTTTCTTCCTTTTTCATATCTGCATGCAATGTAACGACCTTCGCATCATGATATTTTAATTTTGATTCTTTCATAATCACTTGATCCACATTGTTACTAAATGCTAATCCTCGTAAGCCCTCTATATTTGCTAGCCTTCTTAGAATATCGGTTTTATCACGTTCATCTACTTTAATAAATGAATGAATCACCTTACCGACTTTCACCATATCTTCAGGCTTGATTTGAATATGAACGGGTTCAAACATCATACGACTTGCAACAAGTTTAATTTCATCTGTAATTGTTGCAGATACAACAACTACCTGTCGCCCGTAAGCTGCACCTTCAATAAAAGACTTTACCACTACTCGATAATCGCGACTTAACAACTGGTCACATTCATCAAGAACAATCGTCTCAACTTCTTTTAGTTTTAATTTATTGGCCTTGGCTAATTCGTTTAATCGACCTGGTGTTCCAACAACAATTGTTGGTTTTTTCTTTAATTTTTCAATTTGACGAGCAGAATTTGCACCACCAATAAGCTGTTGTACTGTGATATCTGTTCCACTAATCCATTCTCGAATTACCTCTACAATTTGCATTGCCAATTCTTGTGATGGTGCAACTATTAATGCTTGTGTCTGTTTTTTTCGCCCATCCACTTTATTTAAAATAGGTAACACATAGGCTAGTGTTTTTCCTGAGCCTGTTGGAGATTCTGCAACAATATCCTTTCCTTCAATCATTGCAGGAATCATTTCATCCTGTACCTTCATTGTCGTTTCAAATTTCCATTTACTTTGTAATGTTTCATCTAATAAATTAATAACCGACATGTTTTTCCCACCTTTACTTCTTCGTGTTTAGTGTACCATATTCGACATAAAATACACGAAGGCTAATCATATTAAAAAGGTTAATTCGAAAGTATTTATCTCTCGAATTAACCTTTTCGGTTCTTATACTCGAATAGTATTCATTTGTCCTTTTTTGTTTATTTCATACCCACATGTTAGTATTGCTCGTTCTGCAAGTACGAATAAAGAATCAATATAAAAATTGCTTAATTTCAACTCTTTATTAACGATCGACAGTTCTGTACAACCTAATATCACTTTTTCGCAACCTAACTGAATCATTGCATGTTCTATTTGACTCCATTTCTCTGGTTCTACATCTAAACCAGCTTTAACAAAATCATAAATTACAGACATGACTTCTTTTTGTGTAAATGAATCAGGAATAATTGGTTGTATATCTTCCTCGATTAAGGCACGCTGATAGACACCGGCTGCTAAAGTACCATCAGTAGCTAATATCCCCACTCTTTTTGCTCCTACTTCACCAGCTCTTTTTGCTGTTTCACGTATCATATGAATAACTGGTACTGGTGATGAAGCTTGCAACTCATCATAAAATGTATGAGCTGTATTACAAGGGATACAAATGACATCCGCACCATGAGATGCTAATTTTTTTGCATCATTCACTAAATATGGTACAGGATTTTCCTCTGACTTATTTAAGATATAGGCTGTTCGATCAGGAATTGTTGTATCGTTGTCAATAATTGTGTGTACATGTTCCTGATCCTTCGATGCTTTTGTCAAACGAACAATCATTTCACCTAAAAACATGGTCGCAAGCGGACCGACGCCACCAATAATTCCTAATGTTTTTCTTTTCATTTATTCTGCCAAACCTTTTTTATTAAAGTATTTCTTATATTTACGGTAATAATTTAAATTATTTAGCGTTAATTTTATCCAACGCTTGAAATTCATATCTTCTTTAAAGAAGAGCGAATTTGTCCATTTGCCATCTCGAATCAATTTTTTTGCTTCAAGTTTCAGCTTTTCATTTGAAGCATATTTAAAAAGTACACCTTTTGGGATGATCATCCATAAATGCTTATTGTTAGCATATGTTAGTTCTTGATTAATGTTCAACATATGATCATCTGCAACGTATTTCATTAAGTTATAGCCTGCAGCTGTTACGTAATAACTAGAACGACCGTTTCGCAAGTTAATCTCAAATAATTTGTATTCGCCATCTCGAGCGTCGAATTTCATATCAAAGTTCGCAAAGCCCGTATAACCAATATCTTCTAAGAAAAAACGAACTTTATCCATTAATTTTTCATCGAATGTTGTAATGATTGCCGCATAGCTTCCGATTCCTTCAGGAGAATGTTCTTCTAAAATAGGGTTACCAAGACACATTAATTTTACTTTTCCGTCTTTTCCTACATAAGCATTCATCACTCTCATGTAAGAGTCATCACCTGGGATAAATTCTTGAACAATCATTGTATCTTGATATGTTGAACTATAAATCGCCTTTAAAATTGCAGATTTTTCTTCTTCATCATGGGCAACAAATACTTTCTTTTTCCCTGGGAAACTGCATGCCCAATACGCTACCGAGTTAGAAGCCTTTAAAATAATTGGATATTCAAATGGTGGTGTGAAATCTTTATAGTTTTCAGCAGTCACTGTTGTAGTGCCTGGGTATTTGAACTCGTACTTCTCACACATTTTGTAAAAGTTTTCTTTTAATAAAATCTTGTCCATTAATGCTTCATCTATATATGGGACTGTAAAATATTGTTGTAATGCTGGTTTATTTTTAATAATTAGCTTTGCATAATCATCGCCACATGCAAGTAGCAATAATTTTTTATCACTATATTGTTTTGCAATTTTTTCAAGAGCAGGTACAAATACATCTTGTTGATTTAAATTGGCGATTTCTTTGAAATTTAAAATACTACTATCTTGAGTTGCAGTTAAATGAGAACGCCCTAATACAAGCGGTTTAATTCCATATGCTTCATAGAAGGCTCTCGCCATTCCATATGCGTTCATATCTGAACCTAGTAATATCGGTAAAAATGGTTGCTCCATTAAATCTCAGCTCACTTTAGTTAAATTTAGTATAGAAGTTAGTTTAACACATATTTTATACGATAATAAGTATACATACATATCTACTGTCATATCAAATTCCTTCCCCTAAAAACAAGTGGTTGATAATAATATTTTTACATTACAGAAATGAAAAATGAGGCTGAGACAAAAGTAAACTACGAACAAGTAGACACAAGAAAGAATAGTAAATATTTGTTCACCACTTTTTTGAAAGTCGTTCGTTGGAGAGGTAGGCGAAGACTCCTGCGGGATGTAAGAGCAGTGGTGAGACCCCGCAGAGCAAAGCTGAGGCCACTGAAAAAGTCTAACTTTTATAAGACAGTAGAAAGTTCAATTTTTCAAACTTTCTACTGCCTTTTTAAATTATAATTGAGGTATTAATTATGTGTAGGTGATAGCCAAATGATTTCGAACCAAGAATCTCTCAATCTTAGCCCATTTTTGGCAATATACGATATAGTTGTGCCAAAAGATAATATACTTCGTCAAATTAATGAGCTCGTAGATTTTACGTTTATACTCGAAGAATTAAAAATGAAATATTGTCTTGATAACGGACGGAACGCAGTTCCTCCAATTCGTATGTTTAAATATTTATTACTTAAGTCAATTTTTGATTTGTCAGATGTCGATGTAGTTGAACGTTCTAAATACGATATGTCATTTAAATATTTCCTTAACATGGCGCCGGAAGATTCAGTAATTAATCCAAGCTCTTTAACAAAGTTCCGCAAGCTACGTCTCCCTGATGAGGGCTTATTAGATTTGCTAATTGGAAAAACAGTTGAGATTGCCTTGGAAAAAGAAATCATTAAGAGTAAAACCATTATTGTGGATGCTACACATACCAAAGCGCGTTATAATGACAAATCACCAAAAGAATTTTTACAAGAAAAATCAAAAAATCTACGTAAAGCAGCCTATCAAATCGATGAATCGATAAAAGGAAAATTCCCACCAAAAACTACTTCTAACGAAGTAAAAGATGAATTAGATTATTGTCATCAGCTCATTAGTGTAATTGAAAAAGAGTCAAAATTTACTGTAATTCCATCAGTGACTGAAAAATTAAATATGTTAAAAGAAGTAGTTACAGATTTTACAGAACATCTTAGCTATTCAACGGATTTAGATGCACGTGTTGGACATAAAACAGAGGACTCATCATTTTTTGGCTATAAATCGCATATTGCAATGTGTGATGAACGAATTATCACAGCTGCAGTAATTACAACAGGAGAAAAAAGTGATGGAAAGTATCTTCAGGACTTAATCAGAAAGAGCGAACAAGCAGGAGTAGAAATTGATACAGTAATTGGTGATACAGCGTACTCGGAAAAAGATAATATTAAATATACAAAAAATAGAAATATAGTGTTAGTTTCTAAATTACACCCCGTTACTTCAAGAGGTACTAGAAAAAAAGAGGATGAATTCGAGTTTAATAAAGATGCAGGCATGTATATATGTCCTGCTGGACATATGGCAATCAAAAAGAAATTTGAAAATAGAACAGATAAAAACCCAAGAATGAAATATTTGTTTGATATAAATAAGTGTAAGATATGTCCGTTGCGTGATGGATGTTATAAAGAAGGGGCAAAAACAAAAACTTATCATGTGACAATTAAATCAACGGAACATAAGAATCAAGAAGCATTTCAAAATTCGGAGGAATTTAAAAAAATAGCAGCTACTCGCTATAAAATAGAAGCGAAAAATAGTGAATTAAAAAATAGACACGGGCATGATGTAGCAACATCCGCGGGTCTATTTGGCATGCAAATTCAAGCAGCAACAGCGATATTTGCAGTCAATCTCAAGAGAATTCTCAAGATTATTAGCGAAAAGAGTGAAAAAGAATAAGGTAATACACTAAGAAACAGGCATTTTTTATTCAATTTATAGAATAAAAAATGCCTGTTTTTTTAGAGTAATCAAAAATTATAGAAAAACGTAAGTTTTTCAGTGGCCTCGCAAAGCTCGAGGAGGCTCACCGCTCGCCCGCGGAAAGCGAAGCCTGCCTCGGAAACGAACGGTTCTATATCAAAAAAGTACAATCCGCATTTTAAAATGGATTGTACTTTTCTCTTTATGTCCCAGCCTCAAATAAGATATATTTCCTAAGAATGTTTCTTTTCATCTGGAGATTCTTTTCTCCATACTTCTTCCAATAGTTCATCGCCTTCTGTTTTCACTCGTTTATTTAGCTCTACAATAGGAATCGCATCTACCGTCTGCATATCCTCGTGTAAATCAAAAAGGCTAATATTTTCAGAGTCAACCATGTCGGGTTTTTCTTGTGGAGGTAAATCTGCAAAAACTTTTTTTGATTCAGGGATGGAATCTTTATTCATAAAACACACTCCTTTAAAAATAGTTTGTTCTATGAATTTGAGCTTATACGAAGAAAATCAGGCTAAAAGATACTGGATTTGATCAGCGAAATTTAAATTATTTGGTTTCCATCGCCGTACAGGACAATTTATAAATTGATATTCTAATCCTAAAGCATTTAAAAATTTTACGAAGTTTTGATCATACCATGGTGGTGTCCATGCTCCAGAACGACAAATATGAATAACTGCTGTGTTTACTTTATTATGTAAATCCTGAATTTCTAAGTACTTGATGTCAAATACTCTATTATAATGCTTAAAAAATTCAGGTTTTTCTTTTGTAAAAGGACTATAAATGATGTTTGCACTTTTCACTACTTGTTCTTTCAGAAGAAAACCGAGCCAATTTGCGCAATTTACATCTAGGGATAATGAACCTCCATAGCCTAAATCAGAATGAGCATCAAAAAGGTATACATCAGTACACTGGAATTTTTTAGCAATATCATAGGACAAAACATGCGAATCTGAAACGTAAACTTTCGTATTTTTATTAAAAATGAAAATTTGTTTTATCCTATTCCAAAAGGAATCAACTTCACTTGATAAGCGAAATGAGTTTTGAATGTTTTTCCCTTGTAATTTCAATTGAAAATATTTTTTATACCATTCATCTACTATTGTTCTTTCATTTTCTAAATTAGATATAATCTCTTGATTTTCTGTGGAAATAAAGTAGTCCCAATCTATTGATAATAAACTGTTTCCCATTATATCACCTCAAAAATTCATGATTCTATCAGTCTTATATAATAATAGTAGTACTTTTATCAAGGTTGTTCAAATGTGCCGCCAATCACTTTTTTTGGGAATTTAGGATATTTTTTGATAGAATTATATTGTTTCATTTTGATATAAGGAGGAATGTTTCAATGTATGATGTAGCTATTATTGGTGGAGGCCCTGCTGGAGGTAGTGCTGCAATTTATACAGCTAAAGCGGGCAAAAAAACTATCATCATCGATAGTAATCAAGGTGTAACAAAGCGTGCAATGTTAAATAACCATTATGGTGTGGCAGAAATTACTGGACCAGATTTAGTAGAAACAGGTCTTAATCAAGCAAAAAAATTTGGAGCTGAGCTTGTTGAGACAAAAGTGACAAATATTAGAAAGCTTGAACAAGGTTTTAAATTACAAACTGAAGATGGAGAATTTGAAGCAAAATATGTAATTTTGGCTACCGGCTTTTTAATGGATTTAGCTGAACAGGTAGGCATTAAAACAAAACCTGGCACTGAACCAAGAGTAAAAACAATTTTCGATGTAGATCTTTTGGGTAAAACAAATATCGAGGGTATTTGGGCAGCAGGTACTTGTGCCGGTGTCTGCGTTCATACTATTATTACTGCTGGAGATGGGGCGAAGGTAGCCATTAATATAATAAGCGAAATGAACGGCGAACGCTACGTTGATCATGATGTATTGAAATAATAATTTCTCCCAAAATTAAACGGGCAAATATTGTTTACTTTAACAATATTTGTCCGTTCCTAGTTTCATAAAACTTACTTCCAAAGTCAAAATTTTATATCGATTTCAATGCCTGTAGTACATCCGCTTTTAAATCCTCTATATGCTCTAAACCTACAGAAAAGCGAACAAAATTCACAGGAATTCCTGCTGTTTTCATTTGCTCTTCATTTAATGCACCTTCCCACATTGAAGCGGTATGTACAGCCAATGATTCAACTCCTCCAAGACTTACAGCATTTGTTGTTAATTTTAATGATGATACGAATCGTTGAGTTGCTGCATAGTCACCTTTTATAGCAAAGGCAATAACTGCTCCAAAGCCCTTCATTTGCTTTTTTGCAATGCCATGTTGTGGGTGGCTTTCTAAACCAGGATAATATACATTTTCAATTTGAGGTAATTGTTCTAAAAATTTCGCAAGTCTAAGAGCATTCTCATTAATACGCTCCATTCTAACCGGTAACGTTCTAAGTCCTCTAAGTAGTAGCCATGCATCCATTGGTGATAATACCGAACCAAGTGATGTATGGGTGTCCCAAATTTTTTCGGCTAACTCATTGCTCGTACAAATAACCCCTGCTGTAATATCATGATGACCACCTAGATATTTTGTTGCACTATGTACGATTACATCTACACCGAAATCATGTGGACGTTGATTTATTGGTGAAGCAAAAGTATTATCAGCTACAACTAGAATGCCATGTTTTTTTGCGAATTCTACCACGGCCTCTATATCAGTCACTACTAGCGTTGGATTCACTGGTGTCTCTATCATAATTAACTTTGTATTTGGTCGAATCGCTTCCTCAAAATTTTTAACATCCGCTTGTTCAACGACTGTTGTCTCCACTCCAAACCTTGGTAGCATCTCGTCCATTATTTTTGTAGTACTCATATAATGACGAGTTTGTGCAATAACATGATCGCCCGCAGAAACAAGTGACAACAATGTAGTTGCTATAGCACCCATACCAGAACTAGAGACAAGGGCTGTTTCAGTTCCTTCAAGTTCTGCCATAATGGATATTACTCGATCATGTACTGGATTTCCGTAGCGAGTATAATAATTTCCATGGCGTGGTGTACCTGCCATTTCTGCAAATTCGGTTGGATCATTAGCCGAAAATGTAGCTGTATAGTAAATAGCTGGTGCTACTGTTCCCTCTTTCTGTTTCCATTCCCCATCTGCATGTAGAACTACTGTTTCTTTGTTTATATTTTTATCCACCATTTCACTCCCCCTTTATTTTTTATAATATTTATTGGTAGAATAAATAAATTTTAATATGTAACATTACGTACTTCAATACAATATTTAGAAATTACAGAAAATTCTATCAAAAAAAGCGCCCCATTACGGAGCGCGAAAATTTAAAATTTATTGATTTTGATTTTGATTCGATTGTGCGTTTTGGCGTTTTACTTCTTCGATATCAGTACCAGCTACTGTTTGGTTACCGAATGATTGTTTTGCAGCTGGTTTACCGAATGGACCTGCTTCTTGGGCTATTTCTTCGCGCACTTTTTGAATATTGGTACCCGAAGCTGTTTGTCCTTGTGCACCAAACGAAGGTGAACTTGCAGCTGGTTTGCTAAATGGACCTGCTTCTTGAGCTATTTCCTCACGTACTTTTTGAATATTGGTACCTGAAGCTGTTTGTCCTTGTGCACCAAACGAAGGTTGATTTGCAGCTGGCTTACCAAATGGACCTGCTTCTTGAGCTATTTCCTCACGTACTTTTTGAATATCTGTACCTGAAGCTGTTGTTCCTCCTGAGAAGCTATTTGCCCCAGCATTAGACCCAGCATTTTGACGTTTTACCTCTTCAATATCTGTACCTGCTACTGTGCGATTATTATTGTTGTTGTTATTCATCAAAAGCACCTCCATTTTTTTTGGTACGGTTTTATCATGCCAAAATCAAATGACATTATGACTAATATTTATTTTTATTTTGTGTATAAAAAATGGACTTCTTTAATCACTGCACTTTTCTAACTTTCATTTTTTCAAAACCACATGTTCATGTTTTTTCTAAAAATTGTTATGCAAAATTTTTTATTTTTGTTGCAATCTATATTCGCTATTATAATTATTAATTTGATTTACATATTTTCCCCATAGTTAATATAACTTTCTATAAGAATACCAATGACAACCATACACTCCTAATAGTAAAATGTTAATAATTAATTGAATTAATTGTTATTTTTAGGGAGGTGGAAATGGTGTTTTGCACAAAATGTGGGGAAAATAATGAAAAAGAAGCGAAGTTCTGTTCTAATTGCGGACAACCAATGAATCAGATTATACAACCCCAAACTCCTCATAATGATCCATCTTTTTCTACAAACCAAGAGCAGGATGTACATTCATTTAATGAAGAGAATAAAATTCAACGATATGAAATGCCAAAAGGTTTTGACTATGATGATATAGAAAAAAATCCTTATAAAAGCGATCAACAACCAAATAACCAATCAGAAGTCAATGAACAACAGTTTGGTTCTCAGCAACCTAATCATTTTCAAAATCCTATTACTCCCCCACTTCAACAACAAGGGGCACAACGTTATCAACCAATTAAGAAAAATAGTAATGCGAAGGTTTGGATTATTTCTGGTGCATCTGTATTAATTGTACTTATCCTTGCTATTAGCTTTATTGTTTTAAATCATCAAAAGTCCACTACTTTTGATAGAGATCCAAAAACTGAACAAATTGCTTCACCTGTTGATACCGAAAAAGAAACTAATGAAGATGATGAAAACCAATCCGTGCAGGGTGAAGAAAAAGAGAAGACTCAAATTAATTATTAAGGAGTCAATGCCAAAAGTATTTACCATTCTTACAGAAGAGGGAATGGGTTCTGGTTTCCTATATAAAAAAGGTGGATATATCGTAACAAACGCCCACGTGGTTGCGGGATATTCAGATGTAATCGTTCGAAATAGCTCTGGACAAGAGTCGATTGGCAAAGTGATTGGTTTATCAGATTACTCAGATATCGCTTTAATATATTCAGAGGCTTATAAAGACACTGAACCATTACCATTAGAATTGTCTACTTCTGAAATAGGCATTGAAGTTATTGCTATCGGTAGCCCTCAAGGTTTTGAAAACACAGCTACATTTGGTTATTTGACTGGTAGTGACCGTGAAATGGCGATCGAAGGTTATAATTTTGTGTATGATCATCTTTATCAAATCGATGCTCAAATCGACCAAGGTAGTAGTGGTGGACCTTTATTTGATGCATCCTCTGGAAAAGTTATCGGTATTAACTCATTAATTTATACAAACAATGAAACATTCGGATTCTCGATTCCTTTACATACGGTTGCAGAACAATTTGATAATTGGATCAGTAACCCTATGAGTCCAAATGATGTCATAGCAGTCAATGTGTATGATGATTATGCCTACAACTCAAGTTATGATGATTATACTACGGAAGACTATTCGGGCTTTTGGGATTATTACGATCAGTATTTTGGAGATTACTCCAACGAAGATCCTTATACTGATGACTATTATTACGAAGACGATTCTTATACAGAAGACTATTATTACGAAGATAATTATTATGACAACTATTGGAATAACAATGGATATCTATTCGATGAATCATCATTAACCTACTTTATGGAATCTTACTTTGAATATTATAAATGGGCAATGGAAGATTCAGATTTTTATTGGATAGAAGATATGGTATCCCCTGATAGCTACATTTATAATGATTTACAAAACATCGTAGAAGGCAGTACAGGTGAAATTTTCGATGATGGATTATATGAAATTTCAAGCATTGATATTTACGATGATTATGCCTTAGTAACTACTTATGAAGAAGAATATTTCTACGATGAAAATGGTGATTATGTATATTATCAGTATGATGTAGAATATACAATTATATTAGATGAATATGGGAATTACCTAATTTCAGATATTTATTACTATCAATATTAGAATCAACTAAAACTGTCCTTTAAATCATCCGTTACACTGATTTAAAGGACAGTTTTTTTAAATTTTTTGTAAATAAAAAATTATAAGCACTCCATGAGCTCCTTTAGCATTTATGTATATAGAGCTGTATATAATAAAAATAGGTAATATTTATTATCGTAATTCCATATTCATAATCAATTCAACAATATCCCACAATTTTCTTATCCTTTTCAAATCCCCTTTTACGTTTTGCATTTACCTAGTTATCCTAAATTTCAAACCATTTAGTAAAAATTCTTTCTCCTTCTTCAAATTTTAAGGATTCAAAGTGAGCTTCTTTTTATTGGAAAACTTTTAAATTTAGGAGGTGGATTATGTTTTGTCCTAATTGTGGACTAACAAATGATGCTGGAGTTAAATTTTGTTCGAACTGTGGACATTCATTCTTTAACGAAGTCCCTAAATCTCCACAAAGTAATGAACCTCTTGATCCAGCGGTCGAACAACCAAAAAATACGTTTGTAGAGCAGCCTACAAATGAACAGTCACAACCATCTAATAATCAATTCTTCCAGCCACCTGGTAGCGAGCCCTTTCAACAGCCCAGTAACTCGCAATTCCAAATAACTAACAATTCATATACCAATCATTCACAAGAAGGGAAAAAGAATAGGAAATTATGGATTATCTCTATCGTTGTCGTATTACTATTAGTTGGTTTATTCGCTGGCGGTTACTTACTTTACAGTAATTTATTTGGTCTTAATGGTAATCTTGGTAATAACACAAATATTCAAGATGTTCTTTTAGACAAAAATCAAAAAGGATCTAAAGAGGAAAAAGAAAAAGAAGTTATTGAGGAAAAGGAAAAAACCCAAATTATTAAGGAATCCATGCCAAAGGTCTTCACTATATTAACTGAAGATTCACTTGGATCTGGTTTTCTCTACAAAGACGGTGGCTATATCGTAACAAATGCCCATGTTGTCGCAGGATATACTGATGTTCTTGTTCGTAATAGTGCAGGTCAAGAATATCCAGGTCGAGTAATTGGTATTTCAGATACTTCAGATATCGCATTGATTTATTGCGAAAATTATGAGGAAACTGAACCACTTCCAATGGAAATGAATACTTCAGATATTGGAATTGAAGTAATTGCTATTGGAAGCCCACAAGGTTTTGAAAACTCGGCTACTTTTGGATACCTAACTGGTACAAATCGAGTAATGCATATTGAAGGATTAAATTTTGTTTATGATGAGCTTTATCAAATTGATGCCCAAATCGATCAAGGAAGCAGTGGTGGACCATTATTTGATGCGACCACTGGTAAGGTTATTGGTATTAACTCGTTAATTTATACGGAAAATGAAACCTTTGGATTCGCCATTCCTTTATATTCTGTTTCAGCACAGTTTGATACATGGATTGACAATCCGATGACTCCAGAGGAAGTTATAGCTGTTAATGTTTATGTGGATTATGCAAACTCTAACTCACAAAATGATTTAGGTGAGGATTATTCCGAATTTTGGCAGTGGTACGAACAATATTATGGCACAAACAATTATGACGATTTCTACAATGATTATCAGAACACTTATAGCAATTATTTTGATGAAGAGTCATTATTAAGCTTTATTACATCATTCTTTGAGTATTATGAATGGTCCATTAATGATGGTGATTTTTACTGGATTCAGGATATGATTTCTACTGAAAGCAATGCTTATTATGAACTAGAAGACCAAATCAGCACATATTATGAAGCCAATATGACATTTGATTATTGGTATACAGAAATAACGGGTATTAACATATTTGATGGATACGCTATTGTCACTACTTATGAGGAATATGATTTATACGATGTAAGTGGTGAATATACAACTTATTTTGAAACTGTAGAGTATTATATAACCATCGATGACAACGGATATTATGTAATTTCAGACATTTATTATACTGAAGCTCAATAATAATAAAAACGGGTATCAACATTACATGTTTCGATGCCCGTTTCTATTTTGATTCAATTATCGAAATCTCATTAATTTTGAATGATATTCTTTTCTTTCAAAGTCTTCCTTTTTATAAAAGAAAGTTTTGTTTCTGAAAGAAGTATAGCAATTAATATAATAATCGCACCAATAATCATTCTATATGTTAAGACTTCATTTAACAGAATTACTGAGAATACCATTCCCCAGAATGCTTCAGTAGACAAAATGATTGCCGTCTTAGTTTCGTTTGTAAATTTTTGTGCAATTGTTTGTAAGCAATATGCCAATGTTGTTGAGAAAACTGCTAAATAAACAGTTGAAAGGACTCCTTCAATTTCAAACGAGAAATTCCATTCTCCTCTAAACAATACGACAATCCAAGCTAATAGTGCCGCAACACCCATTTGAACAACTGTAAGCAAAATGGGATCTTCCTCTTTAACATACTTTGCCGTATAAAAAATTTGGTATGCAAAGGCAAAAGCACAAGCAAGGGTTAACAAATCTCCTATATTCACCTCGGTAGTGAATTGTAGCGATAGAAAGGCTATACCGATAATAGCCAAAAAGGCTCCAGATAATTCAAACTTATCAATCCTTCTTTTATATGCAAAAAAGGCTATAAACGGAACGATAACAACATTTACTGCTGTTATAAACGCATTTTTTGAAGGCGTTGTAAATTGAAGTCCAATCGTTTGTAATAGAAAGGCTAAATATAAAAATATACCTAAAACAATTCCTTTTATAATTGTAGATTTTCGTATATTCTTTAGTCTCTTGTAAAATACAATGCATAATATGATAACACCAATAGAAAATCTAGCCGCTAATAGTTGATAAGGTGTTAAATAATCAAGTGATACTGCAGTAAAAACAAATCCGCTTCCCCAAATAACTGCTGTAATGATCAGCATAAATTCCCCTAGATATTTGCGCATAATTCCTCCGGTTATAATCCCTCTATTTATTCTTCATTCAAATATACATAATTATATAATATTTCTCTTCACTTTAGCAGAATAATTTTCCAATTACGATGGTTGTCTTTCATAAAATATCGACTAAGTTATTTTCATTTCGACATTATTTCCCGAGAAATGATAGATTTCAAATATTGTTAATAAGGTAGATTCTCCTACTAGTTAATTATGAAATGCTAGAGAAATTAAAGAAGTTTATACGATTCAACTTCTAATTATTAAGGGAATTTATATACGAACTTACTAAATGTTCAAAGCTTTCTTCTGTTTTAACCGGTAATCCAAAGGCACCCATTTGTTCCAATGATGCAAAGCCATGTAAAATACTCCTTAATCCACGAATCTTATGAATTATCATTTCTTCAGCTATATTGAACGTATATAAAACTTCAGAAATCAGTTGTAACAGCTTGTTACTAGCAATCTCCAATTCTTGATCATCCTTTTCAGGCGCCTGAATTGTAAACTGATATAGTCCTGGATGCTCCCTTGTAAACTCTAGGTAAGCAGTTGCCATTGAAAACAAAGCCTCGTCTTGTTGTTTTTCCATTACCGCATTATTAATTTTTTTATATAATAACGATAACCCATATAACGACAATGCCCTCTTTATACTCGGCAGTCCACTTGTATGATTAAATAAGGAAGGCGGTTTTACAGATAATTTTCTAGCAATGGTTGCTAATGTTATTGCTTCAACACCCTCATGATCTGCAATTTCGACCGCTGTCATCAATATTGTATTAAAATCTAGACCGACTCTTGGCATAGTAACCCTCCTATACGTTAACTAATTTTCTTTCTGCATTGATAATTGCTTCATTTATAAAATTGTTTGGATTTTCTATTATTTTTCCATGTCCCACTGCAAGAAGAGTTGGTTTTAATTCGTATATTTTTTTTACACTTTCCAATGAAATCTCTTTATTCCATGTTGCTAAAGCTGGGAATGGAAATAAAGGAACTAATTGTCCGCTTATCGCTATTTTCCCCTTTGTTTGCATTGCATCCCCAACAATAATGGTTAATTTTTTTGAATCCCATAATGAAATCGAACCTGGAGTATGCCCCGGTGTTTCAATTACTGTTAACGAACCAATCTGATCTCCTTCTTTTAATAGCTGATCCGCAGTTGTTTTTAACTTTTTGTTAAATCCGCCCTTAATTGGGGTTTGAGGTTCGTTCTTGTCTAATGACATATCACCTTGTAATAGACGATTGTCTCTTTCTGATATGGAAACAGTTGCTTTCGGAAAATGCTCTTTCAGTAAATCCAATGATCCGACATGATCACCATGAGGATGAGTAAGTATAATATTTGTCAAAGGTTTATCGAGTTTTCTCATCAAGTCTACAATGCCTTTAAAGCTAGCCGGTATTCCAGTATCTATCAATGTACACTCATGTTGTTCTTCATAGAGGTAACAATTTATCGGAAAAATACGTGGATATAGTGTCAGTTGATAAAGTTGATTATATTTAGAAATTTTCATTTATTGATTCTCCTCTTTAAGTTTTTGAAAAATTATAGGATAAATCTGTTCGTTCAACTTTACAGTAATAATTACAAACTAAATTCTAATAACCTTGCTCCTCCTCTTCACAAAACTAATAGTATTAGTTTTATTATAGCTAACATTATTAGTTTATCAATGGGCATATTGTAAATTTTTTGTATATTTAACTTCTTGCTCTATTTCCCTTCTTACCAACATTCATTTTTGTTTGACGGATTTCATAATATACATACATGTCCAAACCATTGGAGGCAATGTATGCGTTTTTTTACAAAGGGGCTTGTTATTATAATTGGTAGTATTCTAATATCCTTAGGAATTAATTTATTTTTGGTTCCTTATGAAATTTTAGATGGTGGCATTATAGGTATTGGTTTGATCTTGAATTATTTGTGGAATTTAAAAGCCGGTCTTATGATTATTTGTTTGAGTATACCTATTTTTATGATCGCTTGGTTTTATTACAGAGAGTATTTTTATAACAGCCTACATGGCATGATTATTTCCTCATTTTTTATCGATTTACTTCGACCATTACGTCATCTCTTACGAGTAGAACCATTGCTAGGCTCTATATTTGGTGGGATATTAGTAGGATTAGGAATAGGAATAATGCTCAAATTTAAGACAAGCACTGGTGGTACTGATTTACTTGCTCAATTTATATTTCATAGAACCGGCATAAATGTCGGTATCATAATTTTTATAATTGATTCTATTGTTATAGTTTTAGGTGGTCTTTTAATTTCAGCAAGCACTTTATTACTTTCTATCGTAACGATTTTATTTGTCGGCATTACAACAAGCTCCATTACTCGAAATGTCAAACATATATAAATTATATTAAATTCTACATATAAAAGGAGATGCCACAGCATACGTGTGTCATCTCCTGAACTTTAGTTTTTACGTTTATATAATATTCCTAATGTATTTGGACCGCAGTGTGTTGAAATCGTACATCCAGCAGTTGTCTCAATAATTTCATCAAAATCGGCATATTGGCGAATTGTCTGTTTTACTCTTTCGACAGTCTCAGGCGAGCAATGTGAATGGGTAATAAATAATCGGCTATAATCTACATTTTCATTATTTTCAAGACGATCTTTTACATACTGATCCAGACAACGTTCAAACTTGCCACGATATTTTTTTCCAACAGCCATTTTTCCGTTAACTACTTCAATAGAAGGCTTTATTTTTAATATCGTTGCTCCTAAAGCTTCCATACCTGAACAACGTCCACCTTTACGAAGATAGTCCATTTTATCAATAACAAAGCTTGCATCTACTTTCGGAATTAACTGTTCTAATTTACTACAAATGACTTCTACCGGATACCCTTCTTTCGCCAATATTGCAGCTTCGTAAACGATATGTCCACTTCCTGTTGATAAATTATTAGAATCAATTACGTATACATTGCTATAGTTTTCAGAAGCAATTTTTGCATTTTGGTAGCTCGATGAAAAGTCTGAGCCTAAGCAAATATGTATGACAGCCTCATATTTTGATGACATTTCCTTAAAAAAGGTATCATATTCAAAAGTATTTACCGCTGTTGTTTTACAAGACTTACCCTGTTCACCAACATATTTAAAAATGTCAGCGGGTGTAATATCAACACCATCTCGGAAATCCTGCTCATCAATTACAACATGTAATGGCATTAACGATATATTATAGTTAGTTAATATCTCTGGCGAAAGGTCACAAGTACTATCAGAAGTAACTTTTATCATATACTTCACTTCTTTCATTATTTTTTCATTATCTATTATATTATAACGAAATAACTAATTTTATAGTAACGTTTTAGTCCTTTAAGATATATCCTGCTCTATTAGCATCATAACAATTTTTTCAAAATTTAATGGTTTGCTAATATAGTACCCTTGGATCATTATACAATTATTTTGAACGAGCATCTCAAATTGCTCTTGTTTTTCAACACCTTCTGCAACGACCTGCAAACCAATATTATGGGCGAGATTCATAATGGTCTCGATAATTTTCCGTTCCTTTTCTGATTGCAGCATTACATCGACAAAACTTTTATCAATCTTTACTCGATCAATCGGTAAACTATTTAAATAGCTTAAAGATGAATAACCTGTTCCAAAATCATCTAAATGGATTGACATGCCCAGTGCTTTTAACTCTTCAAGCTTTTTCAGGTTCACATCAAAGGATTTCATCAAGGACGTTTCTGTAATTTCAATTTCAATCCATTCAGGAGGGATGCCTGCTTCTTCCACAATACTACTTACATTCTGAACAAAATCTTGTTGCATAATATGAATAGGTGATATGTTCACAGAAATATTGAGTGGCTTAGACATATGTTTATTAATCTTTTTTATTGCTAAACATGCATTTTCCAAAACCCACTTATCAATTTCTATAATTTGCCCCGTTACTTCTGCAGTTTGAATAATTTTTAAAGTACCAAATTCAGAAAGTTCTTCAGATTTCACACGTAGTAATGCCTCAATATTTGTAATTTTTCTTTCAACAGTATGATAGATTGGTTGAAAGTGTAATTCAAAACCATTTGTTTCAAGACTTTTTCTTATGCCTGCTTCAATTTCAGATTTTTCATCAATTTCACGCTTAATACTCAAATCAAATATTCGGAAACCATTCTTTCCCGTACCTTTTGCACGATACATTGCCATATCGGCAGTTTTTAGAAGTTCCTCAGAGGTTTTTGCATGTTGTGGATATATCGCTACACCGATACTAGCTGTAACATTTATAGTTTTTGAATCAATGACAAAGCTTGTATCAAATAACTTTACAATTTCCTTCGCAATATCCTCTGCCTGTCTCTCTGTCTTAATATCATGAATAACTAATATAAACTCATCACCACTAATACGTGCTACTTGTTTATTTAATGGAGAGATTGTTTTTAATAAATTGGCTACTTTGATTATTAATTTATCACCAAAGGAATGCCCTAACGTATCATTGATCATTTTAAAATTATCTAAATCGATAAAAACAATTGCTTTTTGTTCGTTTTTATACTGCTTTAAGGATTTGTCCAAAGACTCGATTAAACTTCTTCTATTTAATAGTCCAGTCAACGAATCATGGGAAGCTAAAAGATTTACCTTTTCTTCACTAGCTTTTAAAATTCTTTGTGATTCTTTTAGTTCATCATATTTAGTCCGTAATTGTTCCTCGGTTTGTTTCAGTTCTTTATTCGATATAATTAAGTCTCGGTCTCTTTTATTAATAGCATGAATCATACTGTTAAACCCTTTTGCTAGACGAGCTACTTCTTGATACTCTTTCACTTTTGCCCTTACGTTGTAGTTCCCATTTTCAACATGGTTCATTAATGTTCCTAATCGCTTTAATGGCTTCATCCAAATTAATGTCATGATGTAAGCTATCACACTAAAAACTAGTATACAAAAGATCCCAGCTATTAATATCGGTGTTAAACTTTGAAATAACTTATGATTAAGCTCTTCATCATTCACTGCTGTAACAATGCTCATACCATTTTGTTGAATTTTATCTGAATGAACTAAATATTGTATCTTATCAATTACATAAGGAACATGTTCTGCCCTTGATTTTTCTATCATCTGTTTACTCTGCTGTCCAAAGAGATTTTCTCCAATTAAATAGTTATCTTTGTTTGCAATAATCGTACCATTTTGATTTAGCAGCATAACTAAACCGTTTTCCCCAACATTCGTACTGCTAATGATATTGCTTAATTCAGACAATTTAAGATCAATGGCTATTATGCCTTCCATATTCGGACCGTTTACATAAAGGGAAGCAGAAATAACTATTTCTTGAGTACTGTAATCTAAGTATGGGTCAGTCCAATTTACTTCTCCCTTATTTACCAGTGCAACTTTATACCATACTCTTTCAGCAGGATTGTAGCTTTTTGCTACCTCTTTATTATCTCCACGATAAACCTTACCGTTAATCACCCCATAAACAAGGGTGCTACTAGGTGGTAAAATACTTTGGTATGTATTAAAAAATAGACTTATATTTTCATTATTAGAGGCAGATTGTATGTTTAACGTTCTACCTAATTGTATAAGAGAGTTTTCGATTGTCGAAAATGAATTTTCAAAGGATGTGACAGTTTGATTCAATACAGCTTCAGATTCCTGTTTATATTGTATATCTATACTTTGTTTTAGATTTTGCGAAGAAATGAAGCCAAATAATGTCATGGTCGTTAAGCACATGATTAATATAAAAAGAATGGCCCAAAATTTTACACTTTTTGTTCCCAAAAGGTTCACTCACCTTCACAATATATCATTCACCCTTTAAGAAATATTCGTACATATAATCTTTCCCAAGAATAGTGGCAATATTTCTAATTGAATGATAGATGTTATTATCTACTTCAACATATCTCTCGATAGATGCATCAAATTTATGTAATTCATTCGGTATTTCTTCATGTATATTTAACATTGATTCAATAAATCCTTCTTTTACTCCTCTATCCAAATCCGTTCTTGCTACATAAGGAGAGCCTGGAATATGATCTGAATGCCATATTATTTTAAAATCATCTTTTATTAATTTTCCATCAGCTTCTAATTTGTCAAATTGAATGCTGCTTATTGCACCTGCCTCAACTTTACCACTTAAAATATCTTCTGGTACTTGATCATGTGTTCCTGAATAGATGATGTTACTAAAATAACTTTCAATATCAATATTTCTACTTTTTAATAATGCATAAGGTAGAACAAAGCCTGATGTAGATCCTGGGTCTACAAATGCAAAGGATTTGTCTTCTAAATCTTCTAGTGTTTCGATGCTCGAATCATTCCTAGTGATGATGTAAGATTGATAGTAAAGTCCTGTTTCTCTTCTTTCCTGCACAACTAATGGGGTTAAATCTATCTGACTTTCTGCAGCAATAAATGAAAATGCGCCAAACCAACCAATATCAATAACGCCATCCTTCATACCTTCTACTAAACCAGCATAATTATCAGTTATGTATACTTCGATTTCTTTATCGAGATGTTTCTCTAAATAAAGTTCTATCGGTTCGAATTCCGATTTCATCTCCTCTGCATCTCTTACAGGTATCATACCGATTGTTAATTTTTCTGATTCAGTACTACAACCAACTAAAAAACTATTTAAAATTACTAAAATAACTACTAAAAAAGAACTTTTCCTCAATAATGTTCACCCCAGAACACAGCATTTGATAACATCATACTAAATTAATGTAAATATACTGTTAATTAGTTGCATATTATTCATTATTTCGACATACTTCGGTACTTTAGTAGTTGTTACACCTACTCTTAATTACTCGTTCTGAAGTTATAATTCGTATGCATCCCTAATATACACATATTATCAAATGTTATATTTTTCCTAATTATATCAAAATTCTACTAATTATGTCATCAACTTTCCAGTTTTTTTAAAATAAAAAATGGCGAATATGTTAATCCAACATGTTCGCCACCCAAAGGTAAAAATTAAATCATTTTTAATAATGCTTCTTCACCAATCATACCTTTTACAATCCCTAATTTCTCTGCTTCATAAGTGACTGACTCAAGTGGCGCTTTCAACAATTCATCAATTGTTTTCACACCAACTGCACGACCAGCAACAATTCTCCGATCTGCTAATCGACTATTAAGTAATCCAACATCCAAAGCACCACACATAATGTATCCAATGTCATTAGAAATCGTTAAAAGTGTAGTTTTTGGTAAGTACACCGTTACTGCTGTAAATATATGACCTTGAATATTTAATGTTTCTGTTGAAATCATCAATACAGCACCTCCATTTATAAAATATGGAGGTGCTAAGTAAGTTGTTCATGATTTTTTCGTTACAGACTTTTAAAACCAAGGACCAATTAACCGTTTTTCATGTTTATATTGATTAATAATAAGGCTGATCATTTGTGACCAGTTTGTGCATTCTTTATAAAGATCCTTGTACTCATCACTATCTTTGTCAATAGCATCTTCTTTTTCCAAAAACGTATATTCAATAGAATGATTTGAAATGTCATCTACTACAATCTTTAGTTTCAATTTTTTTATCTCTTCTAGATTTGTCTCTTCTTTATCCTCTGATTCTATATCTTCTTCATCCTTTAAATGTCGAACACTATCGCTAACATTCCCACCGATAGTGCCATCTTTCGGGAAAAGATACTTCACTTTACCGTTTTCTAAAATCGCGACTTCAAGAAGCTTCGAGAAATCGTATGCTTTATATATAAAACTCTCGTCGATATATTCTCTCTTTGCCACATAAAAGGTATTATTGTTTTCATCTATTAATAATGCATTCAATAAATCCTCAGAAACCGTTTTTTTTGTATGTGGAATTACATTTAAAAAGTCTTCTGTTTCTTCCAGGTCTTCTTCTTTTCTTCTATCACGCTCTTTTTTCAATTCTATACATCCCCAAGCAAACATCAATATTGCCATCAAAATATAGGAGCCGACCATTAGGGTGGAGCCTAGAAAAAAAGCTAATACAAAAAACGCAATTGCTAGAAGGAATATATATCCAATCATAAACATTTTCAATTCCATTCACCTCTATCTGTCATTTACAACAACATTAGTTATTTAAAACATATTCATAAAAATCGTTTTTCATACTTAAGTTTGATGATTTAATAGAAAAAATAAAGATGATGATAGATTACTATTTCAAAATTTGTCTCTTCTATATAACTCGTATAGGACTTTTCATGAATAGCTATACTATTAATTGTTGTAGCTTAAATACTTATCATTATTAAAGTTGTTATTGAAATGAGGGAGAGAATTTGTCGGAAAGAGGTAGTTTATTATCTGTATTTGCATTAGGCGGCATCAATGAAATTGGTAAGAATATGTACGTTATTGAATATGGAGATGATTTAGTTATTATCGACTGCGGCGCAAAGTTTGCAGATCAATCATTACTTGGTATTGATTTAATCATTCCTGATATTTCTTATTTACACGAGAACAAACATAAAATTAGAGGATTAGTAGTAACCCATGGCCATGAAGATCATATTGGAGGTATACCATATTTTTTGAAAAAATTAAATGTTCCAGTCTACGCAACACGCTTCACCCTCGGGTTGATTGAATTAAAACTAAAGGAACATAAGATTTTACGAGAATCTACTTTAATTGAAATTAATTCAAATTCAACATTAGATTTTGGAAATATTCAAGTAAGCTTCTTTCGAACAAGTCATAGTATTCCTGATTGCTTGGGAATTTTATTTGATACACCCGAAGGAAAGATCGTTCATACAGGCGATTTCAAATTTGATTTAACACCAGTAAATGATCAATATTCTGATATTCATAAAATGGCGAAAATCGGTGAAGATGGAATATTACTTTTAATATCTGAAAGTACAAACGCCGAAAGACCCGGTTCTACTCCATCAGAGAAAGAAGTCGGAAAGCACATCGAAGAAGCCTTTTATAGCGCTACAGGAAAGGTCATTATTTCGACATTCGCTTCCAATGTAAACCGAGTTCAGCAAATTGTCGAAGCTTGCAAAAAGACAAATCGAAAGTTAGCTTTATTAGGCCGAAGCATGGTAAATGTTGTATCTGTCGCAAGACAAAGGGGATATCTTGATATTCCTGATTGGATGCTTGTTGATGCTCGGGATGTGAGACAGCTTCCACCTGAAAGAGTTGTTGTCCTATGTACGGGAAGTCAAGGGGAACCGTTAGCCGCGCTTTCTAGGCTTTCTACAAATAGTAATCGAGATGTCAAAGTTCTACAAAATGATACTGTGATTTTTGCCGCATCACCAATTCCCGGAAATGAAAAAGATGTCTCTAAAATTGTCGATAACTTATTTCAACTTGGTGCAAATGTCATCTATGGTTCTTCGACAATAACTGGCATGCACGTATCTGGCCACGGTTATCAGGAAGATTTAAAATGGATGATTTCATTAATGAAGCCTAAATATTTCATTCCAATACATGGGGAATACCGTATGCTACATCTTCATAAGAAGCTTGCCGAAGCAGTAGGTGTTGAAAAAGGACACACTTTTATTATTCGTAATGGCGATGTTGTAGATGTTCAGCATGGGGAAGCGCGTCAAACAAGAAAAGTAACTGCTGGTGATACGTATGTTGATAATGCTGGTGCAGATGAAGTGGGCGATATTGTTTTACGAGATCGTAAACAATTGTCTGAGGAAGGAATGCTCGTTATCGTTGTCTCCATAAGTAAAGAAAATGGGAATCGAATATCCGATCCTGATAGCATTTCTCGTGGCTTTGTCTATGCAAAAAACTCTGAAGAACTTTTAACAAATATTAATGAGGTAGTAAAGAGAACAATCGACCCTTTCAAAGATGCAAATATTATGGGAATGAAACGCGCTATTAAAAAAGAAGTAGGTACCTTTGTTTTCGAACAAACGAATAAAAAACCAATGATATTACCGATTATCATTGCAATTTAAACTTAAAATTGCATAGTGAAGATTAAAAGTCATTCCTTTCAAATTGCCAGGCATATCGCGTGGCAATTTTTTATTAAACTTCCTTGCCTATGATTACGATTCGTTCAAATGGGAAAAGATTTTAAGGGAAGTGTTTAACTGAAAATAAGGAGGATTCCTATGACAACAAATGATCCATCAGGCCAAGGAAATTATGAAACAAATATTGAAAATGACAACACACTGACGAATAGACAGGGCCATCCTATTACGAACAATCAAAATATTCGTACCGTTGGAAACCGAGGTCCTGCCACATTAGAAAACTACGATTTTATTGAAAAAATTAGTCACTTTGATCGCGAAAAAGTTCCTGAAAGAATCGTTCATGCCCGTGGTGCAGGTGCTCATGGGTACTTTGAAGCATACGGTACAGTTGGAGATGAACCTGCATCAAAATATACTCGTGCAAAACTATTCCAAGAAAAGGGTAAACAAACACCTGTTTTTGTACGTTTCTCTACTGTTGTTCACGGCTTACATTCTCCAGAAACAGTACGTGATCCACGTGGCTTTGCAGTAAAGTTTTATACAGAAGATGGAAACTGGGACTTAGTTGGTAACAATTTAAAAATATTCTTCATCCGAGATGCGATGAAATTCCCCGATATGATTCATGCATTTAGACCAGATCCTGTAACAAACATTCAGGATGCCCGTCGTTTCTTTGACTTCTGTGCAAATTCTCCTGAATCATTCCATATGGTTACGCTCGTTTATTCTCCATGGGGAATCCCTGCAAACTATCGAATGATGCAAGGTTCTGGGGTTAACACATATAAATGGGTAAACCAAGAAGGTAAAGCCGTTCTTGTAAAGTACCATTGGGAGCCAAAGCAAGGAATTAAAAATTTAACAGTAAAAGAAGCTGAGGAAATTCAAGGGAAAAACTTTAACCATGCAACACAAGATTTGTACGAAGCAATTGAACGAGGAGATTATCCTGAGTGGGAGCTGTTTGTTCAAATCATGGAAGATGGACCTCATCCAGAGCTAGATTTTGACCCATTAGATGACACAAAGCTTTGGCCAAATGATAAATTCCCTTGGCTTCCTGTCGGACGAATGGTATTAAATAAAAACCCGGAAAATTATTTTAATGAAGTTGAACAATCTGCATTCGGTACAGGCGTTTTAGTAGATGGGTTAGACTTCTCCGATGATAAAATGCTACAAGGAAGAACATTCTCCTATTCGGATACACAACGTTATCGTGTAGGTGCAAACTATTTACAGCTTCCAATTAATGCTGCGAAAAAACGCGTCGCTACAAATCAAGAAGGTGGGCAGCTTCGTTATTATAACGATAAGGCACCAGGTCAAAATCTACACGTAAACTATGAACCATCTAGTATGGGAGGTTTAACAGAAGCAGAGCAAACTGGTAAAGAATACACGCCCCATATAGAAGGAAATTTAGTTCGCGCATCCATTGATCGTAATGATAATACGAAACAGGCTGGAGAAACATATCGCGGCTTTGAGCAATGGGAGAAAGATGAGCTTATTAACAACTTAGTAAACGACCTAGCAATTTGTCCAAAGGATATTCAAGATAAAATGATGGCTCTCGCTGATGAAGCCGATGAAGAATATGGTCGACGTCTAAGAGAGGGACTTGCTGAAAAAGCTAAATCCATGAACAATAAAGAAGAATTTGGCCAAGAATTCCATCCACATCCACTTGGTACAAAAAATCCATCTAAAGCTGTAGAAGATGCGATTAACAAATCTCAGGATGCAGATCCATATTAATTCGTGCTATACGTAAAAAGAGTACAATTCAACTCGAATTGTACTCTTTCCATTTTCACAAACTAGTCATTTTACTAGGTTGACATTACTTGCCCACCATTCACATGTAGTGTTTGCCCTGTTACAAAACGGGAGTCATCAGACGCTAGGTATACATATGTTGGCGCCAGTTCAAAGGGCTGCCCTTGACGTTCCATTGGGTTATCTGCAATTACTACTGCATCAGCTGAAAAGCTTGACGGTATTAGAGGCGTCCATATTCTTCCTGGTGCTACCGCATTTACCCTTATACCTTTACTTATTAAATTATTTGCTAAGGCACGATTAAATCCAACATTAGCAGCTTTTGTTGCCGTATAATCAATTAATTCCTTATTTCCTACATAGGCTACAACTGACGCAGTATTGATGATTGAGCTACCTACCTTCAAATGTGGAAGTGCAGCCCTTGTTGTATAAAAATGTGAATAAATATTAACTTTAAACGTATCATCAAATTGCTCATCCGTAATATCAAGTAGGCTTAGCTGCTGAAATTGGATCCCTACATGGTTACATAAAACATCTAACTTACCAAAAGCTTGTATTGTTTTTTCAACTATATTCTTGCAATGTTCCTTATTTCTTAAATCACCAGGTAACAATAAGCAGCGCTGACCGAGCTCTTCAATTCTACATTTTGTACGATTCGCATCCTCATGCTCATCTAAATAAGCAATGGATACATCTGCCCCCTCTTTCGCAAAGGCAATCGCAACCGCAGCGCCAATCCCACTATCTCCACCTGTTATTAAAGCTACTTTCCCTTTTAATTTCCCAGAACCTTTATAGTTTGGATTTTCTATAATCGGCCGTGGTACCATAAGCCCTTCTAATCCCGGTTGACGATATTGCCTTTGTTCGGGAACTGTAACTGGAACCTCTTCAAATCGAGTGATTTTTCCGTAATTCGGATATAGAGGATATTTTGACTCCTCCATTCCTTTCTCATGCTGAATATCCATGGAATCCTCCTAGTAACATTTCTAAACCATCTTATGTGTATTAGGCGTTTATGGTGAATCACTTGTTACGTTAAAGAAGATGTATGAATAGAATATGGTTAAATCTGTTTTAGGAGGAGTTAATATTCAAATTTATCAGCCATGTCCTGGTGTAAATATTTTGTTGATTCCCTACTCTAATGAAAAAGTAAACGTAAGATATGCAAATGATCAAAAGCCTTTCCAATTACCAAAAATAAGCACAAGACCCCCATACTATACGAATCCACAATGTCAGTTGAACTATCCAATCCTTTAAAAGTTTATCTTTTCTATTTCCTAATGCGCGCAATATAATATAAACTAACTAAAAAGAGCCCGTGAGTATTGCCTCACGGGCTGCTTTTGTTGTTTTAAAGTACTTACATAAACCTACGATAATTCTTTTTACCATCATAAGAATATAAGATTGGTTTTTCTTCAACATATGTTTCCATATGCACTGGTCGACCCCATAATTTATAAATATATTGTAGAACATGCTCTAAATAATCTGATTCTAACTCCATTCCCTCGTAGCCATGCTTCAAATACAATTCTCCGTTCCTCAAGTAATCTCCATTTTCTACAACGATATATGGAAAACCTCCATTTACTCTCATCGAAACTAGCTGATCACGTACATTTTGGTAATCCTTATCACTTATACGATATTCGAGCCCTTTCTTTTCAAATAAATATAAATCTTCTTGTTCTACTAATTCCTTTGTTAAATAGTTTCTAATAAAGGAAATGTCCGATTCAATCTCTCTAACCTCAAATATTTTCTCACGCCCTGAACCAGGTTTAACACCGAGTTTAAGCATTTCTTCTGTTGGATGGTCATAACGCTTTTCGATATCTTCAAATATCTTCAAGCCAAGGTAATATGGATTAATCGTTGTTTTTGATGGCTGTACGACACCTGCATTTAGCTTTGCATATTCAATCGTTTCTTCTGTTGTTAAATCTAATTCACGCATTATTCGTTGGTGCCAATAGGATGCCCAGCCTTCATTCATAATTTTTGTTTCAAGCTGAGGCCAGAAGTATAACATTTCCTCTCGCATCATTGTTAATATATCTCGTTGCCACTCCTCAAGCTCCCTGCTGTACTCTTCAATAAATAACAATAAATCCTTTTCAGGTTTCGGAGGGAATTTTTTCTTTCTCGGTAATACGGGTCTATCATCTTTTTCATTATTATCTAAACTCCATAAATCATCATAAGGTGACTTTGGTTTCATAATGATATCTTCATCTACATCGTAATCATTATACATAAGCTTTGGTCTTAATAACGATGGATCGATATGCTCTTGAATTGCAAGCACCGCATCTAAAAATTGCTCAACTTCATCTTTACCATACAAGGTTTCATAATGGGCGATTCGTTCTGCCGTTGAAGTCATGCTCTCCACCATGTCTCTTCTAGTATTAGAAAAACGAACATTATTTTTGAAGAAGTCACAATGAGCTAGCACATGAGCAATGATTAACTTATTTTGAGTTAATGTATTTGTATCTAATAAAAATGCATAGCACGGATTTGAATTAATAACCAACTCATAAATTTGACTAAGACCAAAATCATATTGCAGCTTCATTTTATGAAATTGTTTTCCGAAACTCCAATGAGTAAATCTCGTTGGCATTCCGTAAGCTCCAATCGTATAAATTACTTCTGCTGGGCATATTTCATAGCGCATTGGAAAGAAATCTAATCCAAAACCAGTAGCAATTTCTGTAATTTGATCAATGGACTTATGAAGCTCTTTTTCCATGTAATGAATCCCTCCAACTTTAGTTTATAGGGAATTTTCCACCTACTTAAGCTTCCACTTTATTTTGGAAAAATCTTTTTAACGCCTCATACACATCATTTTTTTCCTTCAATATATAGTATCTAAATTTAGGATCATCTATTTTTCTATAAACACTCATTAATGTTGAGTAACGATTATGAGCATTTACTTCACCGTAACCGAACATACTTGAAACCTTCATTAATTCTTTAACTAATTTCAAACATTTTTCGTTATCTGTTGAGAAATTATCACCATCTGAGAAGTGAACAGGATAGATGTTGTAGCGAGACGGATTGTACTTTCCTTGAACCAATTCTAGGGCTTTTGCATATGCTGAGGAGCAGGCAGTACCGCCACTTTCACCTTTTGTAAAAAATTCTTCTTCTGTTACGACTTTCGCTTCTGTATGATGGGCAATGAATTCAATATCAACATACTCATATTTAGTCCTTAGGAATCTTGTCATCCAAAAGAAGAAGCTTCTAGCACAGTACTTTTCAAATGTCCCCATTGAGCCACTTGTATCCATCATCGCTAACACAACAGCCTTAGATTCAGGTCGTATCACTTCATCCCATGTTTTAAATCGAAGGTCATCATTATGGATTGGAGTAATTTTCGCCTCTCCATTCATGGCATTTCTTTTTATCGCCGAAAGGATCGTACGCTTTTTGTCAATATTGCCAATAAGTCCTTTTTTACGAATATCATTAAATTCAATTTTCTCAATAGTAATATTTTCTTTTTCTTTTTCCTGTAAATTTGGAAGCTCAAGCTCATTAAATAAAATGCTTTGTACTTCTTCTAAGCTAACCTCAGCTTCATAGTAATCTTCACCAGCAGAGTCCCCGGCTTTATTCCCCTTACCTGGACCCTTTTCACTTTGACCTCGCTCCCTAGCAACAACATCCCCAACCTTGCTGTCACCTTTTCCTTGACCTACATGCTTGGATTTATCGTAGTTATATCTGATTTTGTATTCATCCAATGAACGAATTGGAATCTTGATGACTTCTCGGCCGTTCGACATGATAATACTCTCTTCACTAACAATGTCTGGCAGATTGTTTTTAATCGCCTCTCTTACCTTTTCCATGTGACGCTGTTGATCCTGGTGCCCTTTACGATGGAGGGACCAATTTTCCTTCGAGATGACAAACTGTTTCTGATTTTCGCTCATTATATCCTCACCCATCTATTTTTTAATTTCATTAAGCGGACAACTCGTCAAAAAGTGCCTAATTTTGTAAATATCAAATGAAAAGCACTTTTTTTATAATATGAGAGTTTTCAGACATATTTCACATAATTTCAAAAAAATATAAAAGTGTAATAGAAAAAGTGCTCTGGAAAGATGGAGTGATGTAAAAAATATATTGAAATGTTAATACAATTGCTCTTCATCTTCGAAGTGTTGATTTACTTTGAAAATTCATATATTATAAACCTTATAGGATAAGTCGGAATTTAACAGTATTGGAATCGAGGGGTAGAAATGAATATTGAACATATCGAGTCGTTTCTTTATGTTGTTAAGTATAAAAGCATTCATAAAGCAGCAAACGCATTATACTTAACACAGCCTACTGTTTCAGCTCGGATTAAATCTTTAGAAGAGTCACTTGGTACAACACTTTTTAATCGAGAAGGTAGAAGTTTAAGTCTAACGGAGAGTGGCAAAGAGTTCATTCCTTTTGCTACTTATATTGTAGAGTCGTTCTATGAAAGTAAAAAATATCTTCATAGAAATGACTGATTTTATTGGGATGTCACACATTGGTGTGGCATTTTTTTTGTTATTGCAAACTGTTTAATTCAAAATTATTATCACTTTACTAATAGAAGTTTTTTATCAATCATTTCAACCTACATTTTCTCTTGCTTTATGGACTGATAGTTTTTTTCTATCATTATCTGTATTGCAATAATTATCTGATAAATGTTACTATTCATAACAATTCCTAGTAAGATAAGTGGTTTTGTATTTATTAAAGCATTTTCCGGTATTACTCAACATTTAAGGAGGAGATCTCATGGTTAAGCAAATTCATTTTGGTGCCATTGTTCACGGTGTCGGAGGTAATATTTCGGGATGGCGTCATCCTGATGTTAAAAAAAATCAAAGTGTAAGCCTTGAGTTTTACACACAGCAAACGCAAAAAGCGGAAGAGGGAAAATTTGATTTAGTATTTATTGCAGATGGTTTATTCATAAATGAAAAATCAATTCCTCATTTTTTAAATCGTTTTGAACCAATTACAATTTTATCTGCACTTAGTGCACGAACAAAAAACATTGGACTTGTGGGAACAATTTCTACCTCGTATAGTGAACCATTCAACGTTGCTCGTCAGTTAGGTTCGCTCGATTTAATTAGTGATGGTCGCGCTGGATGGAATGTTGTCACAACACCGTTAGAGAGCACAGCACTTAATTTTAATAAAACAATCGAAGAGCACCCTAGCCATCCCGTTCGTTACGAAATTGCCGAAGAATACTTAGAAGTAGTAAAAGGTTTGTGGGATTCTTGGGAAAATGATGCATTTACCTTTGATGTTGAAAATGACCAATTCTTTGACCCTTCAAAATTACACGTTCTTAATCATAAAGGAAAATACTTCTCTGTTCGAGGTCCTTTAAATGTTGCTCGTTCAAGACAAGGTCAACCAGTTATTTTCCAAGCCGGTTCATCTGATGCAGGTATTCAGCTTGCAGCTAAAACAGCCGATGCTGTATTCTCAGGTCCAAATTCATTAGAGGATGCTCAAAATTATTATAAGAAGATCAAAACAGCTACCCTTAAAGAAGGACGCAACCCCGATCAACTTCTAAGTTTCCCTGGTATCTCGCCCATTATTGGTGATACAGAAGAAGAAGCTGAACGTAAATATTGGGAAATCGCAAATCTAGTTTCAATCGATAAAGCACTTGCTTATTTAGGTCGTTACTTTGATCACCATGATTTCACTCAATATGATGTAGATGCACCTTTCCCAGAGCTTGGGGATATCGGAGCCAATAGCTTTAGAAGTACGACTGATAACATAAAAAAATACGCCAAAGAAGAAAATTTAACATTGCGTGAAGTGGCATTAAGAGAAGCAACACCTCGTTCATCCTTTATCGGTACACCTGAAAAGATTGCAAATGAAATAATTCGCTGGGTAGATGCAGAAGGGGCAGATGGATTTATTATTGCAACAACAGTCCCAAATACTCTTGATGACTTTGTTGATAAAGTTGTACCAATACTTCAGGCAAAAGGACGTTATCGCAAGGATTATCCAGCAGATACATTACGTGGCAACTTAGGAATTCCATTTGTAGAAAATCGTTATACAAAAGCGAAACAAACCGTTTAATTCTGACCTTAAAACCCAGTATTTTTATCGGAGTACAAGAATAATTGTTAAAAATAAAATTTGGAAGGAAGTAAACCGATTGAACTATCAAATTTCCATATTGGATCAAAGCCCTCTCATTAACGAAGAATCTTATGAATCTGCATTAAAGAATACCGTTGAACTTGCTCAGGAAGCGGAAAAACTTGGCTACCACCGTTTTTTAGTTTCAGAGCATCATAATACTTTGGAAGTGGCAGGCTCCTCACCGGAAGTACTTGTTTCTTATCTACTAGCAAAAACAAAGAGAATTCGAGTTGGTTCCGGTGGTGTTATGCTTCAGCATTACAGTCCATATAAAGTAGCTGAAAACTTCCACGTGCTTGCTAGTTTAGCTGGTGATCGGGTGGACTTAGGAATTGGGAAGGCTCCAGGTGGCCTCCCCCTTTCTACAAAAGCCTTACAATACAAAAAAAATTCAACTGAAAATGATTTTTATGAACGACTTGCCCTAGTGAATCAATTTATAAACAATACTATCCCTAAAGATCATGAATTCGCTGAACTAAAGGCAACTCCACTTCCAAAAGCAAAACCGGAAGTTATATTACTTGGGGCAAGTCAAGGTAGTGCAACTGAAGCTGGCAAACTTGGTATTTCTTTTGCCTATGCTCAATTTTTCAATAGTAATGATAGTGAATTAGTTGAAGCTGTAAAAGCTTATCGTGAATACTCCCCTAATGGACGTTTTATACTCGGTGTAAATGTCATTGCGTCAACAGATGAACAAAAAGCTAAAAATTTCGCCGCAGGTCAAACACTATTTAAAGTAAAGCTTGCAAGTGGGAAAAGACTGACATTAATAACTGAGGAACAAGCAGAGAAATTAGGAAGAGAATCTGGAGAAAGCTACACTATCGAAAGACATGAACCAACTGTAATTAGCGGTACCCCCGCCCAAATTAAAGAGAAGCTTGATGAACTTTATACAACATTTGGAGTAGATGAGTTCATTTATCATACGCCAGTATTAGATACAAAAGCTCGTATTGAATCATTTAATCTAATAAGTCCTGTTAATCTCGAAAAACTAGAGATTTCATTAAAAATTTAGGAGGAAAAAATATGGCAAATCTTAAAATAGTCCTTTGGGCGAAACAAGGATGCTCTTATTGTGGTGAGGTAAAAAGCTATTTAGAAGGAGAAGGAATCGATTATCAAATTATCGATGTTACAGAACATGATGAATTCCGCGATATTTTAGATTTGAAATACGGCATTCGTTACGTACCAGTTGTTGAAATAGGACAAGGCAATACATTTACTGCTGTAACAGAGTTAGGCGTTGAACATTTACAAAATGCCCTTGAAAAAATCAAAAACAAAGGGGTACAAACCATATGAAAAAATTAACTTTTGCTATTACATTGATTGCCGCTCTTCTGTTATCTGCTTGTGGTAGCTCAAGTGAACCAGCGGCAACATCTGCCTCATCAGGAAATGCGGAGAAAGTGGTCATTGGAACAGGATCACAATTTATAAATATCTGTTTCTTTGATGAAAATGGCGAATTAACAGGTTACGATATTGAATTGCTTAAAGAAATCGACAAACGTCTCGAAGAATATGAATTTGAATTTCAAACGATGGAATTTAGCAACCTATTGTTAAGCCTAGAAACAAAGAAAATCGACCTTTTAGCACATAATATGGCAAAAAACGAAGAACGGGAAGAGAAATTTTTATTCAATAAACAGCCATATAATGCGATGCCTCTACATGTTGTCGTTCACGAAGGAAATGAAGAGATTCAATCTATCGATGATATTAACGGGAAAACAGTTGGTGTATCTCCAACGAGCAATGCTTCTATTTTTGTTGAACAATATGTAAAAGAGCATGACTTTGATACAGAAATTTCTTATATTACACAAACGACAGACATGAATAACCAATTAAAAACAGGGAGAATTGACGCTATTTTCAGCTTCCCTTTCGCAGTGGATATTAATAATAATGCTTCTGATGCAGAGCAAAAAATCGTTGGTGACCCCCTTTTATTTACAGACATTTTCTTTATGTTCAATAAAGAAGATGCTAAATTAGCTGATGCTGTAGATAGAGCATTAAAAGAATTAATTGAGGACGGTACTGTAAAAGAATTAAGTACAAAATGGCTGGGTTCTGACTATTCCGTCGAACTATAAATGATAATTTACTCTTATTAAATTAAATATTCGCGGAAAGGAGGCATCGTTATGGGGAATTTCTTTGAACCATCATTAATCTTTGAATCAATTCCTAAGCTATTATCCTACTTGCATATAACTCTTGAGATTTTGGTTTTATCTGTAGGAATCGGTCTATTTCTAGGCATCCTAGTAGCGATGCCTAAGCTTTATCATATTCCCATTTTAAAAGAAATTGTAACGGTTTATATTTCATTTATCCGCGGGACTCCAATTTTAATCCAATTATTTTTAGTGTTTTATGGTTTGCCTGTAGTTGTAGGTTTATTTGGTGTTGATATTACAAGAATGGATCCATTTTATTTCGTAATTATTACGTATACACTTAGTAATACCGCTAATTTTGCAGAGCTTTTCCGTGGAGCCATTACCTCCGTAGATTATGGTCAAACGGAGGCTGCCTATTCGGTCGGGCTGTCACCATGGCAAAACTTTTATCGAATTGTGTTTCCACAGGCATTTCGTGTAGCATTTCCAAACATTGCGAATGCTTCAATCAGTTCTTTAAAAGACACTTCCCTCGCCTTTTCAATCGGCGTCATGGATATGATGGGACGTGGAGAAACGTTAATTACGGCAACTACCCATGCAATTGAAATTTATATTTCCTTAAGCATTATTTATTATGTCATCGTACTTATTTTCGAACATGGCTTTAAATGGATAGAACGTTATTTAAATCGTTACTTGGTAAAAGACGAATATTCGATGTAAAGGAGGACTTATAATGCAACTAGATATTCCATTTATATGGACGGCTTTTACAGAAATTATAAAAGCTCTACCACTAACATTAGTTATTGCCTTTACACCAATTTTAATCGGTCTATTGATTGGCATTGTCGTTGCGTTCCTACGTATGAATCCTGTTAAGATTCTGACTCCTATTGCGAACTTTTATGTATCATTTTATCGGGGAACACCTGTTATTCTTCATATTATGATTATTTATTTTGGGCTACCGATTTTATTCGAATCAATCTTTGGAATTTCATTAAACTTTGTTCCTATTGCAGTGTTCGTTATTATCGCTCTTGCATTGAATGCAGGTGCTTATCTAACTGAAATTATTCGTTCGGGAATATTGAGTGTTTCAAAAGGGCAAATCGATGCTGCGTATTCTGTTGGCATGACATCTCTTGAAGCATTAAGACGTATTGTATTGCCACAAGCATTCGCTGCTACTCTACCAAACTTAACGAATATTTTCATAGCTTTTTTACACGCTACATCCATTGCCTTCCTCGTTTCAGTAAAAGAGCTGACAGGCACTGCTAATATTGTGGCTTCAAGCAATTTGAAATTTTTGGAATCATTCATCGCAGCAGGGATTATTTACTGGGGTATTACAGTAATTATTGAATTTACCGCTCACAGGTTAGAACGAAAAATCACCGCCTACAGTAATACTGGCGTTGCAAGAAGCTAAGAGGCGTTTAATAATTTGATAGGTTTGGGCTTATGTATACAAGCCAGCCGTGTTATAGATGAGTGTTTAGAATAAAGTAGGAAAGGTGATTAACATGAAGGCAATTATTATTAATGGTGGTTATAGCGTTAATTCTCGACTGACAGGCGTTCAGCTTGAAATAGAAAAACTTCTAAATGAAAATGACGTATCTTATGAAAAAATTATCGTGCATCAATTACCTGCACAAGATTTAATTACAGCAAACTTCACAAGTCATATCATTATTGAAAATATAAAACGAGTAGAGAAAGCAGATATTATTATTTTACTAACTCCTGTATTTAAAGGGGCTTATTCTGGGATTCTAAAAACATTTTTAGACTTACTACCTCAAAAAGCGCTTGAAAATAAATCCGTTATTCCAGTAGCCATCGGCGGATCAATTGCACATTTATTATCCCTTGAATATGCATTAAAACCAGTTGTTTCAATTTTAGGTGCAACACATATCACAAATCCTGTGTATATTGTTGATAAACAAGTAACAAAGGATGATGATGTATTCATTGTTGAAAATGAAGTTATCAAACGCTTAGAAACCGTTCTAAAGCAAGCATTTGTTTTAGATGCTATTAGAGCGTAGGTAGTTTAGACTGTCCGAGAAGTGAAAATACAATTCTCCATTTGTTAATTAATAATAAAAAATTGGAAGAGTGCCCTAAAATTTACAGGGCACTCTCTTTTTGAATGTTTTTAAATTATGGTTTCATATATTACTGTTATCGATTTAAAAGGCTACCAACATATCTTAGCAGCTCATTTGCACTTGTTGTGTTATAACCATATTCATCAACAAGAGTAGCAATTACTTCATTGATTTTCTTCAATTGTGATTCATCAGGAGTAGTAGATGACGTAGTAATTTTCACAATATCCTTTAAGTCTGCAAATAGCTTCTTCTGAATCGCTTCTCTTAATCTCTCGTGAGAATTATAATCAAAACGTTGTCCCTTTCTTGCATAGGCTGAAAGACGAATTAATATTTCTTCACGGAAGGCTTTTTTCGCATTTTCAGAAATGCCGATTTGCTCTTCAATGGACCGCATTAATTTTTCATCTGGATTCATCTCTTCACCAGTTAATGGGTCACGAAGTTTGTTCTTATTACAGAAGGCTTCAACATTATCTAAATAATTGTTTAATAAGTGTTTAGCTGATTCTTCATAAGAATAAACAAATGCTTTTTGCACTTCGTTTTTCGCGATTTCATCATACTCTCTTCTTGCGACTGCAATATAATTCATATACTTTTCTCGATCTTCTTGTGTTATAGAAGGATGCTGATCGAGACCGTCTTTTAAAGCACGTAATACGTCCAAAGCATTGATAGATGGTACTTCCTTACGTATAATAGCTGATGAGATTCGATTAATAATATATCGAGGATCAATGCCTTGCATACCTTCATTCGGGAACTCTTTCTTTAACTCCTCAACATCCACTGAATTAAACCCTTCAACATTTTCCCCATCATATAAGCGCATTTTTTTCAGTAGATCAATCCCCTGTTTCTTCGGAACTTCTAGTCTAGTTAATATCGAGAAAATTGCTGCGGCTCGTAATGCATGGGGCGCAATATGAACATGTGCTATATCACTTTCACGAATCATTTTCTCGTAAATTCTTTCTTCCTCACTGACCTTTAGGTTGTATGGAATTGGAATTACAATAATACGAGAATGAAGTGCCTCGTTCTTTTTATTCGATATAAATGAGCGATATTCTGTTTCGTTCGTATGAGCGACAATAAGTTCATCTGCCGATATTAGTGCAAAGCGACCAGCCTTAAAGTTTCCTTCTTGCGTTAATGATAATAAGTGCCATAAAAATTTCTCGTCCAATTTCAGCATTTCTTGGAACTCCATCATACCTCGATTTGCTTTGTTTAATTCCCCGTCAAATCGATATGCACGTGGATCTGATTCTGAACCATACTCTGCAATTGTTGAAAAGTCAATGCTTCCTGTTAAATCGGCGATATCCTGCGATTTCGGATCAGATGGAGTAAATGTACCAATACCGACTCGCTTATCCTCCGAGAAGAATATCCTTTCAATCATGACATCTTCAATGCGACCACCATATTCTTGCTCTAAACGCATTGTATTTAGTGGTGATAAACTTCCTTCAATACGAATTCCATATTCCTTATAGAAATCTTCTCGCAGATGATGCGGTATGAGGTGTAGTGGATCCTCATGCATCGGGCATCCTTTAATAGCATAAACTGCGCCTTCTTCTGACCTTGAAAATTGTTCAAGACCTCTTTTTAGCATTGTTACAATTGTTGATTTACCACCACTCACTGGACCCATTAATAGTAAAATGCGTTTTCTTACATCTAACCTTCTTGCTGCCGGGTGGAAATACTCCTCAACTAAGCGTTCTAGTGCAGATTCTAAACCGAACATTTCCTTATTGAAAAACTTATAGTTCTTTTGTCCATTTTTTTCTTCTACACCAGCACTTTTAATCATATTGTATACGCGGGAGTGAGCTGTTTGTGCAATTTCTGGTTTTTCCTTAACTAGCTCCAAATATTCTGCAAAGGTCCCTTCCCATTTCAGCCTATTTTCTTCTTCACGGAAATTCCGTACCTTATTTAAGATATCGATAATCTTCCCTCCATTCTTCATGGCATGGTTTATAAACATACTATGAAGTTCGCCTGATTATGATACCAATTCATTTTCTAATTACTTGTTGATAATTTTTTATTTTTGTCTATATATAGCGGTTTTAGGGATCTTTTTTTAATATGTTTTTTACCTTCTATCTACAAATTTCAATTTTTTACTAAATTTTTCGAAACCGAAACCGTATTTGTCGAATATACTGATTTCGTTCGACATATATATTGGATGACGCAATAAATGAAGGGAGGATTATATGTTTACGCAATTTAAATACTGGAGACCTTTTGTAAGTCCTTTTGATCCTTGTAAACCAATACTTGTTAAAAGTTATTCAACGCCCCCTCAGCTTTACATTCACTTCCAGCCACCAGGTATGGAACAGTTTCCACCTGCACAAGCCCTTATGCACGGTACATTATGGCCTCAATTATATAGCCCGTATCCTGATCCGAAAAAAGGAGTGGAAAAACCGTGACGAAACAAATGCCTAAAGAGTACTATCAATTACTGGAAGAGCTACAAGCAATTGATTTTGTCCTTGTCGAATTAAATCTCTATTTAAATACTCATCCCCATGATTTAGAGGCAATAAAACAGTTTAATGAAACGGCTCAGCAAAGTATGAGACTTAAAGTAGAATTCGAGAAAAAATTTGGTCCGCTTATGAATTTTGGCAAGAGCTTTTCCAGCTACCCTTGGAATGTAGATGATACACCATGGCCTTGGCAAGTTTAATGAAAAAGTGAGGGGAGTATATAAGTAATGTTCTATTACGAAAAAAAACTTCAATATCCAGTAAGAGTAAGCACGTGTAATCCTATGCTTGCTAAGTTTTTAATCGAACAATACGGTGGAGCTGACGGTGAATTAGCAGCTGCTCTTCGTTATATGAATCAGCGCTATACGATTCCGGATAAGGTTATTGGTCTATTAAATGATATTGCCATGGAAGAATTCTCGCACTTAGAAATGATTGCTACAATGGTTTATAAACTGACAAAAGACGCTACTCCAGATCAGTTAAAAGCAGCAGGTATAGGTGATCATTATGTTAACCATGATCGAGCGTTATTTTATCATAATGCTGCTGGTGTTCCATGGACTGCATCTTATATCCAAGCAAAAGGCGACCCGATAGCTGACCTTTATGAGGACATTGCAGCAGAAGAGAAAGCCCGTGCTACTTATCAATGGATCATTGACATTTCTGACGATCCAGATGTAAATGACGCATTGAAATTTTTACGGGAACGAGAAGTTGTACATTCCCTTCGATTTAGAGAAGCTGTCGAAATCTTAAAGGATGAACAAGGTAAAAAGAAATTTTTCTAATTAATGCGTAAACCCATCTTTTTAATGAAGATGGGCTTTTTTATTAAGTATATTTAAATTTAAACAACAAACAATAGTAATAATTATTTATAAGGAGTTAAAATTATGGATTTTACAATAGTTTGGGAAACTATTTTGATATTTTCTATCGGTACTATTATTTTAAAAATAAGCGGACGAAAATCGATTTCACAAATGACTATCCCTCAAACCGTTATTATGATCGCCATTGGTTCATTGTTAATTCAACCAGTAACAGGGAGAGGTTTGTTTCCAACTTTTATTGTGGCATTTATCCTCGTTTTATGCTTAGTAATAACCGAGTATATTCAATTAAAAAATAATGCTACTGAAACTGCAATTTCAGGTAAAGCTATATCAGTAATCGAAAACGGTCATTTAAATGAAAAAAATTTACACAAACTACGGTTACCTGTTGATCAATTAGAAGCTAGATTGCGTCAAGAAGGAATTATTTCAATAAATGATGTTCAATATGCCACAATTGAAACTAGTGGTCAATTAGGTTATACATTAAAACCGGAAAAACAGCCTGCTACGAAAGAAGATATTCAAAATTTGATACAGCTTATTCAATATGGCAAATTCAATGAAAACCCTTTAAATAATAATAATATTTTTACCGAAACTCTTGATTCACAGAAAAAACAAATGAAGCATCCAAATCATTTACAATAAATAATTCTTTAAAAAAGCACGTTACCAAATGTGCTTTTTTAGTTGAAAAAATAGTATTGATTATTGAATTTTTAAGATATAAGATTAATTGACTGATATTTCTGACACGAGAAAGTTAGGTGGTTCCATTGAATTCAAAAGCGATTATTCTAGCATTAATCACCGTCTTAATTTGGGGCTCAACTTTTGCTGCCATTAGCGTAAGCCTTCAAGGAGGCTACTCAGCAGGACATTTAATCTTAGTTCGATTTCTGATAGCATCCATTATATTTTTGATTATTGCATTCTTACCTAATATTAAGTTCCGTTTACCTACAAAAAGAGATTTATTAAGAATAACCTTTGTTGCACTTGTAGGTATAAGTGGTTATCATCTATGTGTTACTTTTGGTCAAGAAACCGTAAGCGCTGGTACCGCAGGACTGATTATCGGAACTAGCCCTATTTTCACAACACTATTTGCTATTTGGATTTTAAAGGAACGGCTTGGAACAATTGGCTGGATGGGACTTGGCTTTGGTTTTATTGGGATTCTACTTATCTCTATTGGCTCTGGAGATGGTTTAGGCTTTTCACCAGGAGTAGTATTAATCTTAATGGCTGCCATTGCAACATCCCTATTCTTTGTTTATCAAAAGCCATTGTTTGAAAAATATTCCGCTATTGAGTTAACAGCTTACTTTACATGGATTGGTACAATTCCTTTTTTATATTTTGTACCAGGATTGTTCAATGATATCCAAACAGCTACATTAGAAGCAAACCTTACTGCAATCTTTATCGGTATTTTCCCAACTTCTATTGCCTATTTAACATGGTCGATCGCATTATCCTTAGCAAGTGCTAGCTCGATTTCAAGCATACTTTACATAGAACCTGTAATTGCCATCATCGTTGCTTGGGTCTGGATTAATGATTTACCATCTATGCTTTCGATACTTGGGGGAGTCATTGCGATTACAGGTGTATTAATCGTTAACTATTTTGGAAAAAAACAAAGGCTATTAAAAAATCCACAAATAGAACCAAGCACAAAATAAAGAGTACTTTCCAAGGGGAATCCTTGGAAAATACTCTTTTGTTATTTTTCTCTATTTACAATATAGTTTAAAAAATGCTTCAAGAAGGCTGTGTTGCGAGGAATGTTTTCTAGAGATTCCATCGCAATGCAATAGTGATTCCACATTTCCTTTTTCGCTCCATCCATACCTAGTATGGATACAAATGTAGAATTATTGTTTTCTACATCCTTTCCAATCTTCTTACCTAGTAATTTTGTATCCCCTATAACATCTAATAAATCATCTTTTATTTGAAATGCAATACCAGCGTGACGTGCAAATTTTTTAATTGAGTCTTTTTCTTCTTCACTTGCATTAGCTAAAATTGCAGGCATAACTAAGCAAGCTTCAAACCCTAAACCTGTTTTATAAAAACTAATCGTATTTAATTCCTCTAAGGATAGTGATTTACCCTTCGACTGTAAGTCCATCGCCTGCCCTTGACACATTTCCGCAGTCATTCGTGCTGCATACTGAATCAATCGTAAAACCGATTTAGCATCGAAATGGTTCATTGAAGCCTGCTCTTCAAAAGCCTTCTGCGTTAAGAAAAGACCTGATAGTTCTGCAATAGACGTATTATAGATTTCATGTACGGTTGGATTTCCGCGACGTGTTGAGGCGTTATCCTGTGTAGGAAGGTCATCAAAGATTAGAGAAGCGGTATGCATATACTCCAATGATTTTAAAAGAGGCAAAATCGCAGCTTCATTTAAATTATAAACATTGACTCCCATAAACCAAGTCATGATTGGCCGCAATCTTTTCCCACCGACCTTTAAGCTATAATTTGCTGCTTCTATTACAGGCTCGCTATCTAAAGGATTGTTATAATCGATTGTTAAATTTTCATTGATTAACGCTCGAACATTTTCAATCGTATTTATAAATTGTTGTTGCTCTTCCTTATCTTTTCTAAATACTTCCAACATTCGATCTCGAAGAAGCTTATCATAAAAATCAACATCATCTGCCTTTTTTACCATTTTATCGATCAGCTGATAAAGTGGTCTATTTCTTAGTTTGAAAGTATCCATTACATGATGATAGGTTTCATTTCCAACTTTTTCTTTGAATCGCTTTAGTCCATTAATCGCTCGGTCTAATATAACTTCTCGTGTTTTTGAATCTGAGTGATAAACATTTTGAATTAAATTCTCTATAACAACCCAATACAATTCAAAAGGGTTAAATAAATCATTACGAGTCTTATAATATTTCAAATAATAAGTATAAGGCGTCACTGCCCCGTCCTTTTGATCTTGAAACAAATCGGAAAAATCATCTGCAAGTTGATTATAAATTCCATATAGGAATGTTCGTTGATCAAATCCTTCATCTTCTTCAACATTTACAATGGTTCTCGCTATCAATCTAGATGAAGAAGACTTTAAAATAATGGGGATAAATAATTCCTCATTTGTATAACTAGGATTTGATAAACTTTTCTCTCGATCGATTTCCTGGGATTTAAAAAATACATAAGCCTGCTCAAAAAATTTTGATGGCTCCTTTTGATATTGCTTTATGCACATAAAAGCTTCTTTTAGTTCTGAATGAATGTACTGCATGAGACGTTGATTTGTACCTTCCCACACGCCAAAATCAGGAACTTCACCAGTCGTAAGAGTTCTTTCAATTAATTTTGAATATCGCTTCTTCTCATCTGAATTTAATACGTTCGAATCTAATAAATCATCGATGAAAGGGTAGGTTAATCCATAGGAATACCCTAAACGAATAGCATCTTCAAGCCTCTTAACACGTTCTCCTTCAGATAAAGACTCATATGTTTCCTCATTTACATGCATTAAAACTCCTGCGATTATTTTAACCAGTTTTCTTTTCGCATTAAGTCCATCCATTTTTTCTGGCAAATTCTTTTCTACTTCATGGAGCTTTTCAAACAGCCATATAATTGTTGTTTCTATTTTCTCCTTTTGAGCTTTTCGGAACATACCTGAAAGATTAAATAGATCCGTTAATCCATTTTGCTTTTTTTCTGGATTTTTTATTTGTTCGATAAGGTCTTCGACGATATGATGAATACGTTTTTGTGATTGTAAATTATCTAATGTTTTTCCTAAATCACGCAAAAATATATAAGATACACTACGCTCTAAATAACTCTTTAATTTTCCTTTATAATCTAGCCATTTCAAATATTGCTGATAATCGGTGCTATTCGGTTTATTTTGATTTTTACTTGAAAAAATAGAAAGTACCGAAGTATGTACATGATACTTTTTCCATATTCGAATGTCTTCTGTTAAAGATTGGATATAAGACTGGTGTTGAATTTGATGTTGTAGTAAGGAGAAGTATTGGGAAGCCTTTTGTTCTGCCTCTTTATAACACCTGTTCACGTCTATTACAGTTAAATCACTCATTCAATAACTCACCTTTACACTTTATTCTTTCATCAAACCACAAAGATGTTGCTCTATTAATATATTATCATTAACTATTTGTTAAAACGAATGACAAGAACGGCTTAACCAGCATTGCCGGTTAAGCCTCATAATATCTTACTGACGTTGGATATTTATATCCCCATTATCCGTCTCAAGTTTTATTCGATTTTCACCGTTTCCTACCACCGTATCAAAAAATTCAGAGCCGAATACCGAAATATGACCATTATCTGTTTTTAATTCAAAGGATACATTTTCTGGTGCTTCCTTTGTATAGATTATAATTTTTCCATTATCCGCTTCCAAATCCATTGGACTATTTAACGAGTCTTTAACAACTGTAATACTTCCATTGTCTGTTTTCCCAATAATCTTTCCTACTACGTTATTCAATTCCACTTTACCGTTATCTGTTTCAGTATATATATACGTACTTTCTAGTCCATTCACAACAATTTTTCCGTTTTTCGTTTTAATGTTTACTTCTTCAGCCTTGAAGTTTGTCATATTAACCTCACCATTTTTTGTTTCAATTTTAATGGTTTGATAAATCTCCTTCGGAAGATACACATTTAATTCTGGTGTTGACCAATTAAAGTCAAAAGAAAACCAGCTACGCCACCATTTCTTATTTACTTCAATATCCAAAGTGTTCCCTTCCGTCTCAACCTTAACATGTTCATTGCTATTATTAAGCTGAACATACGCTTTATCCTTTGCTTCTATTAAATTAACGGTCGTATTATCCGTATCAATTTCTATATTTTGAAATGATTTTCCTGAGATATTGACTTCCTTATTTCCTTTATTGGAAAAAAGCCCAAAAATAACATTTGCCAAACTCAGTAAAATAAGTAAAGCCAGCAATATTACGATATATCGTTTTTTCAAGTATTTGTCGCTCCTTTGTTTTAATCCTTAATACCATCATAAAGTACTTTGTAAAATAAACTAGAGCCCTCAAATGTATTTTTTACTACGTCTCTGGTCGTATCCATTTCAAATATGCTTGTTTAATAAAGTATATGACTATGAAAGGAAAAATAAAAAAATCGCTTAGTTTTTCAGCGATTTTTTTTGGTAGCAATTATCAATTTGAAATTTATTCTTTTAGTTATGCGATCTGCATCCCTTTTTCATTCGCCTCTTCAACGACACTAATCATATGATACAGGAATTTCGCTATTGGTACATCCACATTATATTTTTCACCTAATTCGATTAATGTGCCTAGGAACATATCCTTTTCTGTTTTTCTTCCCGCTTCCACATCTTGAAGCATTGAGCACTTTCCATTAGGATTATAATTTTTTGAAACTGTTAAAATCTCTTCACAGTCTTCGTCTGTTAAGCAAACGCCAACTGCATTTGATACTTTTTGTACTTCATCTATAATACTTTTTCTAACAAGCTTCATCGAATCTAAATCTTGGAAAAAACCATTTTTTGCACGCATAACAGCTGCTATTGGATTAATGCTCGTATTTATTAAGTACTTCTTCCATATAGCATATTCAATATTTTCCGGGATAGAGTATGGGAGTTTTGCCTCTTCAAACAATTTGGCAATTGCTTTCACTCTTTCTGATATTATATTTTCTTTTTCCCCAAACATAAACTCACCACTATCCAGGGAAACCTTTACTGCATTACCTTTCATCACTGCATTTATTGATGTCAATGAATAAATCATCCTATCTTCGCCGTAGTGTTTTGCAATTATTCCTTCACTACTGATTCCATTTAACAATGACATAATCATTGTATTAGGACCTACTTGATTCTCAATATCAACGATCGCTTGTTCTAGGTGGCCATATTTTACTGCTAAAATGACTAGGTCAGCTTCATCCCCTTTTTCTTCGGGTGAAACAACTGGAAATTTATACGTCTCATCATTAATGACTATTCCACTTTCTAATTTTGATTTTCGTTTTTCATCTGCAATTACGCGAAAACCATTGCCTAGCGCTTTAAATAATCCCGGGGCCACTGAACAACCAATTGCCCCCATGCCAATCATTGAAACCTTCTTTATTTCCATATCATTTTACCTCCTAATCATTTATTCCATCTTTCTTTCTTTTTAATTATACCAAAAAATATATTGTTAGCATAGTTGACATAATTTCGTTATATTTAGTGAAAAAGTATTAAAAATAGCTTGTTTTTCATTAATTAATGCAGAATTCAAACTATAGTGTTAGATTTAATTACATAAAAAGCTATTTATAATGAAATCTTAAATTTTTTATTTCAACAAAAAAACTACACTCGCATTAAGGCAAGTGTAGTCCCTTATTTATTTTGTTTAATTTTTCACATTATCCAATACATCATCAATGGATTTCGCCACCGTATGTGCAATTGGCTTCCATTCCACTTTCTTAAATAAAGCGACAATTGCAATTGGTATATAGGTTACCATAAACAGTGGGAAAGTAAATGTGTACAGTATCTTTTTCCAATTTGAAGAATGAATTCTCTTCCATTCCGTAATTGTTGTAATTAATCCTAGGATAAATAATATCCCGAAATACCAACAAAATGATTTTAGAATGGCGAATGTCGTGACTGGAATGATTTCCTTACCGTCTATAATACCGAAAATTCCCGCTAAATAGAACGAACTATTTACTGCGATACTGAAGCAAGTAATAAGCATTGCTGGCATGACTGTCATCGCCATATCATAACAAGAGAAACGGTTTCCTTTGTTAAATAAAACCCCGCTAATTAAACTTTTACCGTAGTTACTAAATACTTGGTAAAAGCCTTTTGCCCAACGCAAACGCTGGTGCCATGACTGTTTAAAGGTAACTGGTTGCTCGTCATAAAGAACTGCATTTCTGCAATAGCCGATTTTCTCACCTTTTATAATTTGAGATACCGAAAATTCAATATCCTCTGTTAAAAGATGATGAATCCAACCACCATTTTCTTTAAATATTTCTGCTTTCACTAAAAATCCTGTTCCAGATATAGCACAGCTATTTTTTAATGTCATTCTAGGTAAATTCAAATATTCTGCCTCATGTAAAAACCAAAGTCCATATCCTGCAGAAATCCAGTTATGATCAAAGTTTTTAGAATTTCTGTAGCTTGTTATTACTCGATAGCCTTCGTTAAAGGTTTTATTCATTTCCGCAATATAATTTTTATCTAATAAATTATCAGCATCTAATACAAGATAACCATCATACTGTTTATGAGCGTACTCATTTTCTATAAACTTGATCATAAAATCTAGAGCATATCCTTTACCTACCTGCTCCTTATTGAATCTTTCTCTTACAATTGCCCCTTCACGTTCAGCTATCATTGCTGTTTTGTCAGTGCAGTTGTCTGCAACAACAAAAATGTCAACTAATTCCTTTGGGTAATTTTGTTTCTTAATACTTTTTATTAGTTGCCCAATTACTACTTCTTCATTTCGAGCAGCTATAAGTACTGCAAACCTATTTTTATGCTGATTATGATTCACCTGTCTTTGCTTTCTTTTCTCTTTAAAGGCAATGAACATGTAAATAATTTGATACAAATACATAAAAGCAAATAAAATGAACATGAAAAGATTAAAATTTTCAATGAAAGATGAAATTTGAGAATTCAAGTGAATGCCTCCACAATTAAGTAATATAAGATTTGTTTTTCCTGTTATTTATTTCCAAACCATACAGCAAGATTGCACATACTTTATATGACGATGTAAAAATAAAAAAGTTCTAATATATTCCATTAAAATTTGAAAATTTTTTTAAACCTTTCGATATTTGTTAATAATTATTTTTTGTTGAAAACCAATCTAGTAATAAGTTATATCCTTTTCACCTTATAAAAATGCATTTTTTGTAAAAATTTGTTGAAAACACACATTTTTAGATTAAATGAAAAGAACTGTATCATAGGTAAACTTCTATGACACAGCTCTTTTCGTATTTTTAGTTAGTTATTTGTTTCCCATTTTGCAACCTCTTCACGAACAATCGGTGCTACTTCTTTACCAAGTAATTCAATGGATCTCATTACATCTTCATGAGGCATTGAACCGACAGGACAGTGCAACATAAATCTTGTAATTCCCACATTTTTTCTAAGGAATATTATTTTTTCTGCTACGGTTTTTACATCTCCCACATATAGTGCCCCTTCTAAGCTCCGTGCATGGTCAAATGTATCTCGGGTATACTGACCCCAACCACGCTCTCTCCCTATAATATTCATTGCATATTGAGTAGGAGGGAAAAATTTATCTATTGCAACTTCTGTCGTATCCCCAACAAAACCATGGGAATGAGAAGCAACTGTTAACTTTGATATATCGTGCCCAGCTTGTTTCGCTGCTTTATAATACAATTGGACAAGCGGTGCAAATTGTAAAGGACTACCTCCAATTATTGCAAGTACAAGTGGCAATCCAAGTACTCCCGCACGAACAACCGATTGCGGCGTTCCACCACTCGCTATCCAAACAGGTAAAGGCTCTTGAACAGGCCTTGGATATACACCTCTGTTATTTATCGATGCTCGATGCTTTCCTTCCCAAGTAATCACTTCATTTTCTCTAAGTTTTAATAATAAATCTAATTTCTCATCAAATAATTCATCATAATCCTTTAAGTCGTAGCCAAATAGGGGGAATGACTCAATAAAGGAGCCACGACCTGCCATAATCTCTGCACGTCCATTTGAAATCGCATCTACTGTTGAAAATTCTTGAAATACGCGGACTGGATCATCAGACGATAGTACAGTTACCGCACTTGTTAATCTTATATTTTTAGTACGTGATGCTGCTGCTGAAAGAAGTACTGCTGGTGTAGAGCAGGCATAATCTTTTCGGTGATGTTCCCCGACACCATACACATCCAATCCTACTTCATCCGCTAAAACAATTTCCTCCACTACCTCACGAATCCGCTCTGCATGGGTTTTCACTTTTCCCGTATGTACATCTGGTGTAGTTTCTACGAAGGTTGTTAATCCTATTTCCATATTTTTATCCCCCTATCAATTTCAATTCCTTTTCATCATACATTACTAAATTTAAAACAATCAATTATCGGGATTTTATTATGGTTGAACCAAAAAATTCAAAATTTACCCGGATATTACTTGAATTTTTTATAAGGAATCATTATATTTAGTTGAATCGTTGCCAAACTAAATTATTAACGAAGATTCAAAGATGAAAATGATTGAAAATCGGAGGTTGAATTCGTTGAACCTATTTCAAGTTAGAAAAGGACAGTTTGTTTATTACAACAATGAGTTACATAAGGTGTATGCTGTAAAGCCAATGTATAAACAATCTGTTCATCTAATGCGTTTAAAAGACTCAACACAGCATTTATGTAGTGCAAAAGAGGTTGAAAAATATCAGCCTAAAGCTTTGGATAGTTTTATTTTCAACAAAAAAGCTTATACGCTAAACAAGGAAAGAGCTGCCAAGGTAGGTGATTTCATTCTAGTCACAAATCCAAACCCTGATTATTTGGATCATTATACGCTTAATGAGATTGAAGTCGTTGCTCGCGTAGAGGATGAAGGGGTAATCACGAACAATTCAAACGGTATTAAACATACCGAATATTTACTTATGGCGCCAGGTCGGGAAGAAAATAGCCATCCTATCGACTTTAGAGATGCTCATTTACCAACGGAAGACGAGCTAAAGGATTCAAGTTCAGGAGAACTAGATGAAAACTTAGAACCCACTATTGGAGATGTTTATAAAAAAATCGATAGTCAAATTGAATCGATGGTAATAGCCATTCATGGAAATACGGTGTTTCTTGGCGGAGGCTTCCAGCTGCCTAAAGATGAATTATTGGATAGTCAAAAATGGGTTTTTCTTTACAGTTTGCTTGATCAGGAATCTTAGCGATGTAATTTATATTCATGCGGTATAGTTGTTTAATATGGTATGAGTTTAGTTAAGAAGAGCAACACGTGGAAATCATCCGAGAACATTTCCAAATGCTGTACAAATTTTAGAAACAAAAAGAACTCCGAAAATCATGCAGATTTCCAGAGTTCTTTTTTTATTAACGTTTCCTTTTCGTACAAGAAAAAAATCCGCAAATTATTAATTTACGGATTATCAAATTAAAAATCGGTTTACGGATTGGCTTTCCTTATTTCTTTCATCAAATATTCTACAAACTCTTCATCACGTACTAACCATGCTTCATACATTCTTTTTAAATAGGTTTCTGCGTCCAAGAATTTTTCGAAGGTTTCTTTTAGAGCTTTTTTATTTTTCTCAATGATCCAATGTTCTTTATCTGGAATAATGAAAAAGATATCTTCATCGCGATTTTTAAACATTGTCCCAAAGGCAGATTCTTTTAAATTGTAGCGATTTCTTTTTGCATCTTCTTGAATCGAATCAAGGTGGAATGTATCTAAAACATATAATTTGTAGCCCTCTTCAATCAAATTACATCCTGAGGCTTTTTGATGTCCTCCGCCACCAAATCTTCCTGCGATTTCAGAAACATCCACATCATCATGAATGGTACGGAAGGATATTTTTTTACCGCCCATATTTAAAATCGTTATATAGTCGAGATGGGGATGTTCCTTTCCTAATTCATTTCCTAGTTCAGAGTGATAGGATTCCGCATAAACAATTCCTGCAAAATGTTCGCCAACCTTAGCTTGAACTATTTCTCTCCTTTTCCGACGGATATAACGCTCTATCTTATCCTCTTCCATATTCAATAGCTTCTTTTCAAACTCATCGAAATCAAAATGCTCACTTGTTTGCAAGCGCTCTAGCATGGTTTCTTCAAACTCATCAATGGATACTAAATAGAAAAGGGAATTTAAAGAATGGGCCTTGTGGTTTTCATTTTTTTCCCATTCCCACGTATCATACTGTCTAACGAGCTCAACAAATTCAGTAATGGCACTCTTTTCTTCTAACAATTCTTTGGTTAATAAATAATTATAAAATAATGAAGTGGCACTCGTTAAGCGACCTAACTCATCTTCTACTAATACAAAACCCCATTCATATTCATTTAAGTGCATTGCCGATTTATGATGATCAATCAGTTGGACGTTTTGGTACTGCTCATAAAATTTCTCAAGTTTTTGTTCATAGGATTCACTTGGAGAAAGATCTGTTATAAATAAAAAGGTTTCGGGACTGTCATTTTCTAAGAAAAACTCTATTTCGCGATTTAGGGAAGATACAGAGTTATAACGAACTTTTACATCTTGACCAAAGGCAAGCTTAGCTAATATCCCGCAACCAACTCCATCTAAATCATTATGTGATAACAATTTATACATTTTTTCACCTCAGAGAAAGTATAGCATTTCTTATTTTCTTCTTATATTTCGAAGTATTATTCTGCTGTGTGGAATGCTAGGGATATCGTTTAGTTCAAAGGATAAATCCTGTTCTGGAACTTCAAAATCAAGTTTGTTCGCTAGATAATCCAAACTAACCTTCATAATTTCTAAAGTAACCTTTTCACCCGCGCAACGATGTCCCGAAAGATAATCTCCACCACCCTGAGGAATTAAAGTGAATCGATCCTCTTTCCAATCAATAAAACGACCAGGTTTAAAAGCTTCTGGATCCTCCCAAATATCCCCATCATGATTTGTTCCATATAAATCAAGTAAAGCTAACGTATCTTTTTTAATTTTGTAATCCTTCCATGTAAAATCACGATTTGCACGGGCAGCTACAAATGGGAAAAATGGGTAAAAACGGCGCACTTCATTTACAAACATTTCAAAATCCTTATCATCTGCTTTTTTTAATTTCTTTTTTTCATCGGGATGTTCAATGATTGCTAGCGCCAAAAAGTTAATATACACAGAAATTGCTACAATCGGGCGATATATGTTAATTACTTCAACAGCTACTGTTTCGATATCTAATAACTCCCCATTTTCATCCTTATGCAAAGAAAATTTATGAAGGGCTGTACCTTCAGGTGGGATGAGCTTTTTGTCTCTTATTTTTTGAATTAATTCCTTCATCCATTTTTCAACTTGGTTACGTGCGTTTCGTCCCTTCCAATGAGTTGGTCCAATGCTTGCTGCAGATTCATACATTTCACTTAGTTCCTTAGCGAGCCATCTGAGTTCTTCTTCTTCGACTAAAACCCCCGCCCAAACGCAAGCAATTTTGCATAACATTTCCTTCATTTCATCATATAAAATGATTTCATATTTTGTTTCCCATTCATCAATTGTTTTTTCCCAAAATTGCTTTGTAATCTCTTTTAATTGATCAATTCGTTCGTCTGACATAATCGACATTAGCATTTCTTTACGGTTTCTATGTTCTTCACCATCTAAAGTTTGTACTGAATTTTTCCCAAATAAGCTTTGCACGACACGATTAGGAGCTGCATTTTCTCTTTTAAAGTTATCTGGCGTGTAAAATATCTCAGTTGCATCTCTACCACTCATGCAAATTGCTTTTTTTCCAAGTATTCTCGTCTCAAAAATTTCTGACTTTAGGCTTCTACGTCTGTTTAATATAAACTTGTAGCCCTCTTCTAAAAGTCCAAGTGTGTGGTCGATTCCTTCGTCTTTTGGCATTTCGTTGTTTGCCGTCATAACAACATCTCCTTACTTTCGATATTACAGTTATTGTTTGTGAATTTTTTTAATTTACTCACCTATCGCATAATTCATAATTTCATCAAATTATGGCGATACTATAAAAAAATTCTTTTAAGGGATGACATCTATGACAAGACATACAGCTAAAACGGTAAAAATAAAAGAAGTAAAATTCACTCAGTTGCTATTAATCAGTGCATTATGCTTTACCATTGTCATTTCATTACTAAATTCCCTGTCCATTGAACCTAATTTATTAGATTTTCAATTTTACCTACTATTTCTTTTAGTATTATCTTTCATTTATAAACCATTTGGTCTCTTTATAATAAAAGGCTTAAAACGTACATTATTTTTTATAAAAAACTTGTTTGTGAAGAATAAAAAGAATCTTTTTATTGATGAAATCGATCGATTAGATGGGAAAGAGTTCGAACAGTTTTTAAAAGTAGTTTTTGAAAAAGAAGGGTACCGAGCTGAGTTCACTCAGACTTCCTTTGATTATGGGGCAAACCTCATTTTAACAAAAGGAAGAAAAAAATATGTTGTACAAGCAAAAAGGAGAAATAGTAAGGTCGGAATAAGGGCTATTCAAGAAATCGTTGCCTCCATTAAGCAATATAATGCAACAGGTGCTATTGTCGTAACTAATCATTTTTTCACTGCTTCAGCTAAACGATTGGCAAAAACTAATGATGTTGAACTTATTGATAGAGACACACTTATCAAACTATTGAATGGTTCAAATAAAAAGTATCGATTTGCTACAGCTCTTTCTTTAATATTAAATAAGTAAAACAATTAACAGGTGCCAGAAACTAAGTTTACTGGCACTTTTTTGTTTTGATTCTCCAATTTCTTTCGTAATAAATATTCTACACCGTCAAACCTGACAGAAATTAGAAAAATTTACTCCTTCCTTCCCGTATTTACCCAATTACTACAATAACTTCTTCTAAACTTTCATTTTTCTGATAAAATTATTATTAGTATTTTTAGAAATATCTGAAATATTTAAATTGGAAGGGTCGTAGCCTATGGAGATTAAAACTGTATCAATTATCGGTTTAGGTGCATTAGGAATTATGTATGCACAGCATTTATCGAAGAAATTACCTAAAGGTCGGGTAAGAATTATCGCTGATAAAGATAGAATAAAAAGGTATCAAATCGAAGGTATTTACTGTAACGGTGAACTTTGTGATTTTCATTATGTAACGCCAGAGGAAGTAGTTGAGCCTGCCGATTTACTTTTATTTACCGTGAAGTTTGATGGATTAGAGGATGCCATAAAATCTGTTAAGAATCATGTCGGTGAAAATACTATCTTCATGTCTGCCTTAAATGGAATTATTAGCGAAAAAATGATTGAAGATGCTTATGGGGAGGATAAGGTTTTATACTGTGTTGGACAAGGAATGGATGCGGTTAAAGTAGGCAATCAATTATCCTACGATCACATAGGACTATTAGTATTTGGGGATAAGGAACCTGGAATCCTTTCTGAAAATACGAAAGCAGTAGATGCATTTTTCAACGAAACGGAACTTCCTCATGAAATTGAAACAAATATGAGACGTCGATTGTGGAGTAAATTTATGCTGAATGTAGGAGTTAATCAAACTGTCGCCATTTATAAAAGCAACTACGGAGAAGTGCAACAAGATGGTGTAGCACGTGATACAATGATTGCCGCTATGAGAGAAGTCATTAAAATAGCTGCTAAAGAAGGTATTGAATTAACAGAAGCTGACATCGAATACTGGTTAAATATTCTTAGCACCTTGAATCCAAAAGGAAAACCCTCCATGGCTCAAGATGTCGATGCTAAACGTCTTAGTGAGGTGGAATTGTTCTCTGGAACAGTTCTACAATACGCCGCTAAATATAATATAAATGTCCCTATAAATAAAATGTTATATGATAAAATTTCTCTTATCGAAAGTGAATATTCTGTATAATACTTGTCGATAACTTTATTAGAAATTAAAGAGGCTGATTCAAATCAGCTTGAATCAACCTCTTAAAACTCATTATTCGCTAGGTGTTCTTCCTTTTAATTGCGCTTCAGCCATTTGCACAAGGCGTTTGGTAATCTCTCCACCTACTGATCCATTAGCTCGTGAAGAATTATCCGCTGATAGTTGAACACCAAACTCTTGTGCAATCTCATATTTCATTTGATCCATTGCAGCTTGCGCCCCAGGGAAAACTAACTTATTTGAATTTCCGTTATTGTTAGAAGCCATCCTTCTCACCTCCTTATGTCATTTAGAATGCACAAGCAGGTGTTTTTAATACATTTTAATATTTAGTAACTATTGATAATAATAACCAAGTATTTTTAAAATTAAATTACATATAAAAGAACGAAGCTCCTAAAAACCGGGTACTTTAGGAGCTTTGAATCATTTATTTAGCTAATTCTTTTGAAAACAATTCACCTAATCGTTTAATTCCTTCTTCAATTTGTTCAGGTGTACTAGAGGAGAAATTCAGGCGTAAGTGTCTAATGCCATCCTCAGGGTTTTTACAGAAATGAATTCCCGGTACAAAGGCCACTTTATAATCCGATGCAGATTTTTTAAATAATTCAAGCACGTCTGGTTCACCAGGTAATTCAACCCAAACAAATAATCCCCCATCTGGTTCAGTATATTTCGTACCTTCTGGGAAGTATTTTTTTATTGCACTTAGCATTGTATTTAGACGAACCTCATACATCGGTTTTATTTTTTCAAGATGACCTGGTAAAAGACCACGATTTAAAAATTCCGCGCAAATTTCCTGTGATAAGTTTGCTGTATGTGTATCCGCACCTTGCTTTGCTACTGCTAATTTTTGAATGATTTCTGTCTCTGCTAAAATTGTACCAACACGTAACCCTGGAGAAATAATTTTAGCAAAACTATTTAATAGAACAACATGCCCTGTTTTATCGAACATTTTTATATTTGGAACAACTTCACCTTTATAGCGTAAATCACAGTATGGATCATCTTCTAATACGATTAGGTTATTTTGTGATGCAAGTTCTGCTACCTTTTGACGACGATCTACTGGTAATGTACGACCTGTTGGATTTTGGAATGTAGGAATTGTATAAAGCATTTTAGGATTATGTTCTTTAATTTTTGCTTCTAAATCTTCAACGATTAAACCATGTTCATCCATCGCAACTGGTACGCATTTTACAAAGTATTTATTAAAGACAGAGAATACACCTAAAAAAGTTGGAGATTCTACTAATACAACATCACCCGGATTTAGAAAAACATCAGCTAATAGTTGAATTCCTTGGGATGCACCTGTTGTCACAATGACATTCTCAACTGCCGCTTCAATTCCTTTGGGCTTTGCAATATGCTCAACATAAGCTTGTCTTAAAGCAGGCCATCCTTCTGTAATACCATATTGTAATACTTGTGGTCCTTTTTCAGTTAATGCTTTTTCTGTAATATCCTTTATTACATCTATTGGAAAGGATTGATTTGCTGGACTCCCCCCACCAAAAGAAATAATTTCTGGATCTGCCATTGCTTTAAAAATTTCACGAATTGCACTTGTGGAAACTTGTCCCATACGATCTGCAAATTGGTACATAATGTGTTTTCCCCCTAATTCATATACTAATTTTATTTATTATAATCCATTCACAATATAATTTGGTCTTTTGTTATTTTCAACAAGTTCAATATTAGACCAAATGTTTAAATGTGCTCGATAAAATGTACTTCTTGTTATTCCTCCAATGTGAGGTGAGAAGATTACCTTATGTGCCACTTCTTCTGGTAATGCAACGAGTGGATTATCTTTTTGAGTTGGTTCAGGATGTACTGTATCAAAACCTGCTCCTTTTATTTCTCCATTAATTAACGCTTCTCTCATTGCTACATTATCAACTAATTCACCACGTGCAGTATTAATTACATATGCAGATTTTTTCATTTTTTTTAAAAACTCTTTATTAATGATTTCCGTTGTTTCCTCTGTCACTGCAACATGAAGACTAATAAAATCACATTCTTTTACTAATTCATCTAATTCTAAATAAGAGACACCATATTCTTCCTCGATTTCTTTCGATTGTCTCGTTCTATTCCAATAATATAGCTCACACTCAAAAGGGGTGAGGCGTTTTGCAGTAGCTTTTGCAATATCACCAAATCCAACTAAACCAATTTTACAATCTGCCAGCTCTGTAATTCCTTCAACCATCGCTTTTTCTTTTGTTTGTATTTGGAGACCTTCACGAACTTTTTGATCTCCCGTAACCACATCGCGAAGTAACCCTAGCATTAGTAGGATCGTTTGTTCAGCAACGGCGCCTGCATTAATTCCCTTATTATTACATACAAAAACACCTTTTTCTTTTGCAGTCTGTATGTCAATACCGTTATAACCTACACCTTCAGAATGAATTAATTTTAATTTTGGAAGATGCTCAATAACTTTTTTACTAACGGATCCAATTGCATCTACAATTAAATATTCAGCTTCTTTTCCCTTTTCAATTAACACTTCATCACTTGTGCCAATCGGACAAATGATTAACTCCGCATTTTTGGCTATGTCTTTATCAGGCATATACTTTAAATAGCGATCCTCTTTCCCTATCACTAATACCTTCATGAATACATCTCCTTTTCCTCAATATCCATGCTTATGCTATGAATTTTATAGTTTAATAAACAGTGTCTATTTTTCTATTTTAAATGTTTACCATTAAAAAATGTATAAATAATTGAAAAATTATGTCAATTCAAGGTTATTTCTATTCCTCATTAAAGCACCAAATTCAAACCATCAAGCTTCATTGTTTTCTACTCAAAATAAATGCCTATCATTCGTGTTAAATTTCTTTCTATAAACATACATTTTATTACCATTATTAATCGATATAAGGGGGATAGACCTTAGTGACAAAGAAACCAAATGATAGTTTCGATTTGATGCTATATTCAGTTGGACTAGCCTTAGCCTTTTTTGTATTTCTCTCTTCTAGATGGCTGTCGCTGCCATTAATGAAGGAAATGGAGTCCGGTACGTCATTAGCAGAAATTGTTTTCAAGGAAAATGATGAAGTCAGTTTTTTTGGAAATTTACTAATCCCTACAGTCCTATGGCTTATAGGGATTGCAATTTTAATCATCTTATTATGGCAAATGGTCAAATCTATCGTCATAAGGAAAGATTCTAAGTTTAATAAATTTCTATTAATACTTATTGCTTTCATAATTTTAGTTGACTTATGGTTGACACTTATACACGGTTGGGACCTACTAGTGCTAAATTTACAATATCTCATCCTTGTAGTCGTGCTATTAGTTTTAATCGGTTGTGTGATTCAGTTTTTTGTTCTTCAAAAAAAATAATATTACAATAATATACATACTCCATATGTAAATAATAGGCCCTGAACTTGTCTCGTTCATTCCAAAATGTGATGTGCCCGATGTTTTAAACGGGACAAGTTATGAATTTACCCGCTGAGCTATGGAAAAGTAAGTGGTTTTCCTCTCCCTAGTTAAAATATTCTATTTTCTCACACGTCCCCCAAATAATTCTGATTTACTTGATCAGATAGTTAAATTCCCTATTTATTAACAAATCTATTAACAAAATTAGAGTAATATAATTTCATTTCTATTTATAATTCAAATATTATGGTATATTTTTAGAAAATTAAATAAAAGGGGTTTTTAATTTGAATACATATAAAATTGCTGTAATAGCTGGCGATGGCATTGGTAAAGAGGTCGTTCCAGCAGCAATAGAAGTTTTAGACGAAGTTGCAAAGCTGGATGGGAGCTTTCAATTTGAGTGGACTTATTTTCCATGGGGCTGTGATTATTATTTAGAGCATGGTGTCATGATGCCTGAGGATGGGCTTGAAACATTAAAGCAATATGATCAAATATTTTTAGGAGCCGTCGGGATGCCAGAACTTGTTCCCGACCACATATCTCTTTGGGGACTATTGATAAAAATTCGCAGAGGAATGAAGCAATCCATTAACGTAAGACCAGCAAAACTTTTAGCAGGCTTAGAATCACCTTTGAAAAACCCTCAAAACTTTGATATTACAGTTGTCAGAGAAAATTCTGAAGGTGAATATTCAGATAGCGGTGGTCGTATGCATAGTGGATCTGATGAAATTGCCATTCAAAACGCTGTATTCACTAGAAAAGCAACTGAAAGAGCAATGCGCTATGCTTTTGAACTAGCTAAAAATTCAAAGGGGCATGTGACAAGTGCTACAAAATCTAACGGTCTTACATACTCGATGCCATTTTGGGATGAAGTATTTGATGATGTAAAAAAAGATTATCCTGAAGTTCAATCTGTATCTAATCATATTGATGCTCTAGCAGCGTTTTTTGTCATGAAACCACATGCATTCAATGTAATCGTTGCTTCTAATTTGTTTGGTGATATTTTAACTGATCTAGGTGGTGCCATTATGGGAAGTATTGGTATCGCCCCAGCAGCCAATCTAAATATAGAGCGAGAATATCCATCAATGTTTGAACCTGTTCATGGCTCAGCGCCTGACATTGCAGGAAAAGGAATCGCTAATCCAATCGGTCAAATTTGGACAGGTAAGATGATGTTAGATTTTTTAGGACACTCAAATGCTGGAGATCGTGTCTTAAATGCCATCGAGACAACATTAGCTTCTGGTATTAAAACAGGTGATTTAGGTGGTACAGCCAATTTAGAAGAAGTTAAAAATGCCATTATCGAAAATCTGAAAAATGATACAATGATTATGTGATCGCTTAATGCGATTGGCACTAAATAGTATAATGAAAAAAAGTGAACTCTTTCTTTTTTGCTGGTCAGCTTTAGAAAGAGTTCATTTTTTTATTCGTACCCCCTTTTTCTCCCCTCTTTTTGCATAGAATCTTGCATAATTAGAACGTAAAAAAGAGCAGCCATTTGGCCCCTCTGTATATTGTCTCTATTTTTATAAGTGTTGAAAACTATGTAGAATTATCCAAAAAGCCCTACTAGATTTCTCATACCACTCAAAGGGAGTAGTAATAGTTTACTTATTTTCATTAGGATAATCTGTAATAGAAAGATTGCTTTTTTCTTTATCGGACCACCTATAAAGCATTCTATCTCCATTGTTCAATGTTACCTGAACATTATAAAAAAAAGGATAAACTCCTGCCTGTGAACGAAAAACCTCTATATCTTTTACTTCTTCTTCTGTAATAGAGCGATTTTCAATTACATCAAACATAACTGCTACTAATAATTCTTCTCTATTCTCTCTACTTCCATACTTATAATTTTGATAGTTGAAATATATTAGAGTTCCTATAAAAAGGAAAAAGAAAACAATAGGTAACAACCAACTTTTCTTCATATCTTATTATCTTCCTTTATTTTTTCAAAAAAAGTAAATTATAGTTGTTGAACAGGGTGATATTTTATATACTATCATTGTAAGTATTTTACAATAAAGGGGATGAACTATCAATGAAAAGAACATTAAAAACAACAATGTTATTCTTTACAACTTTGATACTAATTTTAGCATTTAATGTTTCTACTTCTCATGTAAATGCTGTAAAGGGATTACGGGTCATGTTGGGATAGTAAATCCTTCTACAGGAACTGTAACTCATATTCAGGGTCCTGGTTATTCACCTAAATCAATATCCATAAATTCTTAGTTTAAGACACTAAATAGTATAATGAAAAAAAGGGAACTATAATTACAATTACACATCAATAATCCTCTGAATCTTTTTGTATTCAGAGGATTTTTCTTTTTCCGCTTATTCAAATAAGGAGCTAGGGATACTAATGGTTGGGTGACCTACGGCATAGGGTGCAACCTCATATTGCTGGAAGATCAAATCAATACCTTCGTCTGTGAAATAAAATTGTGTATCTTTATTAACTAAAAAGTCTTTAAGAATACCTTCATCAAAGAAAATTTCTTGATGCTCTCTCATATATTTTCTTACATAATCGGTTATATCTATATATTTTGATTGATCGGATACCAAATCATCGAGTGAATATTTTTTTCCAGTCTTTAAATTGAAATTGTAAGTTGTCACACCTTCAAGGCCATGTGCTCCACCGGAATATGTTGCATCATAAAATAAAATACTCACTCTTCCATCCTGATTATATTTCACATCATAATATGTTGAATAACTATATTCACAGATTGGTGCTTGCTTTTTGCAATCAACCCCTTTTTTATAGTTCTCCATTTCCTCCATCAATTTCAAATAAGCTTTGTAGGATGATTGGATATGTTCATGGAGTACACCATTTATCTTTTTCTGTCCTTCACTATTCTTAAGTCCAGTTACTTGAGGATACTTTAAAAATGCTTCCTTGTAGTTTTCAGTAATAACCTTTGCAGATGAAACTTCAGAAGCTCCTACATTAAAAGTAAATAAATGAGATCCCATTCCAAAAAGGATTATCATCATTAAAAGCCGACTTAAATTTTTCATGCCCAAGCCACCTTTACCCTATTTTCCATTTATGATGCACAACTCCATCGTTTTCAGACACAAAATCAAAATTTTCTTTTGATTAATTTTTTTATTATTTCACTAATAGAATTTAATGAGTGAATAACGAAAAAGGAAAGGTAGGAACAAATGAAAAATAAATATGTTTTTGATCAAACCTTTCAAAACTTAAGTCAAAAACATATGTCCTTTGAGCAAGTCTTTCGCTATATTGTTCAATTCATGGAAAAAGACCCCACCGGAAGTTTTAAATTAATGTTTGGAACAGATTCACAAGTTCATGCAACCCATACAAAATTTATAACTGGCATTGTTATACAGCAGGAAAGAAAAGGAGTCTGGGCTTGCTTTCGAAAAGTAATTGTTCCACGGAAGATGAAAAATTTGCACGAGCGGATTTCCTTCGAAACAACTTTAACAGAAGAAGTCGTATCCATGTTTAATAAAGAAGAAAAAGACCGTTTGTTTCATATTGTACTCCCACATATTTTAAAAGGCGCTAGCTTTTCCATTGAAGGTCATATTGACATCGGTTCAGGAAAAAGAAATAAAACAAGTATTTTCGTAAAAGAGATGATTTCTCGCATGAATTCAATTGGGCTAGAGGCGAAAATAAAGCCCTATTCCTTTGTAGCAAGTAGCTATGCAAATAGATTCACCAAATAAGCTTACTCTCACCTATCTCTACTAAAAAACCCTCCAATACACCAATTCTTTTTATTTACTTTTCAAATTACCTAACTGCATAATAGTGATTAATTAAGAGAATTGTATTTTTTAACAGAATTATAGCTTTTATTTTCATTTTTTCTATTCAAACAGAAACTAGGTGAGAATTTTTGAGACGCATTCACTACAGTTGGGTTATATTAGTCATTACCTTTTTTACAAATATCGTAGCTGGAATTGTTATTTCCTCTACAGGTGTCTTTTTAACACCATTAGAACAAGAATTCGGTTGGGATCGTTCGATTATTTCACTTGCCTTTGGTATAACTTTATTTTTATATGGATTATCTGGACCAATTATGGCAGCCTTGTTAGAGATTATAGGTTTAAAGAAAATGATGACCATTTCAATGGCTACACTTATGGTCGGAACTATCCTTACGTTGTTCATGCATGAACCATGGCAATTAATAATTATTTGGGGATTCATTTTCGGTCTAGGTTCAAGTGTATTCCTAACTGTATTAAGTCCCTATATTGCAAATCATTGGTTTGAGAAAAAACGGGGGCTAGTCGTTGGAATACTTACTTCAAGTACTGCTGCCGGACAGCTCATTCTTTTACCAGTGTTAGCAGCAATAATCGAAGCGTATTCATGGCGTCATGCCATCGGATTAATTATGGCCCTAAGTGTCATTATGTTTTTCTTTATCTTTCTCTTTATGAGAAATTCACCTAGAGAAATAGGGCTTCTTCCATACGGATTAGAAAAAGATGTTCCAGAAGAAATTGATACGAAAAAAGAAAATCCAATAATAATCGCTTTTAAAGGATTGATTGAAGCCTTAAAAATTAAGGAATTCTGGTTATTAGCAGGTAGCTTCTTTATTTGTGGACTCTCAACAAACGGACTAGTTGGTACACATTTTATCTCTCTTTGTATTAGCTTTGGAATACCATTAGTTACTGCAGCTTCATTTCTTTCTTTTATGGGTATCTTTAATTTATTAGGTACGACACTATCTGGATGGCTCTCTGACCGATTTGATAATCGGTGGCTATTATTCTGGTATTATGGATTACGAGGAGCCTCACTTGTTTTACTACCATTCGCTCTAACTAAAGGTTCTTACGTAATGCTAATCGTCTTTACCATTTTCTATGGTTTAGATTGGATTGCCACTGTACCACCAACAATCAGTATTTCCAGACAAATATTCGGCATTAAAAAAAGTGGAATTATTTATGGCTGGATATTTGCCTCTCATCAAATTGGTGCAGCAGTTGCAGCATTTGGTGGAGGGCTTATTTATAAATACTTTAACACGTATACATGGGCGTTTTTCTTGGCTGGTGTTTTCTGTGTATTGGCTAGTCTTTTTGTGATTTTGATAAAAAAACAAAATATGAATCTTCCAAAACAAATAAATGTTTAATAAAATTCCCCTAAATTTTCGTACTTGTCAAAATGTTTATTAATTTGTCGATGTTTTTTATTGGTAAAAGCATTGCATTTCCAATTAAAAAGAGGTACTATTTGGATAATTAAATAATTACTTATTTCAAAAATTTTGAAGTAAGGATAGAGGCGCAAAGACCATTATTACATAATATGAGGATGATGAGATCCTAAGATTATTATGGAAAGGGGAATTTGCCGAAGCTTTAAGACTCTCACTCATCTTGAAGCTGGTTCTGACGTTGAATAAATGCAGGACTGTCATATAGGAAACTATATGGAGGGCTATCTTACGCAAACGAAATGATATTTGTTTCTATTGCAACAACGAGCCCTCGTTGTTGCTTTTTTGCGTTTTTGTACTTACGCCCTTCTCCTCTTAATTTAAAAAATAAATTTAAGGATGTGGAGAAGTTATGTATTTCGGAAAAATTTTAACTGCTATGGTGACGCCATTCGATAGTCAAGGTGAAATTGATTTTCCAGCTACAAAAAATTTAATTGAGTATTTAATTGCAAATGGTACGGATGGTTTAGTCGTTTCTGGTACTACAGGAGAATCCCCAACATTAACAGAAAAGGAAAAAGTGGAACTATTTAAATTCGTTGTTAAAACCGTTGATGGGAGAGTACCTGTCATTGCAGGCACTGGTTCGTATAATACGAAGGCCTCAATAGAGTTAACGGTAGAAGCGGAAAATGCAGGTGTAGATGGCATTATGCTTGTTACACCATACTATAACAAACCTTCACAAGAAGGCATGTATGAGCATTTTAAAGCAATTGCAGCAGCAACGAATTTACCTATTATTTTATATAACATTCCTGGAAGAAGCGTGATCAACTTATCTGTTGATACAGTCATTCAGCTTTCAAAAATTCCTAATATTGTTGCAATTAAAGAAGCAAGCGGCAATTTAGATGCAATGGCTGAAATTATCGAAAATACATCTGAGGACTTTTTATTATACAGTGGTGATGACGGTTTAACGTTACCAGTACTATCAATTGGTGGAACAGGTGTTATCTCTGTTGCTTCTCACATTATCGGTAACGAAATGCAAACAATGATCAAAAAATTTGAAATGGGTCATGTGAAGGATGCAGCGAAAGACCATCGAAGACTTTTACCAATTATGAAGGTATTATTTGCAACACCAAATCCAACATCAGTAAAAGCAGCATTAAATTTAAACGGAATTCAAGTAGGTGGTGTTCGATTACCAATGATTCCATTAAACAATGAACAATTGAACCAATTACAGAACGTATTGAATCGTTATCAAGAAGAAACTAAGAAACTAAATATATAGATGAATAAAGGTGATCTGAAATTAATTCCAATTTCAAATCACCTTTTTTTCGATTTATTTTATATTCGCTAATAGCTTTTGGTAAGCTTCCGTTAGTAAAATAATGTCCATTTTATAAGTTACAGAGTCAATGCCCATAGCATAATATTTCTTTACCGCTTCCTCGGAACCAGCATAAATAAAAGAAAATTTATTGGCAAGCTTACATGCATCCACAACTTTTTGAATTACGGCTTTTACCTCTTCATCTTCAAGCTGACCAGGTTTTCCTAGTGCTGCTGAGAGATCATATGGACCTATAAAAATACCATCTACGCCTTCAGTACGAACGATTTCCTCAATATTTTCTAAACACCCAACTGTTTCACATTGTGGAATAATTAATGCTTCGTTGTTGCTCACTTGGAAATAATGCTCTAACCCTTGCTTTGCATAATCAGCGTACCAAAATGAACTGCCACTCGTTGGCGCAATACCTCTTTCACCTATTGGATAAAATTTCCCGTATTTTACAATCTCCCTTACTTCCTCAACTGTATGGACATTCGGGATAATTATCCCCATTGCTCCAACATCCAATGTTTTTAATATGGAGTTTCGTTCTCCATCCTTTACACGAACAAAAGGCGTGACATTTGAAACCTTTGCAGCACGAATTAAGGATTGTGTTGTTTCTACACTAAACGGACCATGCTCAGTATCAATAATGGCATAATCAAGACCTGCATAGCCTATACACTCTAATGCAGATGCACTGCCTATTTCATGAAATGTTCCTAGCGTTTTTTCCCCTTTTAGCATTTTTTCTTTGACGATGTTCTTCAAAGAACTCTCCCCCTCATTTAACAATTCATAGATTATCCTAATTTATTGTATCAAAAAGCAGAATAACTTTCTTAAAATTCAAAATAATATAATTATAAATTTTCAGATTATTTTGATAATATATCTTTTCTTATTCTCAATTCTTTTATTTTCAAATATCCTACAAAATAATCTTTAATTTTTTTATATTTTGAAATAATTACTTGTTTCGCTTTTGAATTATTCATGATAAACTTGTCTCTATCAAAGTGTCCATTAGGGCAGTACAATTGTTCGCTCTAAAAATATATAATTTGTTTGTATTAATATCGGAGGTAAGTCATGAAAAACATCGTAGTTAAATGGACTGAAATAAGTCTAGTCTTACGCATACTTGCGGGACTAGTAATAGGTATTTTGCTGGCAGTTACTATACCAGATTCATCACAATGGGTATCGATTTTCGGTTCATTATTTACAGGTGCACTTAAAGCCGTTGCACCAATTTTAGTTTTATTCTTAGTAATCCATGCTATTTCTAATCATACTAGCGGAAAAGAAACAAATATGAAAACTGTTATTTTACTCTATGTTATTGGGACAATATCTGCTGGTGCGGTTGGAGTAGTTGCTAGTTTTCTTTTTCCTGTGAATATGATACTAACTAGTGGCGCTGAGGATATTGCACCTCCTGAAGGAATTTTAGAAGTACTTCAAACATTATTAAATAACCTAGTAGATAATCCTGTAAATGCATTATTAAGTGCTAACTATTTAGGAATTCTTATGTGGGCAATTTTACTCGGTTTTATTCTAAGGAAAGCAGCTGATACAACAAAAACGATGATTTCCAATGTTTCAGATGCAATTACAACTATAGTTAAATGGGTAATTGAATTAGCTCCATTTGGTATTATGGGTCTTGTGTTCTCTGCAATCTCTACTAATGGGTTATCTTCATTAGTAAAATACGGTCAATTATTATTATTACTTCTTGGAGCAATGTTCTTTGTTGCATTAGTGGTAAATCCAATTATTTCTTTTATATTCACAAGAAGAAATCCATATCCGTTAGTATGGGCTACATTAAAGGAAAGTGGTTTGACTGCCTTCTTTACTCGTAGTTCTGCAGCAAATATCCCTGTTAATATGAACCTTTGTAAAAAACTAGGGTTAAACGAGGATACTTACTCTGTTTCGATTCCATTAGGAGCTACTATTAATATGGCTGGTGCAGCTGTTACGATTTCTGTTTTAACATTAGCTGCTGCACATACGGTTGGAGTTGAAGTAGACATCTGGACAGCAATTATTTTAATGGTACTTTCAGCGGTTTCTGCTGCCGGAGCTTCAGGTGTTGCCGGTGGTTCCTTATTATTAATCCCACTTGCTTGTAGTTTACTTGGTATTTCTGATGATATAGCGGCACAAGTGATTGGAGTTGGCTTCATCATTGGTGTATTACAAGACTCTTGTGAAACTGCTCTTAACTCTTCTTCTGACGTATTATTTACGGCAACAGCTGATATTGCAAAAAAACGCAAAGAAGCAGCTGCAAATTAATTTTTGAAACAAGCTCCCCCCTTACTGAAAAAAAGTAAGGGGGTTTTTAATATTTGATTTCATTATTTAATTGTAAGTCTTTTATTTATTTTGCATTTTGATCTGTTTGATGAATGCCAAAAACATTTCCTTCACAATCAATATAGTATCCTTGCCATGCCATTCCTGGTAGAGCATGTTTTGGTAGTGCAACAGTTCCCCCAAGCTCTAGAATTTTTGATTCTGTAGCATCGTAATCATCCACTCCCATTGTGCAAGCAAATCCATTTAAAGCTTGTCCTTGTTCAGGGGTTGGCCCTTGTCTTTTCATGAGTGCACCGTTTATTCCAATCTCATTATCTTCTCCAGTTACTGCACCAAAGTATGGCATCCCAGCATAGTCACTCCAATCCTCAAACTTCCAACCAAATACTTCTCCATAAAAATTTTTTGCTCTTTCCATGTCGTTAACGTGAATTTCAAAATGTATTAATCTACCCATTCCTTCCTCCTAATAACCCTTTTTTTATTAGTAATACCAATATATTCTAGCTTTGAATACCAATTATTATTCAATTATTTTTTAAAAATTGAAAAAAGGGTGATATTTTTATAGAAATCACCCTTTAAATTTCTTATATTATAGTTATTAACTTAATACATTAGCCCCGTCTAATAGGAAGCCTTCATAGTTTTTATCCGCCACTTCATCACATATTTTCCGATAATTGTTTAACCCCCCAACGTAAATGACAAAACCACTACGTTTTGTACTGCCATCAAGGTTGGCACCCGTATACCAAGAATTCGTATATGGGAATAAGGTAGTATTTGCAATATCATCACATTGTTTTGCCCATTCTACTTCCGCATCTTCTTTTGCTTCTATTGTTTGAACATTATTTTCTTCTAAATACTCAATACATCTATCGATCCAATCAACATGCTGTTCTATAGAAGATGGCATATTAGTTAATACCGATGGGCTTTGAGGTCCTGTTATCATAAAGAAATTCGGGAAGTTTTGAACTGATAAGCCGAGATATGTTTTTACTACTTTTCCATTTTCCCACTTTTCTTTAAGCGGTTGGCCATCGCGTCCACGAATGTCCATTCTTAAAATGGAACCAGTCATGGAATCATAGCCAGTTGCAAATACAATCGCATCACACTCGATTGTTCCATTTTCTAGCTCTACTCCATTTTCAACGATACGGACAATTGGATTTTCCTTTAAAGATACAAGGTTAACATGGTCTTCATTAAAAATTTCATAATAGTTCGTACCGATGATTAATCGTTTCGTAGTGATATAGTAATCTGGATGTAATTTTTTTGCTACTTCAGGATCTTCTACAATTTCATCAATTTTATCGCGAACAAATTGTGAAACAACAAAGTTCGTCTCTTTACTTACCCCTACATCTGAAAATACTGAACCAAGCGCAAGACCACCTGATTCCCAAACATATTCTAGCTGTTTCTTTTGTTCCTCTGGCGGAAGCTCAGTAGCAGATTTCCCAGTTGAGTATGAATGTATTCCACCTGGAGTAGTGAAGAATGCATTTCGAATATATTCATAATTAGCCATTGCTTTATCCTGCTGTTCCGTTGTTAATGGATGGTTACGCGCTTCTGCAACATAGTGAGGTGTGCGCATTAATAACGTAAGCTCTTTAGCCTGTTTTGCAATAATTGGCATTGCTTGTACGCCACTTGATCCATTCCCAATAATTACGACACGTTTCCCTGTAAAGTCTACACCTTCATGTGGCCAACGCCCTGTATGATACTTTTCTCCTTTAAATGTTTCGACCCCTTCAAATGGCGGAATATTTGTTGTTGATAAGCATCCAACACCACTAATAAAATATTTTGCTTCTAATTTTTCATTTGTATCTGTTTCAATTTCCCATTTCTTTTTCTTGTCATTAAAGCTTGCCTTTGTAACACGAGTTTCAAATTGTATATCAGGTCTTAAATTTAGTTCATCCGCAACGAAATTCAAGTACTTCAGGATATCCGGCTGTGCGGAATATCGTTCTGGCCAACGCCACTTTTGGTATAACTCTTTTGAGAAAGTAAAAGTATAGAAGATTGAATCAGAGTCACATCTCGCCCCAGGATAACGACTCCAATACCAAGTACCTCCTACACCATCAGCAGCCTCAATTACTCGAACCTTTAATCCGCGCTCTCTAAGTTTATGAAGCATATAAAGTCCTGCAAAACCGGCGCCGACTACAATTGCATCAAATTGTTTTTCCCCCATAAAATCCCCCTTTGGTTATTTGTTTAAAGTCTTTAAAAAATCTGCAATGGCATTAACTGTCGATTTCGTTTCCTCTGCGAAAAACGCCATATTGCTGAAGAATCCGTGAATACTATCTGGTACTATCTTGTAATCTACCTTTACCCCTGCTTTTTTTAGCTTATCTCGATACAGTGCCCCTTCGTCTTTTAACACGTCATTGTCTGCAGCTACTATAATCGCAGGAGATAAAGCGCTTACATCATCGTATAATAACGGTGAAATATATACATTTTTATATTCCTCTTCACTATTTACATAATAATCTCTAAACCAAATCATTAAATCTTTATCAAGTCCATATCCATTTGCAAATGTTTCATATGAAGGAGTTGTGAAATTAAGATTTGTAGCAGGATAAATTAATGCCTGTGCAGTGATTTTCGGACCATTTTTTTCGTTGCTTAGGATGTTCATTACTGTTGCTAAATTTCCACCAGCTGAATCTCCACCAACAACAATATCTTCAGCATTTGCATTCAATTCTGCTGTATGATTATACACCCAGTTCAGTGCGGTATAGCAATCTTCTACTGGTACTGGAAATTTAAACTCAGGAGCTAATCGATAATCAACAGACACAACTACTCTACCTGTGGTTTCTGCTAACAAGCGGCACCCTGCATCTGATGTTTCTAAATTTCCGATAACCCATCCCCCACCGTGGTAATAAACGAATAGTGGAAATGGACCTTCCCCTTTTGGTGTGTAAATACGTACAGTTATTTCCCCACCATCAACAGGTATTTGTCTATCTTCTACTTTCGTGACTTTTGGTACTTCAATTCCTTCTGGAGTAGGTGCTGCCGCAAAAGCTGCACGAACTTGTTCTGCTGTTAAGTCCTGTAGTTTGGGTCCACTGTAAAAGCCTTCGAGATAGACCTTGGCGTTATTCGTTAATCCCATCTAATTTCATCCTTTCTCCCATATATTTGCATGACTCCTCGTATGCAACTTTATCCTATCAAACTATTTTTCATATCCATATTCCCAATTTCAGCTAATTCCCTTTATCTAAATTAGGCAATTTTAATGGTCATTTACTACTTTTTGTGTAAACGTTTGCATATTTTTATGTAAGGGAGTGATTATATGCAGATGTTACCTTTCATCATGAAAGAAAAATTGAAGGGTGGTGTACATTTACAGTCACATGAGGAACAGATCTGTTACATTTTGCGTATGTTTGACAAGCTGTTTTTAGGGGAAAAACTATCCTTCTATCGCTTTAGTCCCGTTGGTTACGTAGGCGAAGGTGTGGCTATGCTCGTGGATGGACAATTACAATCCCTTAATTATATACGTGATGATATTCGTGCACTAACGGTTATTCGACAAGCAGTTGAGAAACGCAGGCCGATTTTTTATCGTGGCCAAGATATCATCACTCAAATCACAAGTAGATATCAGCGAAATGATATTTTAAAGGCATTGCTAGTTGTTCCCATTGTGGCTAACAATTTAACGATTGCTTATATATGTAGTGAATTTTGTAAGCAGGATGTTGAAATTGAAACAAAGCTTATAGAAGAACTATCTATCTTCGGAAAAACTGCTGGTGAACTTCTAATCCAACCTATTAATCACTCACACCCTAAACTAAGTCCAAGAGAAAATGAGATACTTAAAGCACTTTCAAATGGTTTATCCACTAAGGAAATGGCACAGACACTTGATTTAAGTGAAGGAACAATTAAGCAATATATTAAATCAGCCTTATTAAAGCTAGAAGCTAAAAATCGTGCCCATGCAGTTTCAATATATATGTCGCAAACAAAATAAGTATCATACAATTTCATATTTGTTCAAAAACTTGTCAGAATTAAATGATGGGTTCATTCATTTTTATAGTTAAAGTATTAGTGCTATATTGGTAACAAGACACATTATTGGGGGAATCGAATATGTTAGCCAATTTTGAAGAAAATTTGAAAAAATACGCTAAGCTTTTAGTTACGATAGGAATTAATGTACAACCAGGCGATTGGGTTAAGATGACTATAAATGTAGATCAGGTAATGCTTGCAAGATTAATTACTAAGGAAGCTTACGCATTAGGTGCTGAAAAAGTAATTGTCAAATGGGCAGATGACGAGATTACAAAATTACATTATGTTCATCAACCAACGGAAGTGTTAACAAACATTCCACCGTATGAGATTGAGGAATCTGAGGATCATGTATTGAATCACCGCGTTAGCCGATTATCAATTATCTCTAGTGACCCAGGTCTACTTAATGATGTTGACCCTACAAAAGTTGCTTCATATCAGTCTATTATGGGGAAAGCCCTTCATGTACAGCGTAAAGCGACACAAAATAATGATTTAAAATGGACAGTCGCAGCAGCTGCAGGAGCTGGTTGGGCAGCTAAAGTATTCCCTAATTTGGCAACAGCTGAGGAACAGGTAGCTGCATTATGGGATCAAATTTTCAAAACTTGCCGAGTTTATGAAGAAGATCCTATTAAAGCTTGGGATGAACATAAAAAGATATTAAATGAAAAAGCCGCAAAATTAAACGAAATCCAATTCGATGCCCTTCACTATACTGCACCTGGAACGGATTTAACTTTAGGGCTGCCTAAGAACCATATTTGGGTATGCGCTGAAAGCTATAATCCAAAGGGTGAGGAATTTATCGCTAACATGCCAACTGAGGAGTTGTTTACTGCTCCAGATACACGTCGTATGGATGGAGTAGTCCGTAGCACAAAGCCGCTCAGCTATGCTGGTACGTTAATCGAAGGAATCGAAGTACATTTTAAGGATGGAAAAATTGTCGATATCTCAGCTGAAAAGGGAGATGAGGCAATTAAAAAGCTCGTATTTGATAATGAAGGTGGCACTGGATTAGGAGAAATTGCACTTGTTCCAGATCCGTCTACAATTTCACAGTCAGGTATTACATTTTTCAATACATTATTTGATGAAAATGCATCAAATCATATTGCGATTGGCTCTGCTTATCCAACGACAATTCAGGGAGGCACAACAATGAGCCAAGATGAATTGCGTGCTAGCGGACTAAATCTATCAACTGTTCATGTAGACTTTATGATTGGTTCTGCTCAAATGGATATAGACGGTATTAAACAAGACGGTACTACTGTTCCAATTTTCCGTAATGGCGATTGGGCGATCTAATAGCTTTATTCTTTAATTATAAAAGCCAACTCATTTGATTAGAGTTGGCTTTATTGTTGCTCCTAAGCAATTGCCTACCATAGGACGACCAAAGGGACTTTCGTAGTAAAATCGTTCTAACTAAATATTTGCATGAGAGCAATCTTATACATAAATGTCACAAACCCGATTGCTATTCCTAATATAGCCGCTCCCCGATTTACTTCCTTATGCAATCCTACCATACCAAAAAGAATAGCTAATACCCAAAAAAATGGTGCTAGAATCCAACCTACTAGAGGAATTAAACTTAATATAAACCCTAAGACCGCAAGCAAAATTGACAAAGACGCTGCTGCATTCGTTTCCTTCTCTACGACATGCTGATGATGCTCCAATCCTATCATCCCTTTACCGTGGAATATCTTAATAACATTTTTCACCAGAATCACTTCTTATATTCATGAAGATATACGCTTAATGATAAAAAATTTCTTATTACAGTAAAGTAGGTCTATACTATGTTCACTAAAAAAACAGCAAAATAAGAACTGAATTTTATCATCCATTCCTTACCTTGCTGTTTCTTTACATGATATAGTTCAGAGAGTTTTAGTAGTTTCTCTATTATCGCTTGTCTTCTTCGTCTCCCCAGCATTCAACATCGCCAATATTTGGAACATTTTTCTTATAGAACACAGGGTCTTTCCCTTTTTTTCGCTGTTCTAAATAATCATTAATAACGGGCTTCGCCACTTTCCAAAGGAGTAAAATCGCAATTAAGTTAATCAGTGCCATAATAGCCATAAATAAATCGGCTAAATCCCATACTACTTGAACCTTTGCAATAGAACCAAATAACACAAAGCCCACAACTAATATTCGGAATAAAAGCAATGCTGTTTTAGATTCTTTAATAAACCCAATATTTGTTTCACCGTAATAATAGTTACCAATGATTGTACTAAAGGCAAATAAAAAGACTGCAATCGCTAAAAATATTCCAGACCAATCACCTAAACTACCTACTAATGAAGCCTGTGTTAAATTTACTGATGCTGCATCAGACTGAAGATATGCATCACTTAGTAATACGATTGCTGCAGTCGCAGTACAAACAACTAATGTATCAATAAATACACCTAACGCTTGAATTAACCCTTGTTTAACTGGGTGAGAAACGGATGCCGTTGCAGCTGCATTTGGTGCAGAACCCATCCCGGCTTCATTTGAGAATAAACCACGTTTAATCCCATTCATAATCGCTGCCCCAATCATACCAGCAAAGGCTTCTTCTAATCCAAATGCTGATTTAAATATAAGCATAATTACTTCAGGTAACGCAGTCATATTTAAAATTACTACTATTAATGCTATGGCAATATAAGCAATTGCCATAACTGGCACAATTATTTGTGTAACATTTACAATACGTTTCAAACCGCCAAACACAATAATAGCCGTTAAAATCGATATGATGATTCCTACAAGTAGGCGATTCGTATCAAAACTTTCTTCAAATGCGATTGTAATCGTATTTGCTTGTACTGCATTAAATACAAAGCCATAAGTCAATGTAATAACAACCGCAAATAAGATACCCATCCATTTTTTATTAAGCCCTTTTTCAATATAATAGGCTGGACCACCTTTATACATTCCAGTGATTGGATCCTTCACTTTATAAACTTGGGCTAAAGTACTTTCAATTAATGCAGATGCACCGCCAATTAGAGCAATTATCCACATCCAAAATACAGCTCCAGGTCCACCTAGTGCAATGGCAGTTGCTACCCCGGCAATATTACCTGTACCAATACGAGAAGCGGCAGAAATTGTGAATGCCTGGAAAGATGAAATACCCTTTTTCCCTTTTTGATCTTTGGGTGATTTTTCTGTTAAAAGCCTAAACATTTCTGGGATTAATCGAAATTGAATACACCTTGTTTTAAATGTAAAAAACAATCCTACACCAACTAATACAATGATTAACAGGTAAGAATATAAAAATGTATTTACATTTTTTAATATACTTTCAAACAATTCCATTTTGTTACCTCCATTATAATAAAAAACACATATTCTATATGATTTACATCTGTACTTATTTGAATGCGATAAGTCAAAACTTTGAATTATCTTATAATTCTAAGAATAGATTACCTGTTGAAGCAATATCAATAAATTATAACAGTATAGTATTATCTATGTAAAATGACGCATTTTTTACTATATTCGGAATAATAAAAAAGAACGAATCCTTTTTATGAATCCGCCCTTTATCAGGTTGCTATTTATATTTCTCTATTTTTCCGTGCAGCCATTTCTTCTTCCATTTCTTTTTTCATAGCTTCAATCGAGTTTCTACGACGCTCGTTTTTTTGGCTCAACATTTCACGTTCCTCTGCGCTTGCAAACTCCATACTAATCTCAGCCTCATGTAATTTTGCTTCCGTATTCTCAATCATATCATGTAATCTTTCCACGTTATTAAAGCGATTGTCTGGCTTCGGTTGTTTATTGTTCTCCATTTCAATCCTCCAAGTTTCATTCTTCAATTAATTTCTAGTTTGATACAATTTTATTTTTGTATACAAATACTTTAATAATGAAAACTCGGAGAAGGTCATGTTCTATGTATACAGCTACACATTACTTTTATGTTGATCTTCATTTTTCACCTTTATGTAGGCATTAAAATAAAACATGCTAACAAAAATTACAGCTCCAATTGCGTTTCCTAAAAACACTGGAAGTATATTTTTTATAAACAGCAGCCAAGAAAGCTCCCCTGCAAATATAGCAGCCGGAATAATAAACATATTTGCTACAACATGTTGAAAGCCTATGAGAACAAAGGCCATGATTGGAAACCAAATTGCTAAAGTCTTTCCTATAAACGTTTTAGCTCCCGTACATAACCAAACAGCCATTGCCACAAGCCAATTACAACCAATACCTGAAACGAGAGCCTGCCAAAAAGTAGCCGTTACCTTTCCATTAGCAGTTTGTACGGTTTTTTCTAAAAATGCTCCCTCTGTTAATCCAAGAAAATGTCCAAAAAAATATGCAACAAATAGCGCACCAAGTAAATTAAATAGCGTAATCCAAAACCAATTTCTTATTAATTGCATTAACCTTACTTTCTTCGCCATATATGACATGCTGACTGACATCATATTACCTGTTACTAATTCTCCGCCACCCAATAAAATTAATATTAAACCGAGCGGAAAGACACTTGCCCCCATAAACGTCACAAGGCTACCCCACTCTTCAGGCATCGTACCCATCATTCGAATACATCCAAGAAAACCAAGTGATATGAAGGCTCCCCCTAAAAATCCTAAATAAAACATGTTTGGAAGCGACATACTTGCCTTCTCTACACCCTTTTGTATGGTGATTTCAGCAATCTCCTTTGGCGTATAATCCATCCCAATCCCCCCTTAATCTTGTTTCAACAAAGTTTGTAAAACGACAGATTACAAATTTTATAACAGAATTTAGTTAGTCTATCAATCTTTTTTATTATATGAATAATGGAACTGTTATTGGAAATGTTCCCTGAAATTTAGCTGACCAATTTTTTCTTCAACAAGAATAAATTTAGACGTTTTCCAAAGGGAAAGGATGATTTCAAAGCTAGTAGCCCTTATATAAAGCGATGTCCGGTTTTAATTTACTCTCCTATTTGAGTAATAGGTATTTCAACCGTTTATTGGCAACCAATAAACGACTCTATTATATTATGATTATTTATGAGGTGAAGAAAAATGAAAAAAGTATATTCGTATCCTGTTATTTTTGCTGTAGAGGATCATCAAACAAAGGACGGAGATTTTCCTGTATTTATTACAATTCCAGATTTAATTGATGCTGGGTTTGTAGCTTCTTCAGGGGGGCACACAGAAGATGATATTATTGGGATTGCAAGCAACTGCATGAAAAATGCCCTAGAGAATGGAATAAAAAACGGTTTAGAAGTTCCATCAATATCGAACCTACGAGACATTGATGTAAAAAGACATTTAGCTTCATATGATGAGGGTCCAGTAGAACTTAAAAGTATAACAATCGAATGGATAAAAGCTGAGGTTTAATACCTCGGCTTTTTTTGGTTATGGAGATATTGTAAAGCAAATCGTAGCTATAGGTTTCTTAGGAGTTTCTTAGGGTTTGGGGAGGCTTCTTTGTTCCCTTTTACAGTTTATTTTGGAGAAAGGGAACATTAGCTGATTCTATGTTGCCTTTCTCTACTTTCGTTTCTGTGTTCGGGCATATTGGAGGCTCCCACGTTACATTAATTAATTAAAAACACCATTACAAAACGACAAAAAGCCAAATTATAGTAACAGTTTCAAATATTTTTCAAAGTTAACACCTTCTACTTCAGGAGTTCCTTCTAAATAAGTATCATGTATGGCTGCTGTCAAAAATTCTTGTGCAAGTTGAAGCGACTTTTGAAGATCTTCACCCCGCATCAAACTTCCCATAACGACTGATGCAAACAAGTCACCTGTACCTGAATAGCTTTTACCGTTATATGGAATCTCACTATAAAAAGTACCCGTACCGTCCAAATACAGATTGCCAACAAACTGCTTGTCCATATTGTTTGATGGTGGATTTACACCAGTAACGATAATCTTTGCTTTAGTTTGTTGCTGCAAAGCATTTCCAGCTTCTTCAAGGGCTTTAATAAAGTCTTCTTTATTTGAATAATTATGTAGTTTTTCATAAGACAAGCCTGTTAACAAGCAGCATTCCGTAACATTTGGCGTAATCACATTTGCACGTTTAACAAGTTCTCTCATTTGCACTAGAAGTTCTTCGGTAAAAAGCTTATATGCTTCACCCTTATCGCCCATTACTGGATCTACAAGTACTAGTGTATCTGAACTTTTAAATTTATCTAAGAAACGGAATATGTTGTTAATTTGCTCTTGCCCCGTAACAAAGCCTGTATAGATTCCATCAAAGGTTATTTCCAGCTTGCTCCATTCCTCTTCGAAATATTGCATTTTAGATGTGAAATCTTCGTAAAAGAAGCTTGGATAATCTGTTTGGGCAGATAATATTGCTGTTGGTAAAGGACAAGCTTGCACACCCATAACCGAAAGAACTGGAATAGCGGCTGTTAAAGAACATTTCCCAAAAGATGATAAATCCTGTATTACAGCGACCTTTTTCATATGTACCTCCAAAATATAAATCCCTATCGAATTATACCCATATTACCATAAAAAGATGTGTAACAATTCTATCACTTATAAGAACCATTGAGAGTAGGCGGTTTCTTAAATTTTTTTCATTAATAGAACTATCCATTATTAGGTAGGAAAAGAGCCTACTCTTTTTTTGTGTTTAAAAAATAAAAACCTTGTCCATGATAACTAAAAAGAATGCTAGTGTTGGAAATTTTTAGTTTTCTATTTTTTATTAAAGTTAGTTACTCAGGAGGTTTTTTATTTTTCATGAAAAGAATGATTCAAGTTGTTCGAGGAATGAAATTTGGATTTGTAAAAAATTTATACTTACTAATATTAAATTATCGATGGAAAACTATCTCTAGTTTAGTAATTTGTTTAGTTTTCGTCACAATGATTCTAGTTATAGCAAAAGAGGAACATTCAAAAGAAGCAACTTCGATGAACGAATTACAACCATTACAAAGTCAGAGTAATGAAGAGGTTACTATTGAACCAATACAAGTAGTATCTACAATTGAGCCAATTAATATAGACCTGGCAAACGAACAAAACGAAGATGAGTCCGCTCCTTTAGAAAACGAAGAGTTGGATGAAACAATTGTTGAAGAGGAATTGGCAAACGAACAATTAGAAGTAGCGGCTACAATCGATCAATCACAAGAAAATATAACATCGATCACCGAACCACAGCCCTCATTCCCTTATAGCGAAGCCTTGCCACTTCCATATGAACATCAAGAATATTTATACTCATTATGCATAGACTATGGATTAGATTATGAAAAAGCATTAGCTGTTATGGAGCATGAGAGTAAGTTTGATCCAAATGCTATTGGGGCTACTTCTGATTTTGGATATTTCCAAATTAATGCGATTAACCATGAGTGGTTGTCTAAGACATTAAGCACACCAAATGACCCGTTAGATCCCTATGTAAACATTCAATGGGGAACATACATGTTAGATTATCTATACGATTATTGGGAAGAAAAAGGTTTAACAGGTGTTGCTCTAGAAGACGCTGTACTAAGCTCCTATAATAAGGGAATAACTGGATTCCAAAGAACAGGGAAAGCCACAACTTATATAAACAAAGTAAGAGAATCCTATATATTTATTCAAAACAGCCTACCGTCGCATATTGCCAATGTAGAAACAAATGCTCCTTCTTAAAATTTGCTACTTCTCTATGATATGCCTTGGTTTCCATCGCTTTCGAATCAAGGCTTCTTTTAATTCAAACATCACTATAAAATATTTCTGCAAACTTAAAAGGAGTAGGTTATCACAAGCCATTTGCGATAACCTACTCCTTTTTCTAAAACAATCGTTATTTTATTGAGTAATCGTTGGTTCTAATACTTTTTTATTGTAATTGAACTGAGATGGATTCACCGGAGTAAAGTCTGCTGGTGTATAAAATCTCAATAAATCACCATTTACAACTTTATCCGATAACTGCAATTTATAATCTACTTCTTCTTTGTACTCTTCCGCTTTTTCCAACTGGCTATCATCTAAAGGTAAACCAGTTGTAGCATCATAATATTTTCCGCCGATTGAGAAGATTGTTGGACTTACAAAGTCGTCATTTCTAAATGCTACTACTTCATTATGCTCTTCTGATAATAAGTCAGTACCAAATTGCACATAATTTTTTGTATCAACACCAAGTAAATGTAACACTGTTGGAAGAAGATCTATTTGACCACCGTACGAATGGTTAACGCCACCTTCTATTCCTGGTGCATGAATAATTAATGGTACACGTTGTAAATTAGCACTTTCATATGGTGTAATTTCTTTCCCCATAATTATTTCCATAGCTCGATTATGATTTTCAGAAATACCATAATGGTCACCATAGAAAACTAACATCGTATTATCATATAAACCAGACTCTTTTAATTTAGTGATGAATTCTTCAATCGCTTCATCTGCATATCGTGCAGTTTGGAAGTAATCGTCCACGCTTGCGTCACCAGTGTTCGCTTTACCGATTGTCGTTAACTCTTGATCGATTTTATATGGATAATGATGCGCAACCGTAATAAATTTCGTATAGAACGGTTGTTGTAATGATTCTAAAAGAGGTAATGACTGTTCAAAAAATGGTTTATCCATTAAACCATATTCAGCCATATCTTTTTCAGAACTTGTATCATAATAGCTTGCATCAAAGAAATGGTCATAGCCAAATGATTTATAAATTTCATTTCGATTCCAGAAAGTACCACTATTACCATGGAATACGGCTGATGTATAGCCGTTATCACTTAATATCGCTGGAGCTGCCTGGTACGTATTTTGACCTTTTGTAATAAATGCAGATCCTTGTGGTAAACCAAATAATGAGTTTTCTAGCATAAACTCAGCATCCGATGTTTTACCTTGAGCCGTTTGATGGAAGAAGTTATCAAAGTAAAGTGTATTCGGATCTTTTGTTAATGAATTTAAAAACGGTGTTACTTCTTCGCCGTTTAATTTATAGTCGATTAAGAAATTTTGGAATGATTCTAAATGAATATAAATAACATTCATTCCTTCTGCCGCACCAAAGTATTTTTCATTAGGCTCCGCATAGTTAGACTTCGTATAGTTTATAACCTCTGTCATATCATCGCTATTTGCTAAAGCTCTTTGTGAAGATGCTTTTAACGTTTCAGTAGCGTCGTAAATCGTATAGTTATACATTCCTAAGTACTTTACAATATAAGTTCTGTCAAAACCGCGAGTTAATAATTGTGGGCGATCAGCGTTAGCTAATCCAAGATTCACAGCAGAAATACCGACAACAAATGCAATCACTGCAATTGCTTTTTTATAGCCAATACGACTATAGTCTTTTTTAACTCTTTTAGTTAAACATAGGTAAATTAAGAAAAATACATCTACAAAGAATAAAATATCATAAGGCATTAGTAATGATTGAACACTACCACCTAAATCTCCAAAGTTTTGTGTTTGATAGATTGTTGGCAATGTAATAAAGTCACTAAAGAATCGATAATAAACAGCATTTGCGTATAAAAGAATCGACATTAGAGTATACATCACAACTAGTAATACATACTTTCCTCGACCTTTAAAAATAAATGATACTCCAAGGAAAAATAGAGCAGATCCTAATGGATTTATAAATAAAAGGAACTGTTGAAGTGATCCTTCAACACCTAAGTTAAATTGTGTTGCCTGCGTAATATATGTTTTAATCCATAGCATTAAAACAGCTAATAAATATAGTCCAAAGAACTTGTTTAAAAAGCCCTCTTTCTTATTAATTAAACCTTCCATTTTTTAACACCTACCTCGTATTTCTTTTCGTTAGTATAGAACGATTAAAACTTAAAAAAGTTTACAAAGTTTTAATCAAATTTATATTAAATTTACAAAATATTATTTTACAATAGTATAGCTTATTCCTTTATAAGCATTTTGTCAAGGTATGTTTTAATATAAATTTTAACGAAGGAAGGTTTATATTACTAATTAAAAAAGAGTTTTTCTTCTATTTAATTCGCGCGCAATTCAAAATCATAAAAACATTAAGAAAATTTAAAAACTCTTGTGACACATGGAACAGCTGTGAATAATACAGTACGTCAAATTGCAGGTGCTATTGGGACAGCTGTGGTGATTACAATATTTACTGCGCAATCTACAAGCCATGCAGAAATATTGGTAGAAGAAACACCAAATGCTACGCTTGAAGCTATTCGTACACTTGCTTCAATCTTAGGTTCAAGTGATGCCTATTACTTCATGACAATCTTGGCCATTGTAGCATTAGTGTTCACACTATTTGTGCCATCTAAAGGTTAATCAACCTTCATAATTTTTTAGGGATTTAACTTCAAAAAATTATGATACACTTTCATATAAAAAATAAAAGAACGGATTCCCCTATTAGAAATGCGTTCTTTTCCTTTTATAATTTCAACTAAGCCTTACTAACTTTTATGCTGAGAGCATATCCTTCTCTTTCACGCTATGAATTTGATTTAAAATTAAAGCACCAATCATTTGTATGATTGTTTTTACGATTACTTGCCCTACGATAGCTGCTGGCACAGCTTCCCACGGTAAAAAACCTGCTCCTAGCGGACTCAATCCTACAATAACAAATACGACCGAATCAAATAGTCCTCCTACAATTCCACTATAAAATACACGCCAAGCCATTGGTAATTTTAATCTTGTATAAATCTCAGTATCAGCAGTTTCAGCGATTAAAAATGAAAGGGCCGATGCTGCTACAATCATCAATGTATCACCCAGTGAAAATGAAACTCCTGCTGATAAAAATAATGCTATGAAAATAAATAAATAGGTTTTCGCACGACCATATTTATTTTGTACAAGATCTCGGAAAATGAACGTTGCTCCCACAAAAAGTGTCCCCATCGGAATGATAAATACACCTAACTCCAAAGGTGCGAATCTAGCTGTTACTACATTTGCAATAACAATAGATAATAAATAAAATACAATTCTCATGATTTTTCTCCTTTATTAATTATTCACAAACAAGGCATTTAGCTATAACTGCACAGTGTACCCTTCATGAATTCCAAATTCCTTAAAGCCCTTGCTTAAAGCCCAAGTATTCTTCCAGTCCATTTTTTCGTAATTTACAAGCAGGACATTCCCCGCATCCATCAGCAATAATTCCGTTATAGCAAGTTAGCGTTCTTTCTCGGACAAAATCTAATGCTCCTAACTCGTCAGCAAGCTCCCAAGTTTCCGCTTTGTTCAGCCACATTAATGGAGTTTCAATGACAAAGGAATCGTCCATTGATAAATTTAATGTTACGTTTAAGGATTTTATAAAAATATCGCGACAGTCCGGGTATCCGCTAAAATCTGTCTCACACACGCCTGTGACTATGTGTTTTGCTCCTACTTGTTTCGCTAAAATACCCGCAAATGAAAGGAAAAGAAGATTTCTACCAGGTACAAAAGTCGAAGGCAGCTCTCCATCTTTTCCGTCTACAATTTCAATGTCGTTTCTTGTTAATGCATTAGGTGCAAGCTGATTTAAAAGCGACATGTCTAGAATATGATGCTTCACACCGAGCTCCTTAGCAATCTGTGTTGCACATTCAATTTCAAGACGATGCCTTTGCCCATAATCAAACGTCACTGCTTCTACTTGTGAGAATCGCTCCTTTGCCCAAAAAAGACAAGTCGTACTATCTTGACCACCGCTAAACACAACGATTGCTTTTCCTTGTTTCATCTATAAAGCACTCCTTTAATGAAAAAAACAGCACTCTAAGAGAAATGCTGTTTCTTCTTAGTTTTTTTAAGAGGGTAGTTAAAACCTCTTCCTTATTCAAAGGATTATATAATTATCGATTATCCACTTTTTCTGGATTTAGGTCATGATTCATTAAACGGTAATTTGCCATTTCTTCAAATTTCGTTCCAGGCTTTCCGTAGTTACACCAAGGATCAATTGAAATTCCCCCACGAGGAGTGAATTTCCCCCAAACTTCAATATATCGTGGATCAAGTAACTTAATTAAATCATTCATGATGATGTTCACACAGTCTTCATGAAAATCACCATGGTTTCTGAAACTAAATAAATATAGCTTCAGAGATTTACTTTCTACAATCTTTTTATCCGGAATGTATGAAATGTAAATTGTCGCAAAGTCAGGTTGACCTGTAATTGGACAAAGACTCGTAAACTCTGGGCAGTTAAACTTTACAAAATAATCTCGATTCGAATGAAGGCTATCGACAGACTCTAAAACTTCAGGGGCATAATCTGAAGCATACTGTGTATTTTGGTTCCCTAATAGTGTTAAATCTTCCAAACCTTCTGTATTTTTTCGGCCAGACATAAAAAAACCTCCTTGAAAATGCTTCCCAACACTTTTCAAGAGAGGTTTTAACTAGATCGCTATATAAAACTATGAAGCAATTAAAAAAGCCATGTCCTTTTATGGACATGGCGTAATGTCATGTTTCCATAGTTTTTTATAGAGGGTATCAGCTATGAACCTCTCCCGTAAAGCTCGGGCATTATATTTATCCATTATGATATAGAAAATGAGGAGCGTCAACAAAAAAATGAAGTTCAAACTAATTTTAGCGGTTAATAATCCCGCACCAACATTTCGTAATATTAGGCAGGATTAAATATCCATCCTTACTATGTTTATCAAATAGATTACTTAACGATTCTACAAGCATTGGATACATGGGGTCATCCTCCGTTAATGAAAAGGACGAGGACATATGGCGACCAATGAAAGTACTTTTATTATAAATTAAAGGGTTATCATAGGTTTTTAATGTGTAAGAGCCTAGAAAAAAGTTATCGTAAATTTCTGTTGATCCCATTAATCCATTTGAAAATCCTTTAAAGTTAGGGCAATATTTATAATACGTCTCAGCTATTTCTTTATTAATGGTATCCTCCGTTATACGTTCATTCGAAATAATAGCCACTTTACCATGTGGTTTTAAAATTCTTTGACTCTCTTCTCGAAAATTCTTCATATTAAACCAATGGAATGCTTGAGCGACAACGATTAAATCAATTGTCTGATTATCTAACGTTTTGTTTTCAGCAGAACCATTAATTAGAATGAAGCCTTTGTAATCTTTTAAATATTCTTTAGCAGCCATACGCATCTCTTCATTTGGTTCAACCGCATACACATTAAAGCCTTGATCTAAAAATTTTTTGGTCATAATGCCTGTTCCAGCCCCTATGTCCGCAATAGAGGAATTTACATTCAGCTTACTTTCTTTTATTAAGTCGATTATTAATTGCTCGGGATAATCCGGGCGAAACTTCGAATAGATAATAGCCTTTCCATCGAATTTATTTTCATTTTTACACCGCCGATTAAAGATTTCTCATTTTCTTTTTTCAACTATTCAGCTATAGGATTTCAGAAACAGTTACGCACTTATAACCATTTTCCTCTAAATAGTTCAAAACAAGTTCCACCGCTTTAATAGTTGATTCATGTATATCGTGCATTAAAATGATTGAACCATCTTTAACATTCTCTTTTACAATTTCTAGTACTGCTTCAGGTTCATGAGACTGCCAATCCAATGTATCGATAGTCCATAAAACGGATGCTATATCTACACTATTTTCTACTTCTTTATTCGTCGCACCATAAGGAGGTCGTAAAACTGTTGTATTATAACCTGTTGCCTCTAAAATAATTTCATTTGTGTCTTGAATTTCCTGTATGATTTTTTCTGGACTAAGTGTCGTTAAATCTTTATGATCCCATGTATGATTTCCAATTTCATGACCATCTTCCGCCACTTTCTTTGCAATATTCGGATAGAAATCTACCCTACTACCAAGCATAAAAAAGGTTGCTTTAGCGTCATGTTGATCTAACAATTCCAAAATAGTAAGCGTATTTTGGGGATGCGGTCCATCATCAAAAGTAAGTGCAACTCTTTTCTCTGTAGAGGATGGGTCTTTTGTCAAATCTTCCTCCGTCGCTTTTTCTTGATCTGCCTCTTTTTCCGTTATGTTCTCATTAGATTCGGCTGATTCATTGTTATTAGTGGTATCTTGTAAATTTAATCTATCAAGCCATTCAGCAGATACTATTTCACTTACCTGTTCAAAAGGTAAAGTAATTTTAGGCATTCCGGCAGCGCCAGCAGTAACCTCATATTTGTCAAATTCAAACACGATTGCTTGATTCGTTAAATACATATTGGATAATAACTTATTATCCTTCTTTTCAATCCAGCCTTTTAAATCTTCTTCAATTAGAAAGGAGCTGTATTCCTCAGACTGCTTAAACGCTTTAAATAAAAGATTGTATAGTTTTTCTCTATTTTCTTTTGTGTTATTAATTATCTCAGTTTGTTTTATAAATTGTTCGTTTTTTAAGTCTACAAGAAAAACTGTGTTGCTTTGGCGAGAATTGGCACCGCCTATATAACTTTCTTCGGTAAATACAATAGAATAAAGTTGATCCATAGCTGGGTATATATTAAAAGTCAGATACATTTGAGCAGGTCGCTGTTTTAAGGCATCTTTCTTATATTGGCTTAATTCGTTATGGAAACCTTGTTCCTTCTTTGAAACGTATTTTTTTATTTCTTCATTTAATGATTCTTTTTCAAATTTAGGATAATGGATAGCCTTATGATATGTATCTTCTTCATATGTATTTGTGATTATTTCTACACCATTGTATTTGGATTGTTCAATTTTCTCATTTTCCCCTTTCTTGTCTATCGATTCCTTCTTGTTATGACCTTGAGTATAAAAATATGTCATCACTGCAATTAAAGTAATTCCAAGGGTTATAAAAATTGTATACGATAGTCTAGTTGGTTTCATCATTAATACTCCTTCAATATTTCTAGCTTCAATCATTTTTTAAACTGAAAAAAATTAGAACAATGTCTTCTTCCCTTCTTTCTAAAAACTGCCCTGCCCTTCTAATTTTCCTCTCATATATTAATACCTTTTTTATGTCAAAAAAGTTGTCTCAAAATATCAAATAGTTATAAAAGAAAGCAAATCAAAAGATAAAGAAGCAGTACAAAGACAAATAGTAGAGGTAGTTCACAAAAATGAGCGTCTCCAATTTGGAAACGCTCTTTAACAATGAAAATTATTGGATAACTCGTTTTGAGAACAGATAATTTTTCGCCCAGTAAGTGTTTTGCAATACATTCGTTGTAATCATTACACCTTTTGATGTAGAAGCATGAATCATATTTCCATCACCCATATAGATTCCAACATGGGCCACTCTTCCATCCGTATAAGTGTCATTCATTGTAAAGAACATTAAATCTCCCGCTTTTAGATTGGACGTCGGAACATTTATACCTTTGCTTGCTTGATCTCTAGATACCCTAGGAAGCTGTAGTCCAAAATTCCCAAAGACATATTGAGTGAAGGATGAACAGTCGAATAAATTTGGCGCTTCTGCTAATGTTGCACCGAATTTATATTTTGCTCCGATGTATTTCTTGGCATCTTCAAGAATATTCTTTATTTGTTGAGCCACAGTATCCTTACTATTATTTTTGACTGGTTCCTTCTCTTTTATCGGCTCTATTTCTCCTTTGGATGAGGAAGCATCAGGACTTGGTAGCTTTAATACTTGCCCATCCAAAATCAAATTTGAAGTAAGATTGTTTATTCTTTTTAACTCGTCAACGCTAATATGATGGATACGGGCTATATTGTACAATGTATCTCCTAAGTGCACTACATATTTTGTAGCAGGATTTTCGATTTGAATAGAACCATTTTCCTTTTTGAATGTGATATATGAGTTAAATAATGCACCTGCTGCATGTAAAGAAACATAAGCCGTTTCGTTAATCCATCTTGGTGGTTCAATGTTTACATATTCATTACCTTTTTTCGCTCTTGTCCCACCTAATGCAATTCGTATTATAGTAGAGCCATCCGTTATTTCGTAGGCTCTGTTTTTTTCCTCAAACTTGATGCTATTGTAATTTAAAATTTTGGCAAGATCGACAAACGGTAAATAGTACACGCCATTTTCTTTGATCGGATTAATTCCATCAACCACTTTCCCATTGATGAAAACTCCCGCATTGGGAAGATAATCTACTTGGGCATTTGCACTGATTGTACTACCCATTAAACTACCAAATACTAGTGCTAAAACCATTAAGATTCGTATTAAACTTCTCATTGCTACTCTCCCTATTTATTAATTTTCGTTTACTTATAGTGGCTTTTTGCTATGTTTTTATTCTTCTTAATTTTCGAGTTCAAATTTCAGACTGGAAGTTATGCTTGAAATACTACACAAAAAAATCCGAGAACCTTTTAGTTCACGGATTTATCAGTGGAAACGATGGACAAAAGGAAATGTCCTCTATTAGCGTATAAAATTCAATTTAGTGATCATATTATCGCACCAGAAAAATCAGGTCACTTCCATTTATATTCGGGTGATGATCGAGCGGCATTACTTAAGGAAGTAGAAAATTGGCCAACATATTATCCAGCGCACATGGATGGACATACGATTGCACATGAAATGATTGCACACTAATTTACTGTAATGGATTGCATCCAAATAGAATTTTATTAGTTGTGAATTCATTTTATCCATAATTTAATAGATTAACAGACTGTCAATCTGAGGTCTAAGTACCTTAAGACCATCTGTTTAATTTATTTCTAAGGAGTTAAACAAGTTTCCCTATTTAATTAAACAAAAAGTGGCTAGTATGTATCCGATTTTAATTCAGGATTCATAATAGCCACTTTAATTCACAATGTAATCTAATATTGAAACTACATCATTCTATTATCTCTATTCCATCAACATTCTTCCCAAAATTATCAAGCATCGCACGTACCTCATCTGTTGATTTCGTGTTCATCAGTTGATTTCTTAATTCACCCGCTCCACGGAAACCTTTGACATATATTTTGAAAAAGCGATGAAGGGCTGTGAATGGACGTGGCTCTAACTCTACTGAATATTTATCATGGAGGTCAAGATGCAATCTTAAAAGATCCAGCAATTCCTCACTGCTATGTTCCTTTGGCTCCTGTTCAAAGGCAAATGGATTTTTAAAAATCCCTCGGCCGATCATTACTCCATCAACACCATATTGTTCAACAAGCTGCAACCCAGTTTGACGATCAGGTATATCCCCATTAATCGTCAAAAGCGTATCAGGTGCTATCTCGTCACGAAGTTTTTTAATCTCCGGAATTAGCTCCCAATGCGCAGCTACAGCGCTCATTTCCTTTCTTGTACGCAGATGAATAGAAAGATTTGCAATATCTTGTTTCAATATATGTGTAAGCCAGTCTCGCCACTCTTCTACTTCTGTAAAACCGAGCCTTGTCTTTACACTTACAGGCAATCCGCCAGCTTTGGCTGCCTGTATTAGCTCTGCAGCAAGATCCGGTTGAAGGATAAGCCCGCTTCCTTTTCCTTTAGATGCTACATTAGGAACAGGACAACCCATATTGATATCCAAGCCTTTAAACCCAAGTTCCTTCATTCCAATACTCATTTGTCGAAAATATTCAGGCTTATCTCCCCATATATGTGCTACAATTGGTTGTTCATCTTCTGTAAACAGCAAACGTCCTCGCACACTTTTGTGTCCTTCTGGGTGACAGTAACTATCCGAGTTTGTAAACTCAGTGAAAAACACATCAGGTCTAGCTGCCTCACTCACTACATGTCGAAAAACAACATCTGTTACATCCTCCATTGGTGCAAGTACAAAAAATGGTCGTGGTAAATCACGCCAGAAATTATCTATCATTTTAAACTCAAATCCTCTCATTATAGGTACAACTTTAACGAATATTCGAAATAAATAAGTAAAAGGTTTTCTTCTTTTACACTTATATCACGCATCTTAACTTATTATCAAACACTTGGACATCTATTATTAATGAAAAATATATTGTGATGATCAGAATCATTATTCTAACAGAAATCAGTCTTGAAATGGAAGGGATTTAATTGGGTTAAAGTTTCACATTGAGATTTTTACTTATGGATATTTTGATGATTTTTCTCGCATTTTATATTAACTAATTACCTTTTAAAAGCAAATTCTAATTGAAAATCATTCTCAAAACTTATTGACATTGACAAAATTTAGAGTATGATAAATTCATATAAATGATAATGATAATCTTTATCATTAAAAGAAAGAATTACAAATAAAGTGAGGCTATTCATAATGAACAAGTCATTATTATTTTTAATTACTTCCATCTTTGTTTTGGTTCTTGCCGCTTGTGGCAATGACAGTTCAACAAATAATGGATCCACTGCTGATGTATCAACAACTGAAAAAGAAAGCAACAGTGAGTACCCTATTGTCATTAAGCATGCCTTTGGTGAAACAACAATTCATGAAAAACCTGAACGAGTTGCGACTATAGCTTGGGCTAATCATGATGTTGTATTAGCACTTGGTGTAGTACCTGTAGGTTTCTCTGCTGCAAACTACGGAATCCAAGATGATTCTGGTTTATTACCTTGGACTGCTGAAAAATTAAAAGAACTCGGTGAAGAAAATCCCACAGTATACCAAGATTCGGATGGTTTAGACTTTGAAGCAATTTCAGATAGTAATCCAGATGTTATTCTTGCTGCTTATTCTGGTATTACACAAGAAGAATACGAAACATTAAGCTTAATTGCTCCAGTTGTACCTTATGAAGAAACTCCTTGGGTAGCACCATGGCGTGACCAAGTATTATTAAACGCTAAAGGTATGGGCATGGAAGAAGAAGGTAAGAAATTAGTAGCCGAAACAGAAAAGTTAATCGCTGATAAAGCAAATGAGTACTCTGTTATTAAAGGAAAGAAAGCTGCATTCGGTATGTTTAACATAGCAGATTTATCAAGCTTCTTTATTTATACACCTGCAGACCCACGTGGCGAATTCTTATTAGATTTAGGTATGGAGTATCCTGAAGGCATTAAAAAGTTAATTACAGATGACAGTTTTTACATTCAAGTAAGTACTGAAAATGCTGATGTATTAAACGACACAGATCTGTTTATTACTTATGGAACTAAAGATACATTAGCCGCTTTACAAGCAGATCCTATTTTAGGGAAAGTTCCTGCAATTGCTGCTGGTAACATTGTCGTTATCGAAGACAATACACCATTAGCAGCTGCTGGTAACCCAAACCCACTTTCTATTCAATACACTATTGATGAATACTTAACTTTAATTGCAGACGTAGCAACGAACGTTAAGTAATCATGAAACAATTGAACGTTGCAAAATCGAACTTATTAAGGAATCCTTTGATTTGAGTTTGCCACGTAAAAATTGATCGGATTTCAAACAATCGATTAACCTTTATCAAATAGCATAATGAGATTGCATAAAATTAGTTTCAAATCATAAGAATGTGGAGTTAGATATATACAAACTCCACATTCTTTATCTTCCCTAATGTTATTAAATAACACACACATTTCACCTGTTTTTTTATGTTCGTCTACTAATTTGTTAATACACCAGCTCCGCGGAATCCGTTAAATCCCCCAAAATATATGTTTCCAAAATACTTTTTATTGCTGGCAATTTGGACAAAAGAAAGTTTTTCTTGATGAGATTTCTTCCTTTACAATAGAAGTTTTGCAGCGAAAACATTCCTCACCCTCTCTATCATAAACATAAAATTGGTAGCCTCCTGTTTTGTCATCTCCCTTATATAACGGGTTTTCCATATAACCACCTTGTTCTATTCCCTCGTATTGTCAAAAATAATTTATATAAATCGCTAATAAATGTTGATTTT